>JAJDEH010000122.1 GCA_029259935.1 Planctomycetota bacterium
GGATACGCCCGTAATTAATCAGTACGAGTGCCTAATGGCGGGGGCCAAAACGTATTTGGTCAATGGGCTGATCAATGACTGTGGCCGAATCGTCCGCGAAGGAAAGCCAGAAATGGACTGGTTTGACCTTTCCACCCTCAAAGAGCCGTACCGCATCGAAGGAAAAAAGACGATGGGGTTGGAGTTGGCCGAGCAGTTGGATTGGCAACTGCCCGATGTGATTCTCTATCCGACGGGCGGCGGAACTGGATTGATCGGGATGTGGAAAGCGTTCGCGGAACTGGCTGAATTGGGCTGGCTGGAAAGCCCCAAAATGCCGCGCATGGTCTCGGTCCAGTCCGACGGTTGCTGTCCCATAGTGCGTGCTTTTGAAGCTGGCGAGCGATTCGCGGAGCCGTTTGCCAACGCCAGTACGATCGCATCGGGGCTGCGAGTTCCAGTGGCGGTTGGCGATTTCATGATTCTGGATGCCGTTCGGCAAAGCGGTGGGCAAGCGATCGCCGTCGACGAATCCAAGATCCGGCACTGGATGACCTTGGCCCAAGGCCGCGAGGGGATCGCGGTCTGTCCCGAAACGGCGGCCTGCGTTGGCGCGCTGGAGCAACTAGTTGCCCAGCAGTGGGTTAAGCCCGACGAGAAGATCGTTATCTTCAACACGGGAGCGGCGCAAAAGTACGTCGAAGCGATGGCCGCGGACCTGCCGCGGATCGATCTCGGTGCGCCCATCAACTGGGACCAGCTACGGGAGTAGCCTGGGGCTCGTTTCGGGAATTCCAAATTACTCGACAAACTCCTCTCGTCAAAGGACTTCCGTCATCTCGGTTCCTTGACATTCGTGTTCGGGGTCGTTACGATCAGGTGGTGGTTGAGGGTATGCGTGGACGGTGACTGAATTTTCACTTTTCTGCATCCCATCCAACCCCTTTTCATATCTCGCAGGTGATTCGACCGGCTCCAAATCGTTGGGCGTTTGAAAAAATTTGTTGGGCGTTTAATAAAATTGTGGTGCCAGGGTTCGTGAATACCCGCCACCACTCGGCCCGAATCATTACAATAATCGTTCCCATTAACGTTCATTCAACGTACTTCACCAAGGTTTCATCAGAGCGCAAGAATGGAAAACGGAATAGACTCAGTCTTAACTATTGTCGGCTACATTATTTACTTTTGCTTGTTTCTCATCGCGTTGTGGGGTGCCTACTGCGTGGTGATGGCGTGGGCTCGCGTTCGTCAAAAGCGGTTTGTCAGTGAACAGGCACAGCAAGAGTTTCTTCAGGCAGTTGAAGAGCCCATGTTGAAGGGCGATTTTGATTCGGCGGGAATGGTCTGCGAGGGGGATCAGCGAGCCATGTGCCAGTTAGCGCACTTGGCGATCCTCAACCGCGACATTGGATATCATCGCGTTCGCCAAATGGTGACCGACCGTTTCCAGCGCGACGTGTTGGGAGATTTGGAACATCGGCTGGCTTGGGTCAACACCGTGATCAAAAGCGCTCCCATGGTCGGGCTGTTGGGCACGGTGATCGGTATGATGGGTGCCTTCGCCAAACTGGCGACGGCGGAAAGTGTCCAAGCCGACAAGCTGGCGGGTAACATTCAGGTGGCGTTGATTACCACGGCTTGCGGCCTTTCCATTGCGATCCCGCTGGTGCTGTGTACGGCCAGCATCAATATTCGCATCCGTAAATTGGAAGATCTGGTCGGATCTGGATTGACCCGCTTTTTTGACGTATTTAAAGGCGCGCTGACTCGCCGCTAACGGTGAAGTTCTCGCTGTTGATTAGTCGCAAACCCAACCCGAGTCCATGACCACTTCTAAACCGCCCCAAAATAGCAATTCTTCCAACGCCGAGGGGGCTCCGCCCGTCGTTGTTGCCAAGCCCGTCGAACCTCCGCCGATAGACAATTTTGATGATTTCGACGGAGATGATGCCGACAACGAGGGCTCGTTCATTAGCCACGACAAGCGGCGACGCGAAGATACGGAAATGGACATCACGCCGATGATCGATGTCACCTTCCTGCTGCTGATTTTCTTTATCGTGGCCTCCAAGATGGACCCGCAGAAGAACGTCGATTTTCCGACCGCCAACAATGGAAATCCCGTTTCCCAACGCGCGTCGGTCGTACTCGTGGTCGCTCGGGCGGATGCGGGTGAGGGCGAGGCCGAAATCTACAAAGGCCCCTCCAAAGAACCGGGAAACCTGGTATCGGGCGACCTGATCGATCAAGAAGAACAAATCGTGGAGTACGTCACGGAGGAAATAAACCGACCGCGGAAAAACAGGGTACTCGTGTTGGCGGAGAAAGGAGTTCATTTTCGACACGTTAAACGGGTCGTCAACGCCGCGGGAACGGCACTCGACGAAGATCAAAAATCCCAAGTCAGCGTCGCCATCAAGGAGAAACAGTGACGTCCAAATCCGTGCAATTCCGTTGCCCGTCGTGTAATAACGAACGACCGGTCAACCGCAAGGTCCTTGGGCGTCGTGTGCGCTGCCCCGAGTGCAGCCATGTCAGCCGCGTCGAAGAGAACGTGAACGGAAACGGCGAAAGCGAGCCCTTCGACGCCTATTATCATTGGCTGGCAATTCCACCCGGCGAACAGCCGCCCAACTACTATCGCTTGCTGGGAGTGGCTCCGTTCGAGCCCGACCCGGATGTAATTGCGATGTCGGCCGACCGGCAGATGCTGCATATCAAAGCCCAGTCTTCCGGCCGTTATGGCCATGATTCTCAAAACCTGCTGAATGAACTCGCCAAAGCTCGCGCGTGCCTCCTGGATCGCGACAAACGTCCGGCTTACGACGACGAATTACGGAAACAACTGGGGAGCAGCCAGACAGCCGGGACCACGAAGACAGCCTCGCCCGCCAAGAAGAAAAAGAAGAGTCAGGCGACTCGTAACGAACCCCAGGTCGCGGAACTTGAACCGCTGCAAGCGACCCGGGTGGCAACGCCGCCGGAACCCAAGCGGAATGGAGCGCCGCGACCATCCGCCGCGTCCCAGGCTGCCGGCGAGCCGCCAGACCAGGATCCCGTCCTGACTTTCGGCGGAGACAAGGACGATTCGGAGTCGGAGATGGATATGACGCCGATGGTGGACGTCACCTTTCTGCTGCTCATCTTCTTCATGGTGACTGCCGCGTTCACTCTGCAAAAGACCATTCCCATGCCCGCCGAGTCACAAGATCCGAGTACAAACCCGGTGGACAAGGAAGAGGACGATCCCGATATCGTCCACGTCTTTGTTGACTCGCTGAATACCTACTATGTACGAACTGCCGATTGGGAAGAAGAAGCGCCCAGCGAACACGAAATGGTGGTGAAGCTGCGCCAGGCAAGTGAAGGCAGCAACGGCGACAAGCCTTCCACACTGCTGATAAGGGCCCATGGCGACGCACTGTATGAAAAAGTCATCGCCGTCATGGACGCGGGTTCGGAATTCGAATTCAGGCAAATGAACGTCATGATGACCGAGGAAGATGAAGTCTATGATTAAGCGTTGTTCGCGAATCCGTGCAACGAGCCTAGGCCCCATCGATCCTCTAACTGGGGAAATCCAGAGTCCTATCCCTTCCGCAAGCTACTAGAATGCGTGAGTCTGATATATGTCCGCTGAAGATTTTCTGAAGAGACTAGAAGATTCAGGAGTGCTGGCGAACAACGTTGTGGACGCCCTGCGTGCCCAGGTGTCGCGCGCGAAGAGCCCCATCACCGCGGAAGCGCTTGCAAAATTGCTCGTCGATAAAGGGCGTATCGATGCGGGCCAGGCGGAACAGATTCTCAGCCAAGGTCCGGCCGTGGCGGTAGCGCCTGTCGAGGCGATGTTCGACGACCCGGGATTGACTCCCATTGATGCGGGTGGACTGATTCCCCTTGACGACGTCGGCGGGCTGACGCCGATTGAAGACGCCGGCGGACTCGTGCCGTTGGACGGTGGCGGAGGGTTGACGCCCCTGGATGGTGGACTGGCTCCCTTGGATTCCCCTGGCCTTCAGCCGTTGTCGGGCGGCGATGCTTGGGACATGAATGATCCCATGGCGGTTCCAGATGGCTCGACAGCACAGGCGCAGCCCGCCGGACCGGCAACGTTCAAGGGCAAGAAGGTCGATAAGCACTGGTCGCAAAAAATGTGGCCCTTCGTGGGCGCTTTCTTGTTGTTATTGCTGATCCCGCTCGCGGCGTGGCTCTATTTCGTCTTGGGAAAGGGAGACGCCACCGCGATGTTCAACGATGCGGAAAAGTCTTACAGCAATGAGCAATATCAGGACGCTCTAAAGAAGTATGAGGATTTCTTGCGGCTGTTTCCCAAGGATGACAATGCCGGCAAAGCGCAGGTTAAACGCAATATGTCCGAGTTGCGAATTCCCGTCGCCTCGAAGAACTGGGATCACGCCTTGAAAACGGCCAAAGCTTTGCTGCCTCTTGAATCCGAAGACTCCAATGCCGTTAACGAAGCGCGCAGCGAGTTGGGTACCGTGCTGCCGGACATCGCCGTTGGATTTGCCGAAAAAGCTAAGAATGCGAATGACCGAAAACTCATGAAGGAATTGGCCGATAAGGCCGATGAAGTCATGAAATTGATCGACGACCCCGCCAACCTACCTTCATCGATCAGAAAAATTGCTTCCACCGAACAGAAAATCGAACGCATCAAGGAAGAAATTAAGATCATCCGTCGCGAAATTCAGAAGGATGTCGATCTGGAACGCGCCGTCAGTGACATTATGCAGTTGGCAAAGTCTGGCCAAACGGTTGCTGCCCACCAAACTCGAATTGAGTTGCTGAAGAAATACCCGGACTTGGAAGATCATCCCAAGCTTGTCGCGGCCGTCAAAGTGATCGTGGAAAACGAGCGAGGCTTGGTGCAGCTTGTCAATGAAGAAATCGCCGCCCAGCAAGAAGACCGTCCCCGCGCCACACAGGGCGGTCAGCCCGTTAAGGTTGGCAGCGTCGCCATGACGAATAATCTGGGCACGGCGACATCCGACGCGGAAGGAGAGGTGTTGGCCGTCTTAGCGGAAGGGGCGATCCACGGTTTGGACGGATCGACCGGGAAAGTTCTGTGGCGGCGGGCCGTGGGATACGAGACGAACTATCGGCCTCAACCCATGGATGCCGATAGTGGGTCGGACATCATCGCCGTTGACGGTAAGAACAATGATCTGCTGCGATTGCGGCGATCCGACGGCGGCCTCGTCTGGCGATTACCCATTGGCGAGCCGTTCGCGGATCCGGTCATCAATAAAGGGCTGGTGTTTGTCGCCACGGAATCAGGCAAACTGATTTCGGTCAATGCCGAAACAGGTGTGTCCGACAAGTACGCCAAGTTTCCCATGCCGCTCTACGTCGCGCCGGGGGCCAATGAGGGCAGTTCCTATTTGTATCAACTGGGTTCCCATTCGAATCTATATATCCTCTCGGTCGCCGACCTGAGCTGCCGCAATGTCTACCATGTCGCACACAAAGCCGGCCAAATTCTGGTGGCACCCGTGTACTTGCGGGGCAACGTCCTGGTGGCCGTCAACGAGCCCGGCGGCTACTGCAATCTCCATGTGCTGGCTCAGCCGCTGGACACCGACCAAAAGAGTTTGCTGGGGAAGGCGCAAGCCCCATTTCGGCTGAAGGGCCATGTCGTCTTGCCGCCCGTCCAGGTATTCGGCCGCATGATGATGGTGGTCACGGACCGTGGCGGCATCCATTTCTTCGAGGAGACGGGCACCGAAGAAGCGCCGATCGAACTGGTCGCCAGTCTAGAAGCGACAACCGACGAGTCGACGCCTACGTACGCCACCGCGTCGAATGAAAATCTTTTCGTCGGCGGCGATGGTTTTGCAAAATACGAAATTCAACTTGCCAGCGGCAAATTGACCCCGCGTTGGCGAAAGAATCCTTTCGACACGTTCGTTGGCGCGATCAGCGTATTTCGTGACGTGGCGATTCATATCAGCCGACGTGGTCAATTGCCGGGTGTATCCGTCACGGCCGTGAATGCTGAAAGCGGCGACATGATTTGGCGCACCGATTTAGGAGTGCCGCAGGTCGGTGAACCGTTGATCGCTTCCACCAACGACAAGGTGGTATCGGTGTCCGGCCTGGGCAACCTATTCCATGCGGACAGTGCCGCGGTGCAGTCGGGTTACATTACGCGGCCCACGGCTCGCCCCAGTCCCACCGAGCAACCAATGTCCCTGCACACACGGCTGGACTTTGGTGCCAGCACCGGATGGATCGGCATGCCCCAGCGAGGTTTGCCGGAAAGCACCCATATGGTGACACTCGATCCAGCACGGCCCACCGCGCCCTTCCGCTTGCGATCGTTGGCGGTGCCGGAAGGTGCCGCGACGGCCAACGCGACCGCATTTCAAGGCGGCATCGTGATACCTTGGAACAACGGGCAAGTCCTGCTGCTTGATCCCAGCACGGGTGCCAACAAAGTTCATCCCTTTCAACCACCCACTCGTCCCGGACAAGCCGTGCAGTGGCGACAGGCGACTCTGCTTCCCGGTGGAGAAGAGTTCGTGATCTCCGACAGTCGAGGGAAGATCTACCGTGTGGGAATTGAAAACGCCCCCGAACCTCATCTGGCGGCGAAGGCGACCGCGAACGTTCGCGCCAACATTAGTTCGGCGTTGGCCGTGGCGGGAGACACGCTGTACGCTCGCGCGGACAACCAGAATAAGTCGATGATCGTCTCGTATGGGGCCACCGATCTGAAAGCAGGCAAGGAGTTTGCCCTTGCAGCTAGCCCGACATGGGGTCCGCGGACGGTGGGCGACGTGGTGCTGGTGGTTACCGATGACGACAAGCTACATTGCTTCGAATCCGGGCAAAAGCTTCGCTGGTCGGTCGACTTGGATCAGGGGCCGCTGGCTGGCTTGCCGGCCGCGGACGGCGAAGATCTGCTGATCGCTTACCAATCGGGAAAATTGTGGCGAATCGCGGCGGACAGCGGGTCCGCACGCGGCGAACCAATTGTGTCGCAAGAACCGTTTGGATCGGGACCCATTGCCTTCGGCCCGTCGATTTGGCTCTACGGCAGCGACGGCCTGTTGCTCATGCTGCCGCCTCCGTAACCCGTTTCGTGCCCCGTGCGATGTCGCGCGATGTCGTCCGCCATCATTCGTCGTAACAAGGTTAAGAGCAAGACCATGAAATTCTCGACGACTCAATCCTCGAATCACGCCACGGTCGGCCGCGAAGTCATGTGGCCGCTCGCGCTGATCTCTGTTGTACTCCTCGGCGCGTCGATTGCCTGGGCCCAGGAAAAAGAAAAAGAGGTCGAGGATCTGCTCATCGATCAAGAACCGTATGACCTGCTAACGGCTCGCGATGACGAAAGAGAGGAGACGTACCGAGTCTTTGATGTCAAGCTGAGGCCGCGACGGATTCCAGCCAATCCCAATTCGACCACGACGTTTGAGTTTCATATCCGATCACGGCCCTACGACACCTATAAGATTGCCTGGGGTAACGTCGTCCGTTTGCGTTTCTTCGAGGAGATCGTGCTTGAAGAAGCCAAGGCACTCATCGCCAAGGGCGACTTCATTAACGCGTATCGCTTTTTTGAATTTCTCTATCGCGACCATCCGCAAACGATCGGCCTGAAAGAGGCGCAGCTCGACTTTCTATTCCTCGACGGCCAAAAACAACTAGCCGATAAGAAGTATCAATTGGCGCTGGCGATTTTCGAGCAGCTTTATCAGCAGAGCCCCGGATACCGCAACCAGTCGCAGACCGTCCTGCAAGCCGTCGGCTCAGCGGCGGAGGTCGTGGCCAAGGATTTCGTCGACCGCAGTGACTACGCCTCGACCCGTACATTCCTGGGTCGGCTGGAGTCCACTTACGGCAATCGCCTCAACCCGTCGGTCGTTTCCAAATGGCGAATGCACCTGATCGATCTGGCCCAGGAGAGAATGGAGGCAGCCAAAAAGCACCGGGTCGCCAAGGATGGCCGCGCTGCTCATAAGGCTGCCAGTAAGATGTTGGCGATCTATCCGAAGTTGACGGGCGGACGCCAGTTGAAGTTTGAACTGGAGAAGGAGTTCCCGCTCGTTTTCGTTTCCGTTTCGCACACGTCCGCGAACCCCGATCCCACCAGCATTCACAATTGGGGGGATCGCCGCGCGGGTGGGCTGGTCCGCCGCATGTTGGTCGACTTTACCGGACAGAGTTTTCAGGGGGGCGAATATTCATTTCCGTTCGGCACGGTCGAGCCCAGCGAGAACGGACGGCAGTTGACCATTTCAGTCACCAAGGGCCACACCGATACCATCGACATCAGCGGTTATGACGTGGCGGACCGGCTGATGAGACTGGCCGATCCCGGCAGCCCCAAATATTTGCCTCCATGGGCCCGGCTGGTTGAGCAAATCCGGGTTGAAAAAGTAAACACTGTCGTGGTCGACTTGCGGCAATCGCACGTGCTGCCCAATGCCTACATGAATATTCTGTTGCAAGATGGCCCTCTGCCGCCAGGCGCGGAAGACGGCCCGTATGTCACCAACGTTGCCAATCGAACGAAAAATGAAGCGTCGTATCTGGTTAATCCCAAGCGGAACCTAAACAAGGCGACCCAACTTGAAGTCGTCGAGGTTGCCTATCAAGACTCGCAACGCGCGGTCGCCGAACTACGACGTGGGCAGATCGACATTATCGATCGCGTCTTCCCGGGGGATGTCGGCCGCTTGCAGCGCGAAGCCGATATCGAAGTCGTGCCCTACGAGCTTCCCACTTTGCACATGCTCGTGCCCAACCGGGACAATCCCTATCTCGACAACCTCATCTTTCGACGGGCGCTGATCTATGGCATTAATCGCGAGGTCATCCTCAAGAATCTTCTGTTGCGAGGCCGCGACGAACCTGAAAGCAAATTGATTAGCGGGCCGTTTCCAAAAACGGGCGTCGCGAGTGAAGCCGTGGGCTATGCCTATTCCCCGAAAATCGATCCGCGGCCTTATGAATTGCGTTTGGCCGCGACATTGGTGATTCTCGCCAAACGCCAATTGGAAGCAATGGCCGAGGGCATCGGCGAGGAACCTCCTGAGCTGAAAAAGCTCGTCTTGGCGCATCCCAGCGGTGAAATGGCCCGCATTGCTTGTCAGGCGATTGCCCAAAGCCTAACCGGAATCGGATTGGAAATTGAACTCAAACAGCTTCCTCCCGGTCATACCGATGATCCCGCGCGGCAATATGATCTGTTGTTCGTGGACGTCGCCATGTGGGAACCGTTAACCGATGCTCGCCGTTTGATCGGCGCGAACGGACTGACCGGTTCTCCGGGACCTTATGTCAATTTGGCTTTACGTAGATTGGACCAGGCTCGGAATTGGCGCGTCGCCCGCCAGCGGCTGTACGCACTGCATGGAACGGTGCATCATGACCTGACCGTGATCCCGTTGTGGCAACTGGTCAACTACTATGCCCGTCGAAAGAACATTAGAGACGTGGGACAAGGACAGCAAACGCTATACGAAAACGTGGATCAGTGGGAATTGGTGGTGCAGCGTCCATGAACAGGTTTAAGAAGAGATCAGTGGGTGGATCATCATCGCGACGGTTCGGCGGTCGGCCGGTCACATCAACGGGCGCGCGCCGATCTCGCGCCGCTGGGGTTCTGTTTTGCTTGCTGGCCGTGAGTTTTCTTTTTTCATCCACGGCCTCGGCCGCGGAAGTGTGGGAATACTCGCCGTATCAGGTTCGCGTATGGCTGGCCATGCAACCCGATCCCGCCCTTACCGATCGGTTAAGGCAGCGGATTGCCCAGACCGTCCAGTGGCAAGCGGAAATCTCGGATCTGGCGGCTTGGCAGGTGGAAGTTAAGCCCGCGCCGCAATACCTGCGCATGCGGATGATCGACGACTTGGCGGGGATCACCATTCCGCCCGACATCGATCCCAAGGAGTCCATCGTAAGGGGAGATCGAATCCTGCTGGTCAGCGTGGCGGTCACTGCCGGCGGTTATCGAATCCAGGCCCGCAGCTTGGATTGCCAATATCGAGCTTGGGGGCCCGTGGTCGAGCGCACAACCTGGCAGCTTTCGGACGTGCCGACCCAGGTTTACGCCGCGTTGAAGGAAGCGTTTGTTCCCATGGTGCGAATCGAAAAGGTCTTCAAATTGGTGGCGACGGTTCGAGTTCGCGCGGGCGGCTTGGCTCGTAACGAGTTTTCTCCGGCATGGATCTCCGACGACGCGGTCTTACAGCCTTGGATTCGCAAGACCGACCGCAAAGGGGTTATCAAGAAAGGCGGGTTGGATCCGGTCCAGTGGACGTTATTGACGGTCGCCTCACGGGACAAGACCCAATTGCAGTGCGATATTCATTCAGGCCGGCGCGCCGCGCTCGGCGGCCGGGCCAGTGGCCGAGTCGAAAAAGTGGCGTTCGTCGAGCGGCCCACGCAGCGGTCGACGATGTTGTATATCGAATCGGAAGACAAAGAGCCCCATCCTTTGGCCGGCTATCAGATCTATTCGCGTTTGCCCGGCGTAGAGGAATCGGAATTGCTGGGAGTCACGGACTGGCGCGGCTCGTTGCGGATTGATCCAGCCGAGACGTCGCCGATTCGTACATTGTATGTCAAAAGCGGTAATCGGCTGTTGCGCCGATTGCCGATGATTCCGGGCGCGTTCCCCGAATTGCGCTCGCCCATGCCCGACGACGACTTTCGCCTGGAAGCGGAACGAATTATCGCCACCTTCGAAAATGACTTCATGGATACGGTGGCCCGCCGACAAGTCGCGGCCTCGGAAGCTCGGGAAGCGATTAAAGAGAAGGAATTCAGGGTGGCGTTGGAGCAGATTAACAAATTGCGCAAGCTGGCATCTCGTGGTGAATTGCTTACTCGATTAGGCGACGAGCAGATTCGGCTCAAAGCACCAACCGATAACATGCAGCGCCGAGTCGACAGGCTGTTTCATGATCTTGAGAATCTAATCAACAGCCACTTGGATCCGCAACTTGCCAGCCAGCTCAATCGCGAATTCAAGGCTAAGGGTGGCGATAAAGCCGCCAAAGCAGCGGCCGGCGAATAGTCGAATCGCAACAAGTTGTCTTCGTCCGGCAACGGCAAGGAGCATGCGTCGTGAGAAAACGGATTGGACGAACTCGCCGCTAAACAGTGAAATCGCCCATGACGAACGGTCCGTTGTCCGCGGTCAAAATCCTTGAGGGGTTTCACGACGACGTCAGGTATGTGCTGCCCAGCCGGCAACTGGGAGTTGTCCACCTGTTAGGCCTCATCCCCCTATTGTTTGGCTTGGCCTTTAGTGGATTCGCGGTCGCGTGGATGTTGGGCACGGCGAATATCGCGATCCGGGGCGGAGGATTTGATTGGCTGTTTGTGTTGTTCGGCGTGCCGTTTTTGCTAGCCGGATATCTGCCCATTTTCATCGGACTGGCCATGCTGATAGGACATAGTGAAATTCATTTGAAGCGGGGCCAGTTGCGCGCAGTGGAACGGGCTGGGCCCCTGTGGTGGACCCGCGCTCGTCCGCTCGACCAATTGTCGCGGCTGGTCGTGGTTTCGGGAACGCAGCGACTGAGACCAAGCGAAAACGACACGAACAACGTTCCCCAGTTCATGAAAGAACTGGCCGGAATTCGGTCGGAGTATTCCGGGAAACGTCCGATGATGCTGGCGATGGGCTACCCTGAAACTCTGGTCCAACCGCTGGCCGAGGAATTAGCCGAACGATGCGAAGCGGATTTCTCCTTTGCCACACCGATCCGGCGTCCCGAAGTGGCGGTTGAAAAGTGTGACGACGAAGACGAGGAAGAAGAAGATCTGCCCACCCATGCGCCGGCCGGTACTGATATCCGCTGCGATCATCACGCGGATGGACTCACGATCGAGGTTCCGCCCGCGGGCGTATGGAAGGGTTCCAAGGGCCTGTTCGCCTTCAGCCTGCTGTGGTGCGGATTCATGGCGCTGGTATCGATCTTCTTGATTTTTGCCGAAGGAGATGGAGACACGATGCCGCTGGCATTCGTGGGACTGTTCTGGTTAGTTGGAATCATCATTCTGCTGTCTTCGATCAACATGGGCCGCAGAAAATCGGCGATCGCCGTTGTCGGCGGGACGCTGATGGTGATTCGAGTCGGCCTGTTTGGCACAAAGCGCGGTGAATGGAACCGCGACCAGATCGAAGACGTGAAAGTCGGCTCAAGCGGGATGGAGGTGAATAACGTTCCAGTCTTGGAGTTGCAGATTCACGGCAAGGATGACAAGAAGTTTGGCCTGCTTTCGTCGCGCTCAAGCGAAGAATTGTATTGGATCAGCGGGCAGGTCCGCCGAGCCCTCAAGCTGCGTCGCTAGATTCGTCCCGGCAATCGTCACGCGTTTATGTACGGTCCATCAATTTGGGGCTGTCAAATGAGCGGCAAGTTCGGCAAGCAACGGATCGATCGTCTTTGTCTGGATAGCATGCGGCGGACTCCAAGCTACCCATGCGAATCCCGCATGCTCGGTTGGCCGGATTTCCACATCGGCCGTTAGGCGTCCCAGAAAAATGACCAGAGTCTTTTCCTTTTCCTCGAAATTGGTTCGCTTATTGCGGACGGTGTATTTCGACCGGTATTGAAACGTCGGGTCGATTTCGATGTCGCGGCTGGTGATGCCCGTCTCTTCCTCCAGTTCGCGCAGCGCGCACTCCATCTCGGTTTCGCCGGGGTCGACGTGGCCTTTGGGAAGGTCGTGGCGATCGGCGTGCTTCATCAGCAAGAACGACTCCACGGGGTCGCCGCGAACGATCAGTACTCCGCAAGACATAAGTTTTTTCATGGTGGCCTATCGACAATGGGGCCTCGAACAAAATAATGGCGAAGGGCGTTCGACTTCTCTAAAAACAAGGTCTGCCGGACTGGTGAAGATATATACTAAAACAGGCGACGAAGGTGAGACAGGCCTATTCGCCGGACCGCGCGTCTCGAAAGATCACCCCCGCATCGAGGCCTATGGCGAGGTCGACGAATTGAATAGTGTGTTGGGGATGGTGCGGGCGGAAAATCTTCCCGCGGAGCTCGACCAACTGCTGAGCCAAATCCAAAACGAATTGTTCGCCGTCGGAGCCGAACTGGCAACGCCCGATCCCGTGGCCAACGACACGCGTTACGTTTCCGGCGAGCAAATTGCCCGCCTGGAACTGGCCATCGACCAAAACGAAGCGAATTTGCAGCCGCTCAAGCAGTTCATTCTGCCAGGTGGAACCAAACCAGCCGCCGCTCTGCATTTCGCGCGGTCGGTCTGCCGCCGGGCCGAGCGCCGCTTGATTACCTTACGAAATCAGAGCGACCCGCCCGTTTCGGGCGACGTTGTTAAGTACATCAATCGTCTCAGCGATTTGCTTTTCGTGCTGGCTCGCGCGGCCAATTCGGCGGCCGGAGTCGCCGACGTTCCCTGGGATAAACCGTAAGCCGGGCACTCGCTACGAACCGTCTAGCGGCGAAACGTGCTGATATCGGTGATCGCTTGGTCCCAGTCGCCGGTGAAGGGGATCGCTCGATCGTCGACGTATGCAAACGCGGGCGGCTTGTGCTCGCAGACTTCGTCGACCGCGATGCCGTGCTTTTCAAGCCACTTCTCAATGGCTTGCCGGCCTTCCTTGGAACGGCAGCGGGCCGAATGGATGACCACGCGAAAACTGTCGCGCAGCCGGGCGATCGCCTTGTCGACGCCGTGAATCGGATCGTCCGGAATCACCGTTTCACCACACCAGCCCGACAGGTATGAATGGACCACTCCGTCGAAGTCCAAACAGACGGTCTTCTTGAATTGCTTCATGCCGTGGCGTGTCAGTAATTCGAGCGGCGCGGGCCGCGTTCGCAAGATGCGGTCGATGGCGTCGTCTCCTTCTAGCCATCGGTCTTCAGCCCACGGCTCGTCGTTCCAGACCCGAGTGAAGTAATCGTGCGTGTGGTGCCGACCGGGCAGACGCAGCCAGTTGCCATAGTGCTGGCGGCGAAAGCCTCCGGGAAACAAATCGGGAGTACAATCGAGCCCGCGACGGTCGTAGTCGGCCACGAATTTTTCGGCAAAGGCGTGTACGCTGCGCGCGTCCATCGGCTGGGCAAAGATCACCAGCAGGTGGAACCCACCGCGACCGTTGGAATCAAACAACAGCGCGTCGAAACCGAGTTCAACCAGTTTGCTCCACCAATCGCGGGCGGCGACGAAATTGCCCTCGGGCGTGACCGAAAGATCGTCGTCGTCGTGCAAGTCGATGTCGATCGCCATCCATCGCGAAGTCGCGTCGGCGCTGGTGCTGTGCATTCCCAGCACACCGCCCACGTTTCGAGTTTTGAAGTGCTTCTCCAGCGAACTTACGCCCAAAAAAACCTTTCCCCGCTCGTCGCGAAAGGGCGCGGTGATGGCGTTGTTCTTCACTCCGTGCGTGGTGGTGCGATGCTTCTTGGGCAGGTAGCGACCCCACACGTCCGTTCGATTCACCAGGTGCGCCATCGTCCACTGGGCAAGTTCACCGGCCCGCTGTCGCCACTCGTCGGCAATTCTTTGAAGGTATTCTGGCATGGCATTTATCATCGCCGCGGGCCGAAAGTGATTTTTCCGGCCGTCGCGTCTGGCGGCTCAATCTTCCGCTTGGATCTTGTGTAGGGCTTGTTGAGCCAATCGAGCTAATCGCGCATCATCGTCGCAAGCGGCCTTGGAGAGGGCCCTGGCCGCGGATCGAGCGACTGGGCCGATTTTGCCCAACGCCCAAGCGGCTCGGTGCCGAACCGGTTGCGGACGGGAATCGCCAAGCGCCGCCGTCAGGGCATCAACGGCACGCTCGGCATCCTGTCCCAGTCGCCCCAGCAAGGTGGCAGCCCAATAACCGACATCGCCGTGATCGCCGGCAAGCAGTTCGGCCAGCAAGCGAACGTCCTCCACGTTCGGCGGTCCCAATTCTTCCAGGGCGGCGGTCGACCACTGGCGCACTTCTTCGCTGTCATCCGCCATGGATTTGACCAGCGGAAGGGCGGCCGACCGCGCGCCCGGGCCCAGCCGCGCCAGTTGTTCGGCAGCTTGAATTCGCTCGACGACGCGCGGCTCGCTTAGCTGTTTGGCAAGTTCCACTACTTTGGCATCAATCATGCGCGAGCCCAGGGATATCGACCGTCGTAGGGCCCTTGTCGATTATAGGGGATGGGTGCAAGGCAACAAAGAGAACCACTCTGCTTGGCGGGTCATAACCTAAACTTGGGAAACAACGACCTACGCGACACAAGGAGCATTCAAATGGTGGCCACGGTTTCACAGAGCAGTCCTAGCAGTTTGCTGGCAAGCTTGTTGGCGGACGAATCTTATCGTCCCGTTGAACCACGGTCGATCGAAGAAACCGGACTCTCGGGGGCACTGATCGAGACTTTGATTTGCAAGTACCTGTTGCTGGTCGGATCGAACAGCGGCCGCGCGGTTGCCGAGAAGATCTGTTTGCCATTTGGCATTCTGGATGGCCTTCTCAAATCGTTGCGGTCCCGGCAGTTGCTCAGCCACACCGGAGCCGCCCAAATGGGCGACTACTATTATACGCTCACCGACCAAGGCCGCGATTGGGCCAAGAACGCGATGGGAGCTTGCGCGTACGTTGGTTCCGCTCCCGTACCCTTGGACGACTACATTACATCCATCGATGCTCAGACGATTCGCGCCGAAGCGCCCAAGCGAGAACAACTAGAAGAGGCCTTTAGCGACATTTCGGTCGAGCCGGATCTGTTCGACAATCTCGGCCCCGCCGTCAACTCGGGCGCGGGATTGTTCCTCTACGGAGCGCCGGGAAACGGAAAAACGACGCTAGCGAAAAGAATCACGATGTGTTTTGGCCAAGACATTTGGATTCCGCACGCGATCATCGAAGACGGCCAGTTCATCAAACTGTTCGATGCCTCGTTTCATAACGCCCGCCAGGACGCGGATACGAGCATCCTTAAGACCAGCGAACATGATCGGCGGTGGGTGAAAATCGAGCGGCCGACGGTCGTCGTTGGTGGCGAACTGACCATGGACAACCTAGAGATCCGGCACGATCCGGTGAACAATGTCAGCGAAGCTCCGCTGCAATTAAAAAGCAACTGCGGCTGCCTGTTGATCGACGACTTTGGCCGGCAACGGATGGAGCCGCAAGAACTGTTGAATCGCTGGATTGTTCCGCTGGAAAACCGCGTCGACTTTTTGACGATCGCCACCGGAAAGAAGATCCAGGTCCCCTTCGAGCAACTCATTATATTCTCGACGAACTTGGAGCCGTCGGATCTGACGGACGACGCTTTCTTGCGCCGCATTCCGTACAAGATCGAAGTCGGCGATCCAACAGAAGCCGAATTTCAGAAGCTGTTCCAGGTCTTTTCCGGCTCGATCGGTTGCGACTACAGCCGAGAAGCGGTCGACTATCTGATCGGCCATCACTACCGGCCTCACAACCGCCCGCTACGGCGCTGCCAGCCGCGCGACTTGCTGAATCAGATCCGCAATTACTGCAACTACAACGATCTGCCGATCGAAATGCGGAATGACTATTTCGATCGCGCGGTGAAAACCTACTTCACCGTGGTCGCCGGTCAGGATTGATCCGGCGGCGGTTAGGCAGCGGTTCTTTGGCTGTGAGTTGCCGCCGGCACGCGCGGCGCTTGCTTGTAAAAGCGATGCGTGAATTGCTTGCCGCTGGCCGTGATGAAGTGAAGCCGGAATTCCAGATCATCGGGCACCTCAAAGTCTTCCGGCACTTCGAAGAAGCAAGCTGGGCTGAATGAGATCGACGACTCGGGGCCGACGTTCCAGGGCGGCCTGTCGTCGCCGCCATATCCCCAGTCGCCTTGGATCAATCCGTCGCTCGTTACCAGATGGCAGTCAAACAGAATGATCGAATTCTGGCGCGTGCTGTGATTCACGATAAGCACGCCCCCTGTATCGATCTGCTGAATACAGAGCCGCTTTCTCCCTTGGCCATCGGCAATCCGCCGACAGACCGCGCGAAAATTATTCAGTTGATAAAAACGCAGATTGGGACGTTCGCCGCGTGCTTTCACGAGCCAGAAATAGGCCGTAAACACGAAGGTTACGACGCTCAAGATGATTCCCGCGCCTTCCATCGCAATGCTCCCAAAGTTCGCAGTCAGACAAGGGCGATAGCCGCAAGGCGCGGACTGTACCAGCTTCCCGCGAAAAAATGAAGAATAACTTGGCCACGAAAACGGCGCGAAAACGAGATTTGTCGCGGAATCGATCCGGCGATTTTGCCCCCGTCACCCTGCTTTGAGCTACGTTTGAATAGCCCAATTACCTGTTCTGGTCGCGTCTGCATGGGCTGTAACGGTTGCTCATGACAACCGCTGTGGCTCAACTCTGCCAGCTTTCTGATCGGAGGTTCGATCGATGAGTACCAAAGCCATCTTTTTTTGTTTGATCGGGTTCGCTTGTGGTCTGGCTGTCTTAATCGGAATCCAAATCCTGCAGGCAAGGCCGCAGCAATTAGACCAAGAGAAGCCCAAAGGCACTGTCGCGGTAGCCCGCCGCCACATTGAGATTGCCGAGGGATTTAGTGCGGATTCGATCCGCTTTGAAAAGTGGCCGGAAGAGTTGATTCCCGACGGTGCGGTTACTAGCTGGAGCGAGATCGATGGCAAGTTTTCTAAATTGACGGTCGTCAAGGGACAAGTCATCGACGCGAGCATGCTGGCCGTGGAGTACGAAGTTCGTTCGATTCACGTCCCCGACGGATACCGCGCCGTCTCTGCCCAGGTGACAATGCATGAATCATTGATTGGGATGCTGCAAGCCGGTGATCGCATGGATCTCACTGGATTCTTTGAGGTGAATGGAAAGACAATCGCCAAGACTTTCCTGCAAGATATCCAGGTTTTCGCGGTGAATGATAAAATAGAACAGGTAGTCGATGCGGATGGAACCGCGTTGGACGTCAAGACCGTTTGCTTCATGGTCACTCGCCGACAAGTTCAAGAGATCCTGGTTGCCAAGCGCGCGGGGCGGCTGCACGCGTGTTTGAGTTGTCGAAGTTGGGACGAGCATGACGCGGATGACGAGCAAGCGGTCTCGCTCGACGACATCCTCGGCGAAGACGCGCCGCCAAGCGACGAAACAGAAAGTGAACACGTCGAAACGCCAGAGTTTCTGCTCGCTACTCCGTGGGAAGATTGAAATACGGCAAATCGTCTGCAAGTATTTCAAACTCAAAATGCAGTCTCTCGAATGTCGTTCTAAAACCAGCCGCCTGCGAACGGCGGTGCGGTTGCGACACAAACCCTCGTCACGGCAATTGTTTACCTCGCCGTCATATCTTTCCACGCCGATTTGGCGCGGCCAATCGCCAATTTCTGTCAAGATGTTAGACTACCTGTCGATGAAACTTGGTCGCTGGAATCACTGGTGACCGCTGCGGGGCAACTCATACAGAGAAGAGAACTATGAATCCCGACGAGCCATTACTGCCCGATTCCGGCGACGACCCACCTCAGCAGCCGCAAGCTCCCCAACATATCAGCGCCCGAGTGCCCGATCGCGTCGGCCGTGGTGTGTTCAGCACCGGCATGATCGCCATGACCAGCGGCAACGAGTTCATTCTCGATTTCGTCCAAAGCTTGGGCGGGCCCGCGCATGTCGTGGCTCGCGTGGTCATGCCTCACGGGACTCTGTCGCAGTTCATCGAAGCACTGC
The DNA here is from genome assembly GCA_029259935.1 of Planctomycetota bacterium. The sequence goes on from JAJDEH010000122.1 coordinate 18,670, forward strand.
GAAAAAACTTGGAGATCTACCAGAACAATTTTGGCCAGCCGCCCGAACTGCCTCGCAATAAGCCGAAACGCCAGCCGTCGATCCAGGAGGTTTACGACGAACTGAAGATGCCCGACGAAATGCTCAGCGGATCGTACGCAAACGGGGTCATGATTGGGCACACAGCTTCGGAATTCAAGTTCGACTTTCTGACGAACCTCTTCCCGACGACGGCCGTTTCCTGCCGTGTGTTCCTGTCCACGCCTCAAGTACCGCGGATGCTGGAATCGCTAAAGCAGACCTTTTCTCAATTCGAAAAACGAATCGCCGACCAGCGGAAGAAACACCAGCAAGGCGGCGACCCGCCCGAAGCATCCTCGGGAGACGACAACCCGACGCCTAGCGATGACGATTCGCCCACGGGACCGCTCTCTTGAGCGATCACTTCCAGATCACGATTGCCTTGCTTCGCGGCTACTGAATCTCGAACATCGCTTCGATCTCGACGGAGATATTGCCCGGCAGCGATCCCATGCCGATGGCACTGCGAGTGCCCACGCCGCGATCTGCCCCAAAGACTTCGGCCCACAGTTCGCTGCAGCCGTTGATCACCGCCGGATGTTCGGCAAAGTCGGGGGCCGCATTGACCATGCCGAGCGTTTTGACGACCTGCTTTACTCGGTCGAGACTGCCAAGATTCGCCTTCAACGTCGCTAGAATCGCCAGACCGGTTTGTCGTGCCGCGTCGTAGCCGGCCTGCTTATCGACTTCGTCGCCCACTCGGCCAGACAGTAACTCGCCATTGGGAAGCAGCGGTCCGTGGCCGGAAACATAACACAGATTGCCAACGATAAGACAAGGCTTATAGACGCCAGCCGGCTTGGGGGCGGGGGGAAGTTCGAGGTTCAGTTCACTAATTTTCCCGTCGGCGCTCATCATGTTCCTCAACTTTAAGAACCGGATTATCATCGAAAACAGACACTACGGGCGAGTATAACAAATCTCCGCCGAAGGTGTGGTGGCGGCTGATCCACCGAGTGGATGCGCAGGTTCCTGGCGAGTCGTGAGGGGCACAATCGCAACAATTCCTATATCTCGTATTCGGTCGACGGCGGCGAAAAGCTTCGACTGTTCCATGCCGGACGACCCACCTTTGCGATACGAAGCGACTAATGGTCTTCAATCTTCCCTCGCTCTAGTGGCGCGCGGACGCGATCCGATGAGTACAACGATGGCCTACAAAAAAGGAGCTTGTCTTGAGTCAATCATTAAGCGTCGTCATTCCCGCACACAATTCGCAAGCGGCTTTGGCCCAGCAGGTCAACCAGTTGTTGGAGTTCTTGCCTGACCTAGTCGACGAATTCGAGATCATGATTGTCGACGATGCGTCGACCGACCAGACTGAAGAAGTCGCGCTCGAACTCGCACGCCGCTATCCCCAGGTGCGGGTCGCCCGGCATGCGCGTGTGCAAGGGCAGCAGGCAGCCATTGGCACCGGGATCCAGCGAACCAACGGCGACATTGTGTTCGTGCAGGACGAGCCGTCTGCTGTTAGTCCCGCTCAAATGCGCAGGTTGTGGGAATTGCGCGGCGATGAACAGGTTGTGATGGCCCAAGCGGATGCCGAAACGCCGAGACTAGCGACCGGATTGATCCATCGTCTCATGGACTGGGGCGAGAAGCTCAAGCAGTCCGTTCCACGCAGCGGCGGACTGCGCATGATCCGCCGCCGGGCCGTCCAATACATGAGCCAAGCCGACATCGACAACGGCCAGTTGGCAACGCAGCGACTGGATTCGCCGACGAACTCGCCGACGCGAGAAAAGCACGATGCGGCCGCGAAGATGACATTCGATTTTCACCAAGTCTAATTTGGATTAGACCGCGCGGCGCAAAAGGCGGTTTCGGGGCGGCACCTATTCAGTTCCGTCTTCTTCTATTGACGGTCTTGCCCGTCAAGAATCGACGCCGGGCCGACGGGACTCGCTGGCAACAACTCCACGGGGAGATCTCCCGGTAGATTCTGGGCGTTGGTCGGTACGTGAACCGGCAACAAGAAATCGTCCGCCGGATTCGTGTTCGTCGAGTTGGCTTGACGCCGCTCCCAACGCTGAGTGAGGCGTTCGGTCGGTGAATCGTCGTAGACAAAGGCTTGGCCTTCCGCGATCAGCGGTTTCGACATCCCCTCGCATCCAAAGTGTGCTTGCAAGATGTGCTCGCCGGTCAAAATGCTGGCGGTCTCAAAGTGCAGTTCTTGCTGTTGATTCGGCTTCAGCCGCAAAGCCGGAAATTTGATCTGATTGTTCTCGACTCGGTATCCATCACCCTCGGCCGCTTGCAATCCTTCGGGCAAGACCACCGTAACTTCCACTCTTTCCGCCGCCACGGGACCACGATTCGCCACGAGGACGGCAAAGCCAACCGTGCCCGGCGCTTCGGTCGCTCCATCCTTGTTGACGATGGTCGCATACAAATTGGGGCGGCCAACAACTTGCAAAGGCCGTTTGGCAACGACGACAAGATCGTCACTTCCGGTCGCGGTGACTTGGTGAGTAAACTCGCCCAGCGACGTGGCGATCGCCTTCATCGATAGGATTGCCTCCTTACCCGACTCGACGGATTCAACAAACCAGCTCAAGGTATTTTTCTTGCGGTCGTAATTGGCGGCCCGCTCCAGCGTCGTGACCCGCAGTCCGGCCGGGATATTCGCGACCACCGAAATGTTGCGGGCCGCTCCGTCCCCCGGGTTGGAAAGGTAAATCTCCCAAGTGCCTTCCCGGTTCAGATGGCGCAGGCTGGGCCCCACCACGCGCAGTTCGAGTTTTGACCGAGTAATCCGCACATCGCCACCGTCGTTGACCGCTGCGCCGGTCGCGTCGGTCGCGGTGAATCGATACGCCGCGTTGCCTTGCTCTTGAGTTCGAACTTTATAAACCAATTCCCTGGACTGCCCCGCCGACAGGCTGCCAAGTGTGTGCGGTTTCGCTCCCGCCTCGGAAATGACAAGCGCGTCGCCGAATTCGGGAATCACGACAATGTTCTCGGCGACGCCGTTGCCACGATTGACGACCTGGACCTTGATTAGCACCGACCGTCCAAGTGCCGCTGATGCCGGCGCTTCCGCGCTAATGGCCAGATCGGGCTTGCCGGTTTGCATCCGGGTTGGAGTCGATGTCGAAAACCCGACGCGGGTTGCCAGTTCAATGGGGCCCGACTCGGACGGCAACAGGTCCAGTTGTATTTCTCGTCGGCCGCGCGACCTCAAATTCCCCAACTCGAATCGGACGACGTTGTTGTCGACCGCCGCTGGCTGTTGGCTCGCTCGCTGAAACTTCACTTTGGCCGGAAGTTCGGTCCACATGACCACGCCTTCGGCAATTGATTCGCCCGCATTCCGCACGACGATGGTGAAGGAGGCGGTCCGCCCCAAAGTGATCGTGGCGGGATTTTGGGTTTCCACTTGAAGCAAAGGAGCCGTTTGCAGCTTGGCCACTGGCCGAACGGTCTTCCTTTCGGGCAGCAAGCTGGAGAGATCTTGCGCTTGTAAAACCGACCCCGACAAGAATATCAGACCACTCAAGACGCTGGGAAGCCGATACACCGATGCATTCATGTTGGGTCTCATGTCTCGTAAGAAGTGAATTTCCAGAAAGAAGATCTGCCACCGTCACTTGGAGGGTAGGTCTGCCGGAATCCACGGTTGGAATCAGCGCAAGAGGTCACCGCAACGAGTGCGGATCGTAAATTCCAAAGAAAAGTGGCCCCGTCACCTTAGGGTTGTATCGGCGAGTCTGAATTGATGGCTTTAGACTCGTCGCTCACAGGATTTGCCCCGGTTATTTGCTGGCTGAATGAAAGCCGGTGAAGTCGTGCCGCGAACAGCGGTTGCTGTCACATGCTAAAAAACGGCCGCGCAACCTTACTTGCCCCGTAACCGAGGGCACCCGTCGGCATTCGGCGCTCATGCTTCGCGTGACTGGCTAGCCCGTGCTGGCAGTGGCGCTGCTGGTATCAGGCTCGTCAAAACTTCGTCGCCTCTTCCAAGATTCCCACATATTGCAACATCAGGTTGAAGATCATGAAGATGATAAAACCGGCGACCAGCAAAAAGACGCCAACTCCCGCCGTAATCGCAAACAGCCGAAAGAACATCTTCACCCTGTGTTCATACTCTTCGGCCAGCCGCGCCATTGATTCACTGATTTGACCGGTCAATTCGCCCGTTTCCAGCATTTCTAAAAAGTCGTTGGGGAAAATGCCGGGCCGGCGGAAAGCTTCCAGCATCGACTCGCCGCCCGCCACCGTGCGCGTCATTGCGTCGAGGTGCTGGGTGTAATACAGATTCTGAGTCGTGCGCAACGACAACTCGATCGCCCTTTCCGGGCTGAGTTCCGTGTCGGTAACCAACGACAACGACCAAGTCATCCGCGACATGGCCATGATGCGCAGTCCGGTTCCAATTCCCGGTACGAAAGTCAACAGCATATAAACCGGGCTCAGGTCGAGCCACTCCTTGGACACGGCCAAGACCGTGAACGCGATCGCCGCGAAGAACACGGCGATGACCGACGCGTAAATTGCGAATCCCTTCATCCCGTACAGGCCGAAAAAGGTGATCGGCGGTGGGTCCGGGCCGGTCGAAACCATTCCCACTACCAGAATGAAGCCGCCAACGGCAAACAGGGCCAGCACCAATTCAATCATCGGCCAGGCGATACCAATCAAGAAGGCACGCCGTAAATTGAGGACGTTCTTGTAGTGCTGGCCGAGCCGAAAGAAGACGGCTTCCAGACGGCCTGTCTTCTCGCCCACCTCGACCATTTCACGGACCATGGAGGGAAAATATCCGCCGGTCGACTTGAAGGATTCGGCCAAGGAATCGCCGCGAGCAACACCGTCCGAAATCATTCGCATGTGGCGCCGCTGCGCGTTCCAGCCGCGCTGGGCCTCCGATTCAAACACGCGTCGCACATCGATTCCCGCGTGCAGCGACGTGCCGACGTTGTGGCACAGGCGGGCCAAAGACCCAACCCCAATGCGGCTGCCGAACGAAAATTTGAAACCATTGCCGCGGCGTGCCGGAGTTGGCGAATCATGGGCCGAATAGGCTTGATCGACTTGGTTCATGAGCGACTTTTCCTAGTTCGTGGCCGCGTCCCTTTGGCTCTATTAGGAATTGTCGCTGGCTCAAAGGCAAGGGCCTGGTCAATTTGTTACAATTTCAGCCCAAAAACCCCGAGAAAAATCATGCCCCAGTGGGATACGGTTGCAATTGTTGGTGTCGGGCTCATCGGTGGATCGATCGGATTGGCGCTGCGCCGACGTGGCTTAGCTGGTCGAATCGTCGGCATCGGCCGTCGCGCGGCTAGTTTGCGACAGGCGCGGCAATGCCAATCGGTCGACACAACGACGACGAACATGGCCAAGGGAGTGGAGGGCGCGGACCTAGTCGTCGTCTGCACTCCAGTGGGGCGAATTGTCGAACATGTGCAAACCGTCGCCCAACATTGTCCGGCCGGGGCACTGATCACCGACGCGGGCAGCACCAAGTTGGCGATCGTCGAGGAGTTGGAGGCATCCAGCGACTCCGAGGCCCATTTTGTCGGCAGTCATCCGCTGGCGGGCAGCGAGAAAGCCGGGCCCCTATCGGCTCGCGAGGACTTATTCGATAATCGAACCGTGGTCGTCACGCCGACGCGAAGGACCAACGCCGAGGCGGCCGCGAACGTGGAGGATTTCTGGAAGTCGCTTGGCGCGCATGTGGTCACCATGTCGCCACGGGCCCATGACGAAGCTTTGGCTGCGGTCAGTCATCTGCCGCATTTAATTGCCGCCGCGCTGGCCGGCGCGACTCCGGAAAAGCTGCTGCCACTGGCGGCCACCGGCTGGCGAGACACCACGCGCGTGGCGGCTGGTGAAGTCGAAATTTGGCAAGATATCTTGTTACAGAATCGCGAGCCCGTCTTGAAGTCTTTGGACAAGCTGGAAAAATGGCTGGCGAAGTACCGAGCGGCCCTCGAACGGGGAGATCGCCAACAAATCGCCAAACTCTTGCTGGCAGGGAAGCAACACCGTGACGCTTTGGGAAATTGACATCTATCCGGCGGAAGGCCAGCCCGATTTACTCGGCTCGGCCGTCAGCGCCGATGCCGCTGATTTGGGACTCGCCCCGGATCTTTCGATTTCGTCCGCCCGCGGCTATCTGTTGGAAGGCAAGCTGACACAAGCCGAGGTCGAACGACTGGCCTCGTCACTGTTTTCCGACGCCGTTGTCGAGCGGACCGTCGTCGCCCCCGTGGGAGACGATCGTTTGGGGCAAGCGCCAACCGCCGGCCGCCAGTTAGTGCATGTATTGCCCAAGGCCGGAGTTACCGATGCGGTGGCCGAAAGCGCCATGCAAGCCCTTGCCGACTACGATCTGTCGGTCGACGCCGTTTGCACGTTGAACAAGTATTGGGTCGAGGAGTTGCCCGCCGATCAACTGGACGCCCTCTGCAAGAAAATCTTGTCGAACGACTCGGTGGAACGCGTGGTCGTCGGTCCACTCGACATGGACCGCATTCAACTCGGCGAACCTTACAAATTCCAATTGCGGAACGTCGCGATCCGCAAAGCCGACGATCGGCAGCTCGAGTCGATTAGCAAGGACTGGCAACTCAGTCTAACGCTGGTTGAAATGCAAACGATCGCCGAGTACTTCCGCCAGGAAGGCCGTGATCCTTCGGACGTGGAATTAGAGACGATCGCGCAAACCTGGAGCGAACACTGTAGTCACAAAACACTCGCGGGTCGTGTTTCTTATCGCGACGAAAACGGGCTGCGGCAATTCGAGAACATGCTCAAGGAGACCATCTTCGCGGCCACGGTCGAAATTCGCCGCGCGCTGGGCGACGACGATTGGTGTGTGAGTGTGTTTAAGGACAACGCCGGGATTGTCCGCTTCGACGACGAAACAAACGTCGCCTTCAAGGTCGAAACACACAATCGGCCTTCCGCCCTGGAACCCTACGGCGGCGCGAACACCGGCATTGGCGGCGTGATCCGTGACACGTTGGGAACCGGTCTGGGAGCCAAGCCGATTTGCAATACCGACGTTTTCTGTTTCGCTCCGCCCGACACGCCGGCCGACGAACTGCCCCAAGGTGTCTTGCATCCACGACGTTTGATGAAGGGAGTCGTGTCGGGAGTGCGCGATTATGGAAATCGGATGGGCATTCCGACCGTGAATGGCGCGATTTATTTCGATCGGCGTTATGTGGGTAATCCGCTGGTCTATTGCGGCAACGTCGGCATCTTGCCCAAGGAAAAATCATTCAAACAACCCCAGCCCAATGATCTAATCGTCGCCATCGGCGGTCGCACCGGCCGGGACGGAATCCACGGGGCGACATTCAGTTCGGCGGAACTGACCAGTCAAAGCGAGTCCTTGTCCGGCGGCGCGGTACAAATCGGTAACGCAATCACCGAGAAAATGGTGCTCGATGTGCTGCTGGTGGCTCGCGATCGAGAACTGTTCAATGCGGTGACGGACTGTGGGGCGGGCGGATTCTCCAGTGCCGTCGGCGAAATGGGCGAAGAGATCGGCGCGGACGTGTGGCTCGACCGGGCTCCCCTGAAATACGAAGGGCTCTCCTACACCGAAATTTGGATTTCGGAAGCTCAAGAACGAATGGTCTGTGCGGTGCCGGAAGAAAAGTGGGACCAGTTTCACCAGCTCTGCGCGTCGGAAGGCGTTGAAGCGACGGTCCTTGGCCGATTCACTCCGACCGGTCGGCTCCAGCTCAAGTACAAAGACGAATTGGTGGCCGACCTAAGCATGGAGTTTTTGCACGAAGGCCGCCCGCCGGTCATTCGCGATGCCGTGTTTCAACCACCGAAAGCCGAGGCCTTCAGTTTTCCCAATCCCGATGGCACTGAGTACACGGATTCGCTGTTGAAGATCCTGGGGTCGCTGAACGTGGCCAGCAAAGAGTGGGTTATTCGCCAGTACGATCACGAGGTGCAAGGCGGCAGCGTGATAAAGCCGCTGGTGGGAATCGAAAATGACGGGCCAAGTGACGCCGCCGTGGTTCGGCCGAATCTTAAGTCGAATCGCGGCTTGGCAATTAGCTGCGGTATGAATCCGTGCTACGGCGATCTCGATGCTTATCACATGGCGGCCAGCGCGATTGATGAAGCCGTTCGCAATTGCGTTGCGGTCGGCGCCGACCCCAGCCGCATCGCTATTCTGGACAACTTCTGTTGGGGTTACACTGACCGGCCGGAAACTCTCGGAACGCTGGTTCGCGCGGCGCTCGCCTGCCAGGAAGTGGCAACGGTGCTGCAAACGCCGTTCATCAGCGGCAAGGACAGCTTGAATAACGAATTCAGCTATCAGGACGCCGGCGGCAATCGGCAAACGATTTCGATTCCTCCATCGCTGCTGATCAGCGCGCTAGGCCAAGTCGAAGACGTTCGCCAATGTGTAACCATGGATCTGAAACAGCCCGGCAACCTGCTGTATCTGGTCGGCTTGACGAAAGAAGAACTAGGCGGTTCTCATTTCGCTTTGGTCGAGGAATTAACCGGCGGCGAAGTGCCTCGTGTTGATCCAATAAAGGCCAAAGCGACGTTTGCCGCGTTACATCAAGCGATGCGGGACGGCTTGGTGCGCTCGTGCCACGATCTGAGCGAAGGCGGACTGGCCGTGGCGGTTGCCGAAATGGCTTTCGCCGGCGGCTGGGGAGCGAAAATCGAACTGGCCCAGGCCCTCCATGAACTGAAACGCACGGATCCGCCGATCGATGTCGTGCTATTGTTCTCTGAATCGAATACCCGTTTTCTCTGTGAAGTCGCACCCGAAGCAGCGAGCCACTTTGAAAACTGCCTGGCCAACGTGCCGCTCGCCAAAGTCGGGCAAGTCGTCGACGAACCACGGCTGACAATCACGGCAGCCTCGGGCAACGGTCCTGTCCTTCAATCCGACCTAGCAACGATGAAATCCGCTTGGCAATCGCCTTTACGTTGGAACTAGCTCATGGCCTCACCGCGCGTCCTGATTCTGCGAGCCCCCGGCACCAACTGCGACGAAGAGACCGCGTTCGCTTTCGAGCAAGCGGGTGGCGTGGCCGAATCGATGCATATCAATCGTCTGCTGGAAAACCCTCGTCTGCCAGCGGAATTTCAGATCCTTTGCATTCCCGGCGGATTTAGCTATGGCGACGATATCGCGGCGGGCCGGATTCTGGGCAATCAGATGCGGCATCACCTTCATGCCATGCTTGCCGATTTCAAAGCCGCCGGCAAACTGATTCTGGGCATCTGCAACGGTTTCCAAGTGCTGATCAAGTCGGGCGTCTTGTTGGCCGACGATCCCGCCGCGCCACAAGCCACGCTCACGTGTAACGACTCGGGAAAATTCGAGGACCGCTGGGTCTATTTGAAATCCGAGGGCAGCCAGTGCGCGTTCTTGCGCGATGTCGAGCAGCTCTATCTTCCGGTGGCGCACGCCGAAGGAAAGTTCGCCACCCGCGACCAGCAGACCTTGGACGCACTAGGTACCGCGGGCCAGTTAGTGCTTCGATACACCTCCAAGAACGGAGGCCGAAACGGCCACGTGTCCTATCCAGAAAACCCCAATGGTTCGCTGGGGAACGTGGCGGGCATCAGCGATCCCAGCGGCCGAGTGTTCGGGCTGATGCCGCACCCGGAACGCCATCTCGACCGCACCAATCACCCGCGCTGGACCCGTGGCGAGGAAGGCGGCAGCGGCCGCTGCATTTTTGAAAACGCCGTCCAGTTCTTCGCCTAAGCGGGGGTGACGCGATTTTTCCTGGCCAACGTGATGCCGGCCGGATTTCTCCCAAAGTCCACAAATCCCCGAGGAACAGGCGCGGTCCACGCTCGTTCACTGCTTGAGCTTCGGCATTCGCCAAGTCCCGCATTTTTGCTACCATCCGCACCCGGAAAAAAAACTATCTTTGTGATGGGGACGTAGAACCTGTCAGGGAAAGAAAAGCCATGTGCGGAATCGTGGGATATGTTGGGCCCCGTCGGGCGACCGACTTCTTGGTGGACGGATTGCGCCGGCTGGAATACCGCGGATACGACAGCGCGGGCGTCGCCACGATCGAAAGCGATGAACTGGCCGTCGCCAAAACCGTCGGCCGCATCGATCAATTGGCCGCCCTGGTCGAAAAGAACCCCACCGCCGCCAATATCGGCATCGGGCATACTCGCTGGGCGACCCATGGGTGCCCTAGCGAAGTTAACGCTCATCCGCACCTGGGCGGCGATGGCGTTCTCGCTCTAGCTCACAACGGTGTTATCGAAAACTACACGCAGTTGAAAGATCGCCTGATTGAGCAGGGATATGAGTTTTGTACCGCCACTGACAGTGAAGTGATCGCCCATCTGATCGCGAGTTGCATCGAACGTGCCTGTGGCGAAACTCACTCCACCAACGGCGATACGATTTCGCTGTACATCGACGCCGTTAAGGCAGCCTTGGCGCAGCTTCGCGGGACCTATGGACTGGTCGTGCTGTTTCGAGATCTTCCGGACTTGCTGCTCGTGGCGCGTCTTGGTAGCCCGCTGGTTGTCGGGATCGGAGATGGCGAGCACTTTATTGCGAGTGACGCATCCCCGTTGGTCGGCCGCGCCGACCGCATTGTCTATCTGGCCGATCACCAACTGGCAATCGTGAAGGCGAATACACTGGAAGTGTCTCATCGCGATCAGGGGCAAGTACAGCACAACATCGAGACGTTGGATCTCGACGCGTGCGAAGTCGAACTGGGCGGCTACGACCATTTCATGCTCAAAGAAATTTGCGAGCAACCGGAATCACTGCGAAATACCATGCGCGGGCGGCTCAGCGACGACGATGCCACGGCGGTCTTTGGTGGTCTGAATCTGTCGGCGCAAGAACTGCGCAACGTCAATCGGATCGTACTGACGGCTTGCGGAACCAGTTGGCACTCGGCGATCGTGGGTGAGTATCTGATCGAGGAATTGGCTCGGATTCCGGTCGAAGTCGAATACGCCAGTGAACTGCGATATCGAAATCCGCCCGTCGATCAAGGCACGCTTCTATTCGCCATTACGCAAAGCGGCGAGACGGCCGATACGCTGGCGGCCTTGCGCGAGATGAAGCGGAAAGGGCATCCCACACTAGCCATTTGCAACGTGGTTGGCAGCACGATTGCTCAAGAAGCGGACGGGGGAATCTACCTTCACGCCGGACCGGAAGTGGGGGTCGCTTCGACCAAGGCTTACACCTCGCAATGTCTGGCATTGGCGATGCTGGCCCTGTTTTTTGGGCGGATGCGACACTTGAGCTATGATGCCGGGCGCCGCATCATCGACTCACTACGCAAGTTGCCCGACTACGTCGAAGCGGCACTGAAGACCAACGCCGAAACGATGCGAGTCGCCGAAAAATATAGAGACGCGTCGAACTTCTTGTATCTAGGCCGCCAGTTCAACTTTCCCACGGCGCTGGAAGGCGCGTTGAAGCTGAAGGAAATCAGTTACATTCACGCCGAAGGCTATCCGGCGGCCGAAATGAAACACGGCCCGATTGCGTTGGTCGACGAACACACACCGACGGTCATTGTTGTGCCTCAAGGATTTGTCTACGACAAAGTGATGGCCAACATGGAAGAGATCAAGGCACGCGGTGGACCGGTAATCGCGATCGTCGGCCATGACGACACGCGTGCCGAACGGATTGCCGACGACGTCATCTATGTCCCTGCCGTCGACGAGTTCCTACAGCCAATCGTCACGGTCATTCCGTTGCAACTGCTGGCCTATCACATCGCCGTGCTTCGCGGCTGCGACGTGGACAAGCCACGGAATCTCGCCAAAAGTGTGACGGTTGAATAGCTTGCCGTAGTTGCGGGGTGAAAGACTCCGCCGCTTCAGGAACTCTTAACGGCGACCGCCCAGCAGTCCGGAGCGCATCAAGAAGTACAACAACGTCAACAGCGTTGAAACGGCGGCTGCCACATACGTCATGGCCGCGGCATTCAGTACTCGATTGACGCCGACCTGCTCGTCCGGATAGATAATGCCGGCTTCCACGACCAAACGTTTGGCTCGAGCGCTGGCGTTGAACTCAACGGGCAACGTCACGAGTTGAAACAACAAAACGGCGGAGAATAGAATCGCTCCGCCCAGCACCACGGTTTGTCCGACCGCGGGCGAAGCCATCGCCATCAGGATCAGTCCCAAAAACATCACGCCGGTGCCCATCTTCGATCCAATACCAGCCACCGGCACTAACGCGGATCGTATCCACAGCGGCGCATAATGCTTGGCGTGTTGGATGGCGTGGCCGGCTTCGTGGGTTGCCACCCCAATCGCCGCCACCGAATTGCTGCCATAAACCTGGTCGGAAAGAGCCAGCGTCTTGTTCGATGGGTTGTAGTGGTCGCTCAAGAATCCATTAGCTCGCACAATCTCCACATCATGAATCCCCGCTTGGTCCAACAAGATCTGGGCGGCCTGGGCTCCCGAATAGCCATTTCTGGAGGCGACTTGGCTGTAACGATTGAACGCCGAACGGACCATCAGACTGGCCAAACCGGAAATCACCAGACCGGGCAACAGAACCATCAAGATATAGGCAGGGCTAAAAAACATTAATTCCTCGCGGTTTGCCAGGGTGTTTGTCAAATTGTCGCACTTGAGCGATGATTGTGAATAAGAAGCAATTCGTGTGCCATTCAGTCCAGCATCTAGTGGTCTGGGACAGCGCGATTTATTTTGAGATTCAACGCCAAGTTCGAACGCGACACCTTTGATGGCGCGATCTAATCTCTAACCACGGCTGACCTCATGACGTATCGACTTTGTTTGACCGTTGGGATGGCACTATGGGTCGGGTCTTCCGCACTCGGGCAGTCTTCCTTGCCGCCCAGCGTGAAGAACGACCAGAACCCGGACGACCACACGATATCTCCCCAAGCATCGCTGGATCGAATTTCCGTTCCGCGAGGCTTTGACGTTCAGCTATTCGCCGCCGAGCCCGACGTGGCGCAGCCGATCGCGTCCACGTTCGACGATCGGGGCCGGTTGTGGGTTGCCGAATGCTATTCTCATCCGGTTTGGAAGCCGCGCGGCAACGATCGCATCTTGATTTTCGAAGATACCGACCACGACGGAAAGTTCGATCGCCGCAAAGTTTTCTGGAACGAAGGCCGCTACCTCACCGGGCTCGTGTATGGCCACGGAGGTGTTTGGATTTGCAACACGCCCAGTTTGATGTTCATTCCTGATCGAGATCGCAACGACATTCCCGACGGGCCTCCGGTTGAATTGCTTGATGGATGGACTCGAAAGAGCCCGCACAATGTCTTGAACAATCTTACGTGGGGCCCCGACGGATGGCTGTACGGCTGCATCGGAAATTCGCAGTCGTCATTCATCGGTCCGCCAGGCACAAAGAAGGAGGACCGTACCGAGATTTCCCGTGGCATCTGGCGTTATCATCCCATTGATCGAAAGTTTGAGGTCGTGGCACTGGGTGCCGTGAATCCCTGGGGTTTGGATTTCAACGATTGGGGCGAAGGGTTCTTTACCAACTGTGTGATCGGACACCTGTGGCACTTGATCCCCGGTGCCTACTACGAGCGGCGTTCGGCGGAAATCGACAATCCCTTCGCCTACTCCCGAATCAAGCCGATTGCCGACCACTTACATTGGGGCGGCGGCGCATGGCAATCGTCGCGCGGCGGCAAAGGGGCTCACAACGAAGCAGGCGGCGGACACGCGCACACCGGAGCGATGATTTACTTGGGCGATAATTGGCCCCAAAAATATCGAAACACGTTCTTCACCGGTAACATTCACGGCAATCGAATTAACAACGATATTCTGAAGCGGCACGGGTCGACCTACGTCGGCCATCACGGTGATGATTTTCTGATGGGCAACCATGATTGGTTTCGCTGTCTGTGGCAGAAGTACGGTCCCGACGGCACGGTCTACATCGGCGACTGGCACGACTACGGAGAATGTCACGACAACGACGGCAGCCATCGTACCAGCGGAAGGATCTACAACATTGCCTACGGCAAACGGCGCGACCTCGATCGTTTTGACCTAACCAAGCTGACGAACGTCCAACTTGTGGATTTACAACAACACGTAAACGATTGGTACGTCCGCCACGCGCGGCGAATTCTCCACGAGCGAACTCGCGCGGGACAGAACTTAGCGGATGCTCGCCATCAGTTGCGAAAGATTTTCGAGGAAGACAAAAGAGTTCCGAAGAAACTGCGCGCGCTGTGGGCGCTCAATCTCGTCGACGGACTCTCGGGCGATTTCCTGACCGATCAGCTCGCGCATAAAAACGAGTACATTCGGGCGTGGGCTGTCCGGTTTTTGTTTGACCGGTCGCGGCCGAATTCGAAGGTCGCGGATCATCTGGTGGAGATGGCCAAGACCGAGGAATCACCTTTGGTTCGGCTTTATCTCGCCTCGGCGATGCAGCGGATGTCCGCCGAAACACGTTGGCGAATTGCCGCCGGACTCGTGGCCCGAGCCGAGGACAACGACGATCACGCACTTCCGCACATGATTTGGTACGGGATCGAACCGTCGGTTGGCGAGGATATGCAGCGGGCCTTTCGGCTAATTTCGGTTTGTAAGCTACCTCTCATACGGCAGCACATTGCCCGCAAGCTGGCCGCCAACAACTGAGGCCGGTCGCGTTCAAATCGGCGTCCCAGCCGAAATTTGGCCGGCCACTGTATCTAAGTTCACAGAATACGCCTGCCGCTTGGTACAAGATGAAGGCGTAGTCGAGTTTAGATTCCACCTTCCTTCTTGGACGATAGAGCATGAGACGAGCAACCCCGCGCCCCGCATTCATTTTCTTCATGGGCTTGACCATCGCCGCAACCAGTTCCGCGGCTTTTGGCCAGAGCGGCACACGTGGCAGCCGCTTTCAAGGGTCCGGCACCCGCGTCACCAGCGGCCCTCGTATCGACCCCAACTTGGCCATGCGAGGCTACTGTGCCGTTTGTCTGCGGGAGATGAAGAAGTGGGTCAAGGGATCGCCGGAACATCGCGCAACGTTGGGTGGAAAGCACTATCTGTTCGCCAGCAACGAACAGAAAGAAATGTTCGTGGCCAACCCGCTCAAGTACGCACCGGCCCTGAACGGCGATTGCATCGTAACCTACGCCGCGACCGGGCAACGCGTGCCCGCGAATCCGAACTACGGATTCGACGACCATGGGCGGTACTTTTTCTTCGCCACGAACGCTCGTAAGGAAGAATTCAAGGCCGATCACGAGTCCTTTGCCGACGTCGATCTGGCGTTGGGCGGCAAGTGCGCGGTATGCCTGGTCGAAATGAAAGAGGAAGTCGACGGCAAACCGGAGTTTAGCGCGATGCACGATGGGCTGCGCTATCAGTTTCCCAGCGACGAACAATTGGCAATGTTCAAAGCCAAGCCCGACAAGTACGCGCTTCCTGGCACCCAGGCCAAGGCAAGCTTGGCGATGAGCGGTTACTGTCCGGTTTGCATCTTGGAAATGAGGAAGTGGGTCAAGGGAAGTCCGGATCATGGGGTCGTATTCGACGGCCAGCGCTACCTGTTTCCCAGCAACGAGCAAAAGGAAACCTTCTTAAACGATCCTTTGACGTACGCCCCGGTGTTGGCTGGTGACTGCGTGGTGTGCCTGAAGGAAATGGGCAAACGAGTACCCGGCTCGGTACGGCACGCGGCATTCAGCGAAAAACGTCTGTTCCTGTTTCCCTCGGAGGAACAAAAGAAGATGTTCCTGGATGATCCGGACGCCTACGCCGACGTGGATATCGCCCACTCAGGCAACTGCGCCGTGTGTCTGGTCGAAATGAAGGAGACCGTACCAGGAAAGACAGACTTCACACTGGTACGTAATGGGATTCGCTATCTATTCCCCGGCTCGGGACAGCGTCATCAGTTCCTATCCGATCCCGTGAAGTACAGCGTCGCGACGACGGCAAAGACCGACGGAGTCATTCCGTCGCCACCCAACTGATGTTATTCGAGGATTCGGCGTAACTGGCTCATTTGGCCGTCGTGATCCGTCAACAACAGGTTATCGCCTTGGCGACGCCAGCGGAAATTAAGGCGGCTGCCATCGTCCCAAATTACGAACAGTAAATCGCCGTCGGCCTGAAATCGTCCGGTCAGCAGGCCGTTCCGCGCACCTGCCACGGGCTGATCTTCAAAGCTGGCTTGATGAACACCGTCGGGGCGAATGGTCACTCGCCCGTCGCCATCAAGTCGCAGCCGGCTGCGGTATGCCTTCCACGACCCTAGTGCATCGCGCGCATCAAGGGCTTGCGGCGCAACTTGTTCGTTTTCAGTGCGACGGTGATGGAAGGTCAGCGAGCGGCGCACGGATTCAAATTCTCGCATCCGAACCGCTTCGTTACCGCTGGGCCAAGCCGCTTGCATTTCCACGATTCCCGCATCGATTCGAATCAGAAGATGAACGCCGCGCTGGCTTGTCGCCGCCTGTCCGATCGAATAAGAGAACGGCCGGCGGACTTCGAGAGACGGTTCAGAACTTGATTGCATGTCTCCTAACTCGGGCGAATGTCCGCGCATCGTCGATTTCAAGCGGGCAGCCAGCATTTCCGCCAATTGTTGTTCACCGAGACGAGAGGAATCTTGGCGTAAGTGAAAAGTGATCCACATTCCGTCGGACGGCACTTTCGAGCCCTTGGCCAGAGGATGCGGCGCAAGTACCAGGCGAACTTCTCTCCCCATTGGGACCTCGGCGACGTGCCACTCCAGCGGGGGACGCAGTTCAATCACTCCACCAGCATGAAGAACGACGTCACGAAGATCGTCGTCGCGAAGATTGCGATCCTGGGCGGACGAATGCGTCGCCAAGACGACAGCCATAACACATGTGTGGGCAATAGCGAATCGAGCGATTTTCATGATCGAGCGCGCGGAAGAAACATGGAGCAAACACCAACCCTAATAGCGATCGGCTTTCTCGTGCCCGCTCAGCCATTCTTGTGCGGAATAGTCTGAAGAACCGTCTTGTGACGCCCTTGCGCCTGCCGGTCGACGATCCGATTTTCGCCTCGGGGGCGAATCCATCTTAAGCATATCACGCACCGTGCCGAATACCTGCCCATCGCCGACCACAACGTTCCAAAAGCGATGTTGAGCAAACTGGCATCGCTCACGGCTGCGGCGTGAATCGGCCATTTCCCGCCGTTTTCCGCCGAAAGCGAGGCTTGAGTCGTCGCGAGGTATGTTATATTAGGGCCAGTCGCACTCCTCCGCTGGGCCACCCCAGGGCCCCAATTTCTCAAGACATCTTCGATTCAGCATGGCCAAGAAACAACCGCGAAAAGCGCCCAAGAAATCCGCCGCGCCAAAGTCTCCGGAAACGTCGCGCCAGAACGCAAAGAAGTCGAAGAACTCCAACGGTCGGCCACGTCGCGTCTCCAGTGGCGATACGGCGGGGTCGAGTACCGAGAAGGGAATTCGCAGGTACGTCGTTTCGGAGTCCGTGCAAGCGGCTCAAGAAGCGAAGATCGCGGCGGTCAAGGACATTGTCAGCGGCGTGCCGCCTCACGACGCCGACACGTTGGCAAAAGTTCTCGCCGCAATCATGGAAGGCACTTCATCCGACGACGCGGAAGTGATCAGAAACGCACTGCTCAGGCGTCCCATGCCGGACGGCGCGGGAGGAGAGCCGAAGCCGGACGACACGCTGTCGCCCGCATGGCGCAAGGGCGGCTATCCCTACAAGCACTTGCTGTCCCGCAAAAGTTATGAGAAGCAAAAGTATCGATTGCAAGTCGAACTGCTGAAGCTGCAGGCCTGGGTCCGAGAGACCGGGAAGAAGCTGGTGATTCTGTTCGAAGGGCGCGACGCGGCTGGCAAGGGAGGGACTATTAAACGGTTCATGGAGCACCTGAATCCTCGTGGCGCGCGGGTCGTGGCTTTGGACAAACCGACCGTAACGGAACGCGGCCAGTGGTACTTTCAGCGCTATGTGCCTCACCTTCCCACGGCGGGTGAGATCGTGCTGTTCGATCGATCCTGGTACAACCGGGCCGGAGTGGAGAATGTGATGAACTTCTGCACGCCGGACGAATACGCCGAGTTCATGCGGCAGGTGCCCGAATTTGAACGCAACCTCACCCGCAGCGGCATGTATTTGATCAAGTTTTGGTTTTCCGTCAGCCACAAGGAACAACGAAGACGATTTAAGAATCGCGAAGTCCATCCGCTCAAGCAATGGAAGCTGTCGCCCGTTGATCGGGAGTCACTCGACAAGTGGGACGAATACACGAAAGCCAAGGAGGCGATGTTCTTTTATACCGATACGGCCGACGCGCCATGGACCGTCGTCAAGTCCGACTGCAAGAAGCGTGCCCGGCTAAACGCCATGCGCTATGTCCTTCACAAGCTGCCGTATCCCGACAAGCTGCTGAATAAGATCGGCCCCGTCGATCCGCTATTGGTCGGACGTGCTCACATCGTGTATGAACGGGCCGAACGCCCTGAGTACCCTCCGCTCGGCAAATAGCTTCACCTTTCGCTCCGCGAATGCAGCGTTGACTTCGTGAGGCGAATGGCCTCGCTAGAGCTAGAGCATCCCGTGGAGATAGATAGTGAACCCGTATCAATCGCCAGCCTATGTACACGTTGAACGACTGGACACCATTTCAAAATCACTGCCATGGCTGGCACGGCTGCACACCATGTTGTGCCTCGTGCCCGTCGCGCACGCGGCAATGGTCGGCGTCCTAATCTTGCATGCCTATCTTCAGTTTGGACATTGGCCGGTCTGCGAGAATCCCGATCCGAAGGAGTTGGGTAATCCGCTCTATCCCATCTGCATGCTGGGCATTCCATTTCTATTCACCTCGCTGGTGATGGTGATTGGCACGATTCCCGTCTGGTCTTTCCTGCCCCGGAATACCCGATTCGCAGGTTGGACCAGCTTTCACTTGGGGACATTCGCGCTGTGGCTGGTAGCCCTGCGGTCGGGCATCGGAGAGTGGCTGCTGGACTGAACCAGCCACCACGGAACACAAGGCAAAAGCACGCGCTGCTTTCGATCGTTGTTTTATATCGGGAGCCGGGCGTGATATGCTATGCACGAAGATCCACTAGCGCCCCGATTCCCAAGATCGACATGATTCAACCTCGTTTGCACGATTTCCGACCGACCCCCTCTAGCTCCCCCTTGGCAAGAGGGAGAACAGGATGGGCTGGCTTTGCACGAAGGATCTCTCGTTGGCTGTTTTCGATGGTCTTGGCGATCGGTTGCCTGGTACCGATCGCTGCAGTCGCCGCGCCCACGAAGAAACCCGAACTGACGTTTGCCGACAATGTCCTTCCTATCTTTCGCGAGAAGTGCTTTCGATGTCATGCCGGAGTTGAGCCCAAGGGCGGGTTGAACTTGGCGCGACCGTCGTCGCTGTTGACTGGCGGCGAATCAGGAGCGGCAATTCGGATCGCCGCCGCCGAATCGAGCTTGCTGTACGGACGGATTGTGTCCGACGAAATGCCCGCGGCCGGTCCCAAACTAACGGCCAAGGAAAAGGGGATCATCCGGACTTGGATCAACGACGGCGCGAAGGGGGTCGGCAACGCGCAAGCGGAGATTGGCGATGCTATCAGCGGAGTCGAGCTGTGGTCTTTCCAGCCACCGTCGCGACCCAAAATTCCGTCGATTGAACCCCAGGATCGCATTGGAAACCCGATCGACGCATTTATAGGGCGAAAGCTTTCCGCTGAAGGTCTTTCCCTCGCCGCGGAGGCCGATCGGCGGACGTTACTGCGGCGAGCATACATGGATTTGATTGGGCTGCCGCCGACGCCCGATGAAGTGCGGCAATTCCTGGCTGACGATCGGCCGGATGCGTACGGCCGCCTGGTTGATCGGCTACTCGCAAGTCCGCATTATGGCGAGCGATGGGGGCGTCACTGGCTGGATGTGGCCGGGTACGCTGAATCGGCTGGCGTTCTGTTCGAGGATCGTCCGCTGCAGTTGATCTGGCGTTATCGCGACTACGTCATTCAGGCGTTCAATAAAGACAAGCCTTACGATCGATTTCTGCAAGAACAAATCGCCGGCGATGAACTGACCGATTACTGGACCGCCTACGAGACACTAGACAGGCTGCCGGACGAGGTGATCGAAGGCATCACCGCCACCGGATTTTTACGGACGGCTCCCGACCCGAGTCGCCCCGACTTTAAGACCATCAAGAACGCCGCGGCCCAGTACTACTATCCGACGCTGTTCGACACGCTGCAGATTGTTTGCTCGTCGACGATGGGACTAACCGTCCAATGTGCCCGCTGCCACAGTCATAAGTACGATCCGATATCGCAAGGTGACTACTACCAGATGCAGGCGGTCTTCATGAACGCCTATCGCCCCACGGAGTGGATTCCGCAAATGGAGCGACGATTGCTGATCGCTTCCAAGAAACAGAAAGCGGACGCCGACAAACGAAACGCGGAAGTCGATGGCAATCTCAAGAAACTCACCAAGGAACTCGCCGCGTTGAAGAAACCCTTCGCGGCGCGGCTTTTTGAAAGCCGCCTGCAAACGCTCCCCGAGGAAATTCGCGCGGACGTTCAGTCCGCCTTCGCGGTCGCCCAAGACAAACGTAGCGAAGTTCAAAGATACCTTATTGAAAAGTTTCAGAAGAAACTGAAACCTGCGGGCAAAGAACTTGACCAGGCGCTGAACGCGACCTTTGCCGATTACAAGACAGCCGCCGCCGAGCTAAACGGCAAAGTGGCTGCCGAAGGACGCCGCCGGATTGGCTTTGACGAAGTGCGGGCCCTCTACGATCTGCCCGGCAACACCACGACGCCGTTGCTGCTTCGGGGCGATCCGTTGACGCCGGGGCAGACGGTCGAGCCCGGAGTGATCTCGGCTCTGAAGGCATCGCGGGAGTTCGCTTGGTCGCCTCCCAATGAAACGCGGACCAGCGGGCGTAGGCTGGCCTTTGCTCGTTGGCTAACTCAGCCGCACCATCCGTTGACCGCTCGCGTGATGGCCAACCGTATTTGGCTGCATCACTTCGGCACCGGGATCGTCACGACGCCGGAAGATTTTGGCATCGCCGGTTCGCCGCCTAGCCATCCCGAATTGCTCGACTGGCTGGCGACTGAATTCGTCCGTGGCGAGTGGAGCATGAAACGCATGCATCGCCTGATTCTTACGTCGAATGCTTGGCGGCAGCGGTCCCGAGTAGGCAGCGAGCTTCGGGCCGCGGGCGAGAAAGTGGATCCCGAAAATCGTTTGCTCTGGCGACAGAACATTCGGCGGCTGGAAGCAGAACCGTTAAGAGATTCCCTGTTAGCGGTGTCGGGCTCCCTTCGCCACGTAATGCACGGTTCTCCGCAGGCGGTCCATCGACACGGCAGCGGCGAAGTCGTCGTGCCGCCTCAGTCCGATCAGCATCGCCGCTCGATCTATGTGAAGGTTTTGAGGCTTCATCCGGAGACGATGCTTCGGGCGTTCGATCAACCGGACATCGAAATCAATTGCACACAACGAACGACGTCGACCGTATCGACCCAGGCGCTGACCTTGCTGAACAGTGAAGTGATGGAGCGAGCGGCGAACGCGTTTGCGGATCGCGTCCTGGCCGAAGGCAACGCCGACCCGGCAAGGTATGCCATGTTGACCGCCTTTTCGCGAATCGTCGGCAACGACGAGAGAACTCTATTGTCGAGTTTTCTCGACGAGCAGCAAACGCGGCATCTCGCTAGCCAAACAAACGCGGACCGGCAGCGCGCCGAAGTCATCGCGGCGGCACGGCGGAAGGCGCTCGTGGATCTATGTCATATGCTGCTGGCCGCGAACGAGTTCGCCTACATCGATTAACGGAACGGATGGAGATTCCCATGAGTCAGCTTGGACGTTCAACACGCCGCGAGGCACTGTGCCAACTGGGGGCCGGATTCGGTGGCGTCGTGTTGGGAACACTGCTAAGCGAAGCGTCTCGCGCATCGGACCGGCCAACGGCCCTATCGCCGGATTTCGCACCGAAAGCCAAAGCCGTCATTCAGCTCTACATGCACGGCGGGCCCAGTCACGTTGACTTGCTGGACCCCAAGCCGATGCTGAACCGTTTCAATGGACAAGCTCCACCGGCCGAAGTTGCCGACGATGAAAACCGCACGCAAAACTTGATGGGCAGCCCGTTTCGCTTTCGCAACTGCGGTGAGAGCGGGCTGGAGTTTTCCGAGATTCAGCCCTTCGTGTCTCGGCACGCCGATGAAATTGCCGTGGTGCGATCGATGTTCACCGAACACCGTAATCACGAGCAGGCGATTCGGATGGCGCAAACGGGGCTCACCATTTCGGGACGGCCAACGCTTGGCGCGTGGCTCGCCTATGGACTGGGCACCGAAAACCAAAACTTGCCGGCGTTCGTGGCCTTACCCGATCCGAAGGGCCAGTCGGTCGACGGAGTTCGCAATTGGTCCAACGGTTGGCTGCCTCCGAACTTTCAAGGGACGATCTTTCGAGAACAAGGCAGTCCCGTCCTGCATCTGCATCCCAAGAATCCTCGAACCGCTCCAGTTGAAGAGGGCCGCCGATCGCTATTGAGGCAACTGAACCAACGGCATTTGGCCGAGCGTCCCGATGAACTGGAACTGGAAGCCCGCATCGAATCGTTCGAACTGGCGGCCCGAATGCAACTAGCGGCGACCGAAGCGCTCGACCTGACCCAAGAAACCGCCGCCACGCAAGCCTTATACGGACTGGATAGCGCGAAGACGAAGTCGTATGGAACGCGCTGCCTGATGGCCCGCCGCTTGGTCGAGCGCGGCGTTCGCTTCGTATCGCTCTTCATGTCCGGCCAGCCCTGGGACACGCACTCCGAAAACGCCAAACGCACCACGAACTGCTGCCAGCAGACCGACCTGCCGATCGGTGGTTTGTTGACGGACCTCAAACAGCGCGGACTACTTGATTCGACATTGATTCTGTGGGGCGGCGAATTCGGGCGGACGCCCGCCGCCGAGCAGCGAAACAAGACCACCGGATTCGGTCGAGACCATCATCCTTATGGATTTAGCGTCTGGCTGGCCGGCGGCGGAATTCGCGGCGGGCAGTTCCACGGAGCAACCGACGATTTTGGCTACCGCTCAATTGAAAATCGAACTCAGATGGCCAATTTGCACGCCACGATTCTACACCTGATGGGCTTGGACCATGAGAGCCTAACCTACTCGCACAACGGTCGAGACGAACGGTTGACCGACGTCTATGAAGCACGGGTCATCCAGAAACTACTGGCCTAACGCCCACCGGGAAAACGTCCCTCGGAACTCGATGCGTCATGTTTCCGCGTCAGCCGGTAGCAGGTAGGCCGGACCTAGGAGCGAAGCGACGACGTTCCGGCATCGACGATTTCAAAGAAAACCGGCGGCGATCCGCTTGATCCGGCCTTCACAATTGGTTTTTCAACAGGCCGTTAATGATTCGGCTGGTAGCGCTTCCGTGAACATCGTCGACGGCTGGCTCCGTCCCCGTCCGCCACAATCACAAAAAAGTTCCGTCGGCCGGGTCCCAAGGTCCAGCAAATTCCTCACCGTGGAACCAAGCTTTCCGCTGTCGACTTGAATGGGCAGAAAACGGCAGAAAACGAAAACGGTTGAACACTACTGTTCCAGTGCCCGGGTCAGATTCTTTGTGATGGCTTTTTGTGCGCGGTCCTTGAACATGATGGCGGCGAAAGGCAGATTTACTTCGACCAGCACTTGTTGTGGCGTGACGGCCACCGTGCCCTTGATCGTGAAGGACATGCTCTTGAAGTTGAAATCCGCTTCGCGTTCCGACCAGTTGATTTCAACATCGGAGCCTTGAAAATCTCGGACCGTCTTTTCGATCGCGGGCTTTGTTTTCGCCACGACCTCATCGACATCTTGGTCGTGGGCCAGAGTAATGGTAACTTTGGGCATTGGCCTTCTCCATGGGCTGAAAGGAGCAGCGAGTGCGGTCGGGGCTGTTCGCGGTTGATTCGCCAAGCAACTTTACGCAACCGGAAGCGCACCTGTAATTGTTACAAATTACCATCCAAATTGTTACTGGCCGGCCGTCGCTCGCCGACGGGACCCACGGATCGACGGTTGCTCTTACCCTTTCCCCAGCAACGGCTTAGGGGGATTTCAGTGAACCAGGAGGGTCGATATTGAAGCGTCGGCACAGGTATTGCCCTGACTGTCGTGCCACTGCTACTATCCGCACCGCGTTTCATTTCTTCAAGGAGGAAGGAAGTTGAAATCGCGCTCTTTTTCCCATCCCCGCACGCGTTGGGAGAAGAAATCCCGTCCCCGCATTCGCCTGAAGAAAGCAAGGTAGAGCCACATGAAGTTGCTGAACCTGACCCGTCGTTACCGCCATTTTCTCACAACCCTCATATTTCTGACCTGTTCAATGACGGCCGTCCCAGCGACCGCCGACCCAACCGACCTTGACGCCTCATTTAAGATTACGGGTAAAGTGGCCGACATTTCGGACACAACTCGTAAAGCAGGGTTGGTTTTGCAGGTCGGCCTGCGCGACATCAGCTACGAAGGACAAGTCGAGCGCACGCTGATCGATCAAAAAGAGAATGGCGGAGTGACCCTTTGGTTGGAAGTGCGCGACATCAATTTGACGGTCCAACGCACCGAAATTACAGCTCCACGACGCCGCGCCGACTGCGGCCCCTTGCAAATCTCTCTGGGCAATCGCCGCACCATGTGGATCGCCTTCGACGCGGTGTTGTCAAATCAGCAAGATGGCTCGCAAGTTAATCTTTCGCAGGTCCGCTTCGAATTGCCGCAGGACAATTGGCAGGTCGGATCGCCAGCCTGGGTCAAAACGCGAGGCATTGGCATGAACGAGGCGCTTGTCGTTAACGGGCTCAGAAGTGAACTTAGTGGTAAACGGGCCGAACTCGAATCACAGATTCACAAGATGGCACCGAACATCTTCTCGCAGGCCATTAGCCACCTCAAACAGCGCCAAACATCGCAGAGCCTGACGCTGCAAGAGTAAGCAGCCTTGTTTTCCAAACAAGGCAGCCGCTTGAAGCGCTAACGATTCTCTTGCGGTGGTCGCTTCGCCTTTCCAGCGTGCCAACCGCGCATGGCTCGGTTGTAGGCTGCAACTTCGGCGACAAACGGTTGCCCGACAATGCAACCACCGACGATCATTATGGGATACTCGGTCGTATCATCCACCCGCGGTTTATTAGGTGGCCACGGCTTTCCGAAGTAGAGAATTCGCAGCCTGCCGGCCTTGATGTCGCGGGCGGCGGTCGTGGCACCTTGTTTCTTGGCAATCGCGATTGCCTGGGGGCTTGTATCGCTCGAAACGACCGAACTCTTGATAGGTGACGTGTCGACCGCGTCCGCACGGTCGCCGAGTGAAGATGCTGTTTCAGATGGCACATCCACGGAATCAGCGAGTCCTTCGTTTGCCATCACACATTGCGAAAGAGCGATTGCCACCAGTGCGCGTCGAACCATGATCGGCTTCCCTATTCTTTGCCATTCTCTCGCGGTCCTGATTACGCGCGAGCCTGACGTTGCAAAATCTGTATTGTTATCTTGACGACGGATCTCACCACTGAAAAGTTCCGCGGCCTCTGCTCTCCTGCCCATTCGAAGCGGTTCTGTTTTGCGGGCGTGGTAAGGCTTATCGAGGATAACACTTGGCCAGCCTGCAAAGTTTGCCACGCCGCCCTCTAAATTCCGGAAAATCCCAAAAATCGTTCAAATCCGGGCAAAGCGCGCACCGGGTTACGCGCCGAACAAAAGATTAGAAGGCCGCAAACCACTTCGGGGTACGACCGTGCCGGCGGTAGTAGCGAAGTGACTTTCATCGGAATTTGGATTCATCGAGTGCCGGATACGCGCCGACACCGATCAACTTGCATGCAACCTGTTGAACCATGGCCTGCCCCTGGTTCTCTCAAAACCAATGAGTACTAGCGAACACTTCGACGTCATCATCATCGGATCGGGTGCCGGCGGTGGCAGTCTGGCCTATCGTCTCGCGCCTTCCGGCAAACGCGTGCTGATCTTGGAGCGCGGCGAATTTTTGCCTCGCGAAAAAGAGAATTGGGATCCGCGCGAAAACTTCATAAAGCGACGTTATTCGTCGGAGACCTGGTACGACCGACGCGACAAGCCGTTTCATCCCGAACATTACTATTGCGTGGGTGGCAACACGAAAATGTATGGTGCCGTCCTGGCCCGATTTCGCCGGGAGGACTTTGGCGAACTGGATCACTTCGGTGGCGCGGTGTCGCCGGGCTGGCCCATCGCCTATGACGATTTGGAACCGTATTACACGCAAGCCGAACAACTCTACCAGGTGCGTGGCGAGCGGGACGGCGACCCAACCGAACCCTACGCCAGCGGACCCTATCCGTTTCCTCCGGTCAGCCACGAACCAGAGATGCAGGAAATGGCGGATGGACTGTCCCAGGCAGGATATCATCCTTCGCATCTGCCGATCGGTATTCAACTGAACGAACAGCACCCACACTTCAGCAAGTGCATTCGCTGCGACACTTGCGGTGGACATCCCTGCCTGGTGCATGCGAAGTGTGACGCCGAAGTGATGGCGGTGCGACCCGCGATCGAATACCCTAACGTCGAACTCTTGACCGGCGCGCGGGTTACAAGGCTGAAGACGAACCGATCGGGAAGAACGGTCACGCAAGTTCTCGTCGAGCGAAACGGTCAATTGGAAGAGTATCGAGGCGATATCGTGGTGGTGGCGGCAGGCGCGTGCAACACGTCTCGTCTGCTCCTCGCCTCGGCCTGCGACCAACATCCGCGTGGCTTGGCAAATGGGTCGGACCAGGTCGGCCGGAACTTCATGCTGCATCATCGTTCCGTTCTGGTCGCCTTTTCCGCCAGAAAAAACACGACGCGTTACCAGATGACACTCGGCCTGAATGACTTCTATTTTGGCTCCGACGAATTCCCCTTTCCGATGGGCAGAATCCAGTCGTTGGGCATGATGAAGGGTGCCATGTTTCAAGGTCGCGGTCCCGTCGCCGCTCCCCTTGGCGTGCTGGACCGTTTGGCTGATCGGTCGATTGCTTTCCTGATCACGGGTGAGGATCTGCCAGACCCGCGGAATCGTGTCACGCTGGCAGGCGACGACGCACTTAAAGTGAGCTACGAACCGAATAACCTCGCGGGCATGCGCCGGTTGGAATCCAAGTTCAAATCGTTGCTGACGGAGATCACGCGCCGTCGAGGAGTTCTATCGCGCGGAATCCATGTCGTTCAGCCCGTGGGATTGGAAGGAATGGGACACCAGTCGGGCACCTGTCGCTTCGGCACCGATCCGGCCACCTCGGTACTCGACGTCAATTGTCGAGCTCACGAAATGGAAAACTTGTACGTGGTCGATGCGAGCTTCTTTCCAAGTGTGGGGGCGATGAATCCGACGCTGACGATCATTGCCAACGCCCTACGTGTCGGCGACCGTATCCTGCAGCGGTTGGGCGCGCAAACAAAAAGTCACTTGCGGCACTCACAATGAAAAAAGCGATTATCGTAGGCGCATCTTCTGGGATCGGCCGTGCACTGGCCAAGGAACTTGCCGGCCAGGGTGTCACCGTGGGCGTGACAGCCCGCCGCGTGGAACTACTGGAATCGCTGCGTGAAGAAATGACGCGACCGATCTTCTCCAAGCAGATGGACATCGCGGACACGGCGGCCGCCATGAGCGCCATGGAGGAACTGATCGACGAAATGGAGGGTGTCGATCTGGTCATCATTGCGGCAGGCATCGTGAGACGCAACAAAGACCTGGACTGGCAGCCGGAACAAGAGACGATTGCCACCAATGTCATGGGATTCACGGCGATCGCCAACGTCGCCATGCGGCACTTCATCAAGCAGAACTCGGGCCACCTGGTGAGCCTTTCGTCCATCGCCGCCTTGCGAGGCGACGCGGGACAGCCGGCTTACCATGCCTCGAAGGCATTCGTGTCGATTTACATGGACAGTCTGCGTCGCAAGACGGTGAAAGAAAAGCTGCCAATCAGCATCACCGACATTCAGCCCGGGTTCGTGGACACGGTCCAAACGCACGATGTTGAAGGCTTGTTTTGGGTGGCTTCGCCGGAAAAGGCAGCCGCGCAAATCTACCGGGCGATTCTCGGCAAAAGAAAACACGCCTATGTCACCAAGCGTTGGCGCTTGATCGCCTGGTTCACGAAACTCACGCCTGATTTCGTCTTTGACCGACTCGCTTGACGCCCGCCACACCACACGGCCAATCTTAACCGTGACGCCGATCTCTGCATTTCAGCATTCGCCAAACTGTCCGGTCGACGACCGCCTTTGAGTTCTCGCCCATGGGTCTGGTCAGGTTCGTGAATCTGAACGGCCATATGTTACAAACTCACGACTGCCCCGCTTTGGCGCTGATCGCCCGCCGATGTGAGTGTCTTGCTTGTTCCCAACGCGTATCCCCGCCGATTCGAGCGGTTCGACGAATACGTGGAACGATTGGTTGGAGTCTTGTAGAATGATCGCAAGAAGGATGGGCATCCTCAGGCAGTACGCCGAGAAGGGCCGAACCATCCTAATCTCCAACGGAAGATAAAGATGAATCGTTCCGATTCCAAGGGATTCACACTGGTTGAACTAATGGTGGTGATTGCCATCATCGGTATTCTGGTGTCGTTGCTGCTGCCGGCGGTTCAGGCGGCTCGCGAGGCGGGACGCCGCACTCAGTGCTTGCACCAGTTGAGCCAATTGATCATTGCCGTGCATGGTTACGAGATGGCTCACAATGCCTATCCCAGTGGAACTGTCGAAGCGAAGGGGCCCATCGTCAATGTGGCCGACGGATATCATCACAATTGGATTGAGCGCTTGCTGCCCCATATGGAAGGCCAAAATGCTTATCGCCATACGGATCGAGGCGTGGGTGTATACGATCCCAAGAACGATCCCGTGCGATCAGTCAGAATCGGCCACTTGATTTGCCCATCGTCGGGGACCCAAGGTTCGGAGAGCGATTATGCGGCCGTGCATCACGACATGGAAGCTCCGATCGACGTCAACAACAACGGCATCTTTTATCTCAACAGCGAGGTTAGCTACGAGGATGTTCGCGACGGAACGGCGTACACGTTGTTTATCGGCGAAAAGCTATCGGAACCGAATGATTTGGGTTGGCTGTCTGGGACTCGTGCCACGTTACGAAACACGGGCACGCCGATCAACACGACGGGGTTGCCAGCCATCGCCGGGGGACCGGGCTATCTGGAATTGGAAGCGCAAGCCAGGGAGTCCGAAGGTTTGGGGGGCGACTTGGAAGAGGGGGCCGAAGAGGCCGGAGAAGTGCAAGATGTCGGAAAGGCGAACGAAAGCAAGAGAGCGGATGGCCAAGCGGGCACCGTGACCAACTTGTTCGTGGGAGGGTTTTCCAGCAATCATAGTTCGGGCGCGAACTTCGCCTTTGGCGACGGAAGCGTACGATTTATCCAAGACGGCATTGATCCCGTGAAGCTCCAACAGCTAGGGCACCGCGCGGACGGCAAGCTGATATCCTACGACCGGTGGTAGATATGACGAGTTCACCATCGTCTGCTCCGCGTCGCGGATATCCTCTGATCTCGCTGTTCGTGTTGATTGCCGTCTCGGCAATCATTACCCGCATGTTCACGCCGTTGGTCGCGGCGGCCATGGATCGACGGGTTGGCGTCAACGAAATTGCTTGGGCAATGATTTTGGGGCTGGTCGGTGGCATGATTCTGGGCACGACCGTGGGCCTGTACCACTGCCGACAGCCGCTGGGCGGGCTGCTTGGTTTCATTTGCGGCGTCGTGTTGGGGCCGGTCATTGGCGCGGTCGCGATCGTTCCGATCGAAGCCAGCTTGCCAATTTTGCTGGGACCAATCTGCGGGGCTATCATGCTAGTAGGATTCGGGGCCTTGATCCGGCTGTATTCGCCGTTGCTGCCCGCTGCCCCTGCTTCCGAACAGCCTTCGCCGAGCAGTGAACAAGCGGGCAGTGAACAAGCAGGCCGTTCATCGACGTAAGCGGTGCCTCGAACAGACATTGCCGCCGCGCAACCCAATCTCATGCGCTACTGAAGGGCAACGCCGTCAATCGTCCAACGCTCGTTGCTTGGTGTCGGGCACGAAGAACACGATGATCAGCCCAAACGCATAGATCAGACTCGTCCATTTTCCGATTTCGGCGTAGTCGCTGTTGAAGTACTGCTTCAACATTCCGCCCGCGAACAGAACTCCGGCGGCCGTTAAAATGCGTCCCCAGTTAAAACTAACACCGGCACCTGTCGAGCGGACGCGAGTCGGAAACAACTCAGGCAAACAGAGCGGCAGCCAGCCAAAGAAAAAGCCGCTGAAGAAGCCGAGTGATCCGAACCAAAACAGAAACCAAAATTCGTCTTCCACTGGGTGGAGCGAATGGAACAAAACCTGCGCGCTGACCAGCGCCCCCAAACTCAAGATGAAGTAACAAGGCCGCCGGCCGATCATCATCGCCAAACCGCCGCCCAGCAGACTGCTGATCGTGCCCGGCAGCGACCGCGCCAACATAACACGCGCCTTTAGTCCTGCGTCGTCAAACGACGACGCCCACGCAATCGCCCAATTCGAACTCCCCCAGCCGCCAAACAAAGGAATGGTTCCCAAGCCAATTCCCAAAATCGTAAGCCACAATATCGGCGGTCGAAAAATCTCAACGAGTCCCGGGGCCGGCTGCTTGGAATCTTCCGCCCCCGAGCGCAGGTGCAACCAGCGCGGTGATTCCGGGACGAAGAACCAAACAAATAATCCCAGCAAGAACGGTGCCGCCCCCAGCCACATGATCCAGTGCCAGTCGTCGATGGTGACATGCTTGACGTTAGCGATCGCGGATAGCATTAGGATCCCGACATTTGCCGCCGTTCCAATCGCACCGGCCAAAATAGGACGCGAAATATTGGGCCACGCTTCGCTAACCAGGGCGATTCCGTTAGGCCACATTCCTCCAATGCCCATGCAGGCGACGAAGCGCACGGCCCAAAGCTGCCAAGGATCCTGAACGAAAACTGTGATCGCGGAAAACGCGGAATACCACATGATGCTGATCGCCATTGCTTTGGCACGACCGAACCGATCGCCGAACCAACCAAAGACATAGCCGCCCAAGGCAGCGCCCAGCAAGAATGCGGCGATCAATGAGCCAAACCAAGACCCAATCACCCCTTCGCGGCCGTTCTTCTTTTCGTCGAGCGAGAGCATTCCGTCGCGATCTTTGTCAAGTTCCGCAATCACCGAAGCGCTCGGCGTCACGTTGTCGGACTTGATGTCCGCGGTCAATCCTGCCGCAATTCCTTGCGCAATAAAATCCTCGCGGAGCAAGTCGGCGGGCGCATCGCGCATCGCCAGTGAGGAGATGGCGAGTTGCCACCCCGCGCACATCCAACCCAAAAAGGCGGTTGCCAACACCAACGCACAACCGACAGCGGACAGCGAGCTACCGCTTTTGTAAGATTTAGCCGACGGGCCCTTGGCATCGGATGGCGTACCGGACATGTTGTCTCTTCCTGTCGTCAAAGGTCCGATCGCCGCCTACAGCCACGGACGGACTAGGTCGGCGCATCGAGCCGCGAACGCTCTTGCGTCATTCGCGGATTCAATTCCCTGAGCTTGATGAATGGTGAAATATCCGTCGTAAGCGATGTCGCGAAGCCCTTGAAACACCGATTCAAAATCGACTCCGCCTTCTTCCCACATGGCCAGATGGTGAAAGCGCACATCGCCACGACAAAACGTTTCCAAGCATACCGGTCCGTTGGAATCCAGTACGTGATTCTGAACGTACACATTCATCAGGTGAGGAACCAACTGGCGTAATGTTTCGACATCGTATGGCTGTCCGCATAACATCAAGTTAGCGGGCTCGTAGATCAGGCCAAAGTTGGGGCGGTCAATTTCATCCAGGACTTCCAGCATCGGAGCGACCTCTTCGAAGATCGACGCCGTGTGGCATTGATGGGCTAGGCGAAGTCCGCGCTCGGCTGCACGGTCGGCGGCGGTTCGGGCGTAAGGAATGTCGTCGCGAGACTTCATACAGATTCGAATTAGATCGCTGCCCAAGGTCTCCGCCACATCTAGGCTGGCGTCGATATCCCGCAAGCTTCCCGGCCCGCTTGGATTGTTCAGCGGAACATCAAAATCAGCGGTCACCATCGAGACTCGCAAGCCGGCTTCTCGAATGACGTCGCCGGCCGCGATCTGTTCTTCCCGGGTGGATTGAACGCCGGCAGCACTGGCTCGCATGCAAATAGCATGATAGCCGGTGTCGGCCGCAATCTTGACGATATCTTCAAGTGGTAGGAAGAGCTTTGTTTTGCAGGGAGCTTCTGCGATGCGAACGGAGAGCGA
The DNA here is from genome assembly GCA_029259935.1 of Planctomycetota bacterium. Next base: position 51,061 of record JAJDEH010000122.1, read on the forward strand.
CAGTTTCATGTTTTGAACCAGGAGCCAAAATTACGACGCCCAATCTAAATTGGTCACTGCGCGAAAACAAGCGTGCGTCGGAACGGGGCAATCCAGGCTCGGGTTGCCGTCGCGCCCCGATGCTCCGGCAATTTTCCTAAACGCGAAAAAACTCGACGAATATCATCCCGAAAAACGCGGTGCAAGCGCTAAGTCGCTGGCTCAAATCACTTTGCGATCCCACGCAAGATGGTACGCCCATGTTTTCCCAGTGTACGTCGGTCGGATTTTGACGTTTTTTGAGGTAGCCGCCGAGATTTACTGCTTATGAGATTACTGATGACCGCTTCCGAGGATCGAAATAGATCGGCGATTCAGTCGGTTTGTCGGCTATTGGACCAAGATCCGAGCCGAGCATGGACGCTGGACGGCATCACCGCCGAAACAGAAATGCCGAAATCGACGTTGCTAACCAGCTTTCGCAAGTGCATGGGTAAAACCCCCATGGAGTACCTCCGTGAGGTACGCATGAATCTTGCCAGTGAGTTGCTGCGGGATGGCCGGGTCAGCATCGCGTCGGTGGCCCAACAGGTGGGTTACGAATCGGTGTCGGCATTTGGAGCGTCATTCAAGCGCTGGGCGGGATGCTCGCCGTCAGTTTATCGGCGCGACGAGCTGAAAGTGTCTCGCTTGAGGTTTCCTGATCGTTTTTCAAAGTAGGTGAGAAACAAACCGTTGTCCTCGGGGTTTCATCACCCGAGAACCTGCCGGTACTATCTGTCAGAGATCTACTACGTTGACCAACTTTTCCGTCGAACTTTTGCTGTAAGGTATTGCATCACAATTAGTTGCAGCGATTGGATTCGCCAAGGCGAGGCTCAGAATTGGAGTGATTTCCCATTTGCAGCGACAACAACATTCGACTGACTTGACCACCGGTGATTCTCTGCTAAGAATAGTTTGACCTACCGAAGAGCAAGGAAACTTTGGCCCACTGACTGCATCTAATTCGTTGCGGAAAAGGCTGAAGCATTCCTCCCACCTACAAACCGGAACATAGCTTAACTGGATTTTCCAGTCGATTTTGAATTGACCGGCCACGCGCCGCTCCGATCGGAGTGTGCGCGCGGGTCCGAGCATCGGAACGACTGCGCTGATTTCGATGGAGTGAATGGACTAGAGGACCACAACAATGAAACCAACCCAATTTGGCGGGATCATCGATCATCATACATTTGGCCGATTCGAAGTAGTTCGTAAAACGCTGCAAGCGAAGAGATTTGCCGACCGGCTTGAAAAACCGCTGGCCTATTGGGCACTGCCCAACGACCGCCAATTGCCAATCGCGTTCTTGCGGCGAACCGTTGGCGATTTGCTCTCCACCCCCATCGACAAATTAACCGGAACACCCGGCATCGGTCAAAAGAAGCTCAGGACGTTCGTGACGTTGCTTGAGCGAGCTTCCGATGACCATCCTCCTGAGTCCGATAGTAATGGCCACGATCGCCATCACGGCATTCCGAATGGGAATGGAAACGGCCACACCCACATGAATGGACACTTTGATACGGCAAACGTCTCCGAGGCAACCTGGGCACAATGGCAAAAGAACATTGTGAACTTTGGATTGGCTTCGGAGACACTTGGCCGTCTCGCACCGACGCTGCAGTCGCTACCCACCGTAATTTGGCAGACACCGCTGAGCGCCTATCTGGACCAAACCCTGGAAGAAATCCGCGGCTTGAAAACGCACGGCGAAAAGCGGGTGCGTGGCGTGGTGGAAGTGTTTTATCAAGTAAACAAGTCGCTGGCCGGAAACGATCCGAACAACTGTCTCGCCGTGCGGCTTAAACCGAAGTTTGCCGTCAGTATCGAAGACTGGATCGCCTCGTCGGAAGTATCGGGAAACTACACGTTGAATGAAATCAAGCAGCGGTTGGCGCGTCCGCTGCTCGACCAAATCCGTGTGGACGCCGGCGATCTAGCGCACCATTTGGCCGAAGGACGGCTCGGCATCGACAGAGATCCACAACCTGTGCGTGAGCAGGCACGCGACGTGGGCATGACACGTGCCCGTGTTTATCAAATCTTGGACGAGTGCGAAAAAGTTATGGACGTGCGTTGGCCGGATGGCAGTACGCACATGGAACAACTACGACAAAGCATGCGCCAGCATCACGCCAACGGTCCGGAATTCACTTTCATGGAATCGGTTGGCGAATTCTTCTTCGCGTCGAAACCAGTGGAAGAGGATCATCGGAAGCGGATCATCCGGCAACTTGAGAGTTCAACTCACTAGCTGCGGACGTAATGCCGTGGTTCGCTAATCGAACCGAACGCTGCGTGACCATCAGAGCCGCCGCTGCTTGTGGCGACAGGCTTGTGCAGGCTTATCTTCGTAGTTATTCGCTAGGAACTACCGCCCCGGCGAGCATGATCTTCGAGATTTCACCGTAAGCTTCAGCCCAAGCTGCGTTGAGTTCCTCGGTCCAGGCGTCTCCCGCGACTGTGGCCAGGCTCTTGAGTAGAGATTGGCCAACCGCCGGATAGTGTTCTTCTTTCGCGCCGTAGTCCAGATGTCGCACCCCGAGTTGTTCCAACGCCGGCACCAGTTTGTCGGGTTCGCGCAGGTTGTTCACAACCAGTTTCAAAGATGCGAGCAATTTCTTTTTCTGCTCCGCCATCTCGACTTTTTCAAACATCGGCAAGACGCCGGGAAAATCGGCAAACAGGTTTTGATAAAATTGGTCCACTAACTCGTCTCCCTTAGGGGCGACGGCGGCGAAGCTTTCTTCGAGAAGTTCTACTTTAAGAGACATACCAAACTCCGGCAAATCTATATTGGGTGAATGCTTGCGGCTGTTGCCAAGAGGCTTGCCAACCGTTCGAAGTGTCCTAGCAGTTCGACAAGCTCAAATAAGTCTAGGTTACGCGGCACACACGGAACCCGTGGCCAGGTCGTACATTCGGCACAACCAACGCGATTGGAAAGTCGTTGATCGCTCCGCGATCAGAACGTTCGGTTCGCGGAGCGAACCACGACAAACATTAAGAAAACGACTTGCCTTCCAGCTTCTCAACCGCCTCGCGGACTTCTTGCGAGATGCGGACCGGTCGCTGGGCCGCGAAGTCGAACATCACAATGACCGAGAGGCCATCGGCGGCGATTTCGTTTTGTGACACGCTGTAAATGGCGTGTTCAATCGTCATGCTGCTGCGTCCCAGTTTGGAGACGCGCGAGCCGATCTGAACCGTGTCCGGAAAGTTCAATTGGCGGCGATAATTACACGAGATCGAAGCCAAGATCGGCCCCACGCCTTCACCGCCCGAATTCATGACGCGAAGCCCGCTGTTCTCGATATAGGCCACGCGGCCCGACTCAAACCAGCGAATATGCGTCGTGTTGTTGACGTGGCCAAACGAATCTTCATCGCCCCACTGCACGGGCAGCGACACGACCACCGGAAACTGTGACAGAGCAATATTCTTCTTAACGTCGGACATGAAGACTCACGAGCAGGGAAGATCAAAGGCCATCACCTTCAAGTCGGTTCTCAGACGCCAACCGATCCGACTCCAAAATGCTTCGCCGGTATCATTTTCGGAATATAGATGAATGCTGCAGCGGACAATGCCAAGCCTGCGCAGTTGCTGCATGCAGCGCTCAACCAGCGACTTTCCCACGCCGCTGTTTCGATAATCGGGAGCCACGGCGACGTGGTACAAATAGCCCCGCCGCCCATCATGTCCGCACATGGCGGCCCCGACCATCGTCTGGCCGTGATGCGCCACCATGCTGCAGGCCGGGTTGCGATTCAAAAACGTTTCCAACTCGGAATACGTTTCGGCGTTGCCCAATCCCTCGCAACGATCCCACAACGCGATGAGATCGTCGTAGTGGTGAAGCGTCATTTCCGCGAGCGCAATGGACATAATGGGACATGCTAGCCGCGTGTTCAAGCAACGTCCATGGGGGGAATGGCCGCCCACTATATCGATGGATCGTATTCCCGTGCGACATCATCCCAGTGCATTTCGTGATCGTCGACATGCACGTTCCAATCGGCATCGGGAAGAATTCGCCGGATTGCCGACAGCGCCTTGCACCAATGTTGCAGGCCATCCCAAACGGCGTCCTCGGAATTGTCGGGAAGCTTGGTGGCACCTTCGAAAACGACATCAGCTTCCGTTGGGTTCTCCCGGTCGTAAACACAAAATGATTCCCAATTGTGGCTATCGTCAGTTGGTTCGCGGGCCTCAATCTGGTCGTCGACCGAATATTCCGAGACGACGGCATCTATCCCTGACGACTCTGCATCGGTCAGCGGGGTCGCACGGCGGGCGGTGTAGCAGATAGAGATGCTCATGGGCGTGGAGCGGCTCAAGTTTTCTAGTCGGCAACGTGTCGGAGAGTCTGGGACCCTCACGCGAAAAATGGGCGGTCAGCGATGCCGACAATTATCAACGATCGACGTGCTGCCACAAGTCGCAGGCGATGAGACCCGCGAATTCAGACTCAGCTTTCACCGTTTTACAAATCTACGAACAACGATCAAGGCTGCCGGAACAAGAATTGCAAGAGCGGCTCCCAAGCCGAATGCGACATAGGCTACCATCCGAGCCCGACGCTCCTCGTCTGCGGACACTGGTGTCCCGCCAGGGTTTCTCAGCGCGATCGAAAAGAAACAACCGCCGAAAATGATGACGAACCCCAAAAGAATGCAGAGCCAAGAAATCGTGTCGAACGTCCGATACCGCGAATCAACAGGCCGCGGACCTTCCGATTCGTTGCCAGCCTCTGGCGGTTCGTACGGATTCTCTTTCACGATCAGTGACCTTGGTTATTGAGTCGCTAGATAGGCCGCATGCCCACTCCCCGACAATTGGTTCGTGTGGTTGTAGAAAACAGTCTATGTTCTAGCAAGAAATACCGAAAACGGAACTGATTCCGAAGCCGGCCGAATCCGCAATTCTTCACGAATCCGCTTTCGACCACCCAATCCACGGAGTCTGGACCTATTGCCAATCTCCACCAGCCGAGCTGCTTGATTATGGTCAGAAGGTCCGATTGACCTGCAAGATATATTCGGCATCAAACACCTTCTCGTCGCGCGCCGGGAAGACAAACCCGGACCGCAATGCCCAACCGTGCCATGACGAGAGTTGAATTCCCGTCGTGAAGTTGAACACTTCCGAAGAGGCGCCGATCGGCGCATTAATGGTGACGGCGGTCTGGCTCCCAGACGCCGTGAATCGATCATCCGAATTCAGCGGCGCGGTGTAGTGGGCTTCCGCGACGACGGCCAACCCGAGTCGACACCGGCACTCGGGAATCAGCCAATATCCAACACCTAGGTCAATTCCAAGCAGCGTCTGCTGATTGATTCGGCCGACATGCGTCAGCGGTCCCGCCAAGACGAGTGTGGCGCGAAGCGGATCGCCGTGCGTGGCCACATCCACTTGAGCGAACATGTGCCCGAACCAACGGCCATGCCGTTCCGTCCAGGCAAAGAAGGGCACAAGATGAACTGCCTCGGGTTCCAGCGTGGCAAGTATGTCTCCGTAGGTGACCGTGGCCGTTGACCCCGTGGGAAGTTCCACACCGACGCCGATCGAACAGGCGCGCCCACCGTCCGCGTACACCAGTCTCTTGAGCAACAGATTCAAATTGCCGACGCTCTCCGCTTCGACGCCGAAGGGCGTGGTTGCGCCTCCCAGTCCGCCGACGCCCCGCTCGCCAAACGCCGCGCCAAACGGCATGCGGACTTCTAGCGACGTGCCTCCACAGTCAAGCAGGATCTCCGTGGCGACGACCGATCGATGCAGGGATTGCGACCTGCTGGTGGGCGTCAGGCCAAAACTGCCGTCGGTCGTTGTGTCGATCGCATTGGAAAAATAGTTATAGGCAACCCAAAAGCGGTCGGCTGGCAGTGCTTGGTTGTTTTCCGCGGCCCGTAAACCCGAGATCGCGGCGGCGAATGGAAGCTCGGTCCCTAATGAGGGCACAACACCGGTGGTCGGCGTGACCACAATCATCGGACCCCCGCGCCGAAAGTCGCCGAACATCTCCGGCATCCGCAGTAGCCGTGACCGCTCAGTCGATCGATAGTAGTTGCTGAGGGCGCTGGAAGACGATGATTCAGAGTTCCCGCTGAATATCGATGCAAACGGGCTAACATAGTTGGCGGGAGGAATAATCGCACTCTGAACGTCGCCAGGCGAATCGACCACAACCGGTCCCCGAGGCGGCCGCGAGGGAACACGGCTTGGCTGGCGGGTCTCGCCTGGACCCACCTCGGGCGGCTGTGCGTGCGCGAAGGTAGGCAGACCAATGGCCGACAAGACGGCCAGCCCAACTAGCATGCGCAACGACCTGCCCATGAGTGATTTCCGTGAGGTAGGAGACGGCACGGCTTACACCAGCATCAGAAAGCACGGAATCCCGTGCATACTCATTCTATTATCGTCCCTCTACACGCCCTACCTTCGGCAAACTGCGGAAATTCGCCCGGACTGATCCGATCATGGTTGCAAGGAGTCGGCCAAGCTTTGCAAGTCCTCCCATTCGCGTTGCTGCTCGGGGGTGTTCAGCGAGGCGAATTGCGGCTGCGTTCTGGCCGCCTGCCAAGCATCGATGGCGATCTGTAACTGCCGTTTGGATTCCCCCACGCGTCCTTGCCCCAAGGCGATCAAGCCGCCTTGTCGAAGATGGATCAACCGCAAGCGAACAACATCGGTCTGCGTATCTGCGGCTAGCGGCGCCATGAGCTGTTCTTGAACAACCAACCAAGCCTGCTGGGCATCCGCCGCGTTGCCCGACGGCAACATTTGTTCGATTCCTAATTGATACAGTTCGATCAGACGCAGCCGGTAGGTGCGGTTTTCCGGTGCCAGCATCACCAGTGGCCGCAGCAATTCAAGCGCCTTCATTACCGGCCCGGCGGGCTGACCATCGGTGGCCGAAGGAGGCGCGTCGTAGACCAATCCTTGTGTCAACAAACATTCAATGTATCGTTGCCAGACGAGGACGTCGGCCGGATACTGACGCGTTAATTTTTCGAATCGCTCGGTGGCGTCATCTAGTAGTTCTTTGCCCCTGTCGGCGTCGGCTCCCGACAAGTCAAGCCGCGCCAGGTTAAACTGTCCTTGGGCAAAGTCGCGCAGCAATTTCGGATCATCCTTCGCGGTTACCAGCAATTCACGACGTTGATCTTGTGCCGCCGCGTATTCACGGCGTGCCTCGTCGCGCGACCCCACAGCGGCTTGCACGAGACCGCGATTCATCATTGCGTTGGCCAGCTTGCGAGGCGGATCGATGTCGGCGGCACTCTCTTTTGGAATCCCCTTTCGAATCTCAATGGCTTTCGTAAACGCGTCGACCGACTGCTTGTCATCGCCCGCCTGATGCAGCGCTTGTCCTAGTCCGTTCCAACTGTCGCCCAGCGCCTGTTGAACCTGGCGTGACTGCTGTTGCGACTCGGGCAACGTGCCGGCCGTTTCGATGGCCTCGCGAAATTGATCGGCGGCAAGTTCCGGACCGTGCAGCTCCAAAAAAAGCAGCCCCATCGCCGTGCGCGCGGCCACCAAATCGGTGGGCAGAGTTTCGTTCTCCTCAGCCAAGTCAATCAGAGATTGATAATGCTGCATCCCTCGCTCTAGCAACTGCTTGCGAACCAGCTCTTGTCCGGGTTGGTTCAAGAGCGGCTCGGTGCGAACAAATGTAAACAAATCGTTGAGTGCCGATTGGCCTTGGCGGCTTGTCGCCACTACGCGCCCTAGTTGCTTACGCGTGGAATACCAACCAATAATCGCGACCACGACCAACAGGATCAATGAGGAAAACAGTGCCCCGGCCAACGAGGCCACGACCGGGTTGCGTCGCCGCCAGCGGGCTAGCCGGCCGAAGGTGCCCAAGGGTCGCGAGCGAATGGGCTCATCGCGACCATAGCGTTCCAAATCCTCAGCCAGTTCGCTGGCCGATTGAAATCTCCATTGCGGATCCTTCTGTAAACATCGCAGACAGATCGTTTCCAGATCGCGGTCGACTTGCGGGTTCAACAGGCGTGGCGACACAGGGTCGTCGTCCATGACCTGACGCAACGTCTCCGCCGCCGTGGCCGCGTGGAACGGCGGTCGACCAGTCAGCAGATGATAAAGCGTGGCTCCCAGCGCGTAGATGTCTGCCCGGGCATCGACCGTGCGAGCATCCTGAATTTGCTCGGGGGACATGTAAGGTGGCGAGCCAATCACTTCTCCGGCGCGCGTCAAATGCTGTTGGGCCGACGCCAATCGCGCCAGGCCAAAATCGGCGATCATGACGCGATTCTTGTCACGGTCCAACATGAGATTGTGAGGCTTCAAATCTCGGTGCAGCAAGCCATGCTTGTGCGCTGCCGCCAAGCCTCGAGCGGCCTGCGCCAAATACTCCGCGGCAGGCTTGTTAGGCATCGGTTTCCGTCGGACTTCGGCGGCAAGATCGCCGCCAAGAATCGGCATGGTGTAATACAGGCAACCGTCTGCTTCTCCCACGTCATGGATCGGCATCAGATTATCGTGGGAGACCTTGGCGGCGGCCCGTATTTCCGCCTCGAAGCGAGTTTGGATTTCCTTCCGTGTGTCCGCTTCCAAGTCGCCGACGTTGGTCACCTTGATCGCCAGCATTCGATCCGTCTGCTCTTGGCGGGCGCGAAATACTTTCCCCATGCCGCCCCGACCCAGGATCGACACGAGTTCATATTTTCCAAATGGACGCGGACAGCGTTCGTCACCCGCCGTAGTTACGCCAATCGTCGACTGGTACCCTTGCGTGGACGCATCACCCACAGCCTGCCGAAACCTGGAAGGGAGCCGTAACTCAGGAAACCGCTGCTGATACTCCATTGGACTGGGAGGATGGGTGGAACGATTTCGCACCCAAATTTCCTGATCCACCAGACGCTGCAGTACGACGGCCTCTCGTAGTGGCGGAAAGCGATCGAGGTATTCTTCTAATAACGGTGGCTCCGCTTCGTTCGAACTCGACGTGGTCCAGCGAAATTCCAAATCAATACAGATGAGTTCTTCCAATGTGGCAAGGTAGTCGGGCGAATCTTGTTTCGGCAGATAGTCGGCAAGGTTACCTCGACTTCCCTGTAGCCAGTCGGATTCAAACTCACGTCGGATTTTTTCGTCGACTGTTGTCATGGTTGGCCCCGCCTTCGGTTAATCGTTCTTTAGCAAATCGGCATCGAGAATCGACTGTAATAGTTCCCGGGTGCGCCCTTGCATCCGGCGTACCGTTCGCTGGCTGCAACCGAGCGCCTCGGCAATTTCATCTTGTGTTTGATTGTCCAGCGATCGCTGCAGGATCTCTTGTTGTTCCGGATCGAGCCGTTGAAGGATCGAGTCGAGAAAGTCCGCGAAGTCAATTTGATTCAATTCCTGTTCAAACGAAACATCCTTGCCGGCTAAGTCGGTATCCATCGCAATGTCCCGGTCCACGCTCCGACGAGCGCGACCGTGAAAGCGGGCTTGCATGCGGGCCTTGTTCAACGTGATCGTCAGCAGCAGCCGCCATAGGTCACTCTGCTGGACAAACGTAAACTCACCTTGCTGCACCCGCCGGAAAAACGTGCGACAGGCCGATTGCACAACATCTTCAGGATCGACCCGCCGTTTGAGCTGCTGAGACAACTGCCGCTCGGCCACTCGGTGCAATGGTCCCGCGTACGTTTGCCAAAACTCCTGTTCCACGGCCGAGTCGCCCGCGGCGAGGGAGGCGAGCCACTCTTCATTCGGCCACAAATCGCGCTCATTCATTCGGCTAGTCTCCTTGGTCCAAGGTGCGGCCGTGCTGTCGGCCTCATTACTACGTCATCCTGAGATTGCCGTAGGGGGTCCTAGGGCGGACAACCTTTTTATTGTCAAACAAGAACTCTTTGTTATCCAGCCCAGCAGACAACGCCGTGTCCGCGTCCATTCCGTTGCTCGTCCAACTCACACAAAACCCCTGGAAAAGTAGGTTGAGAAACAATTCTCGAAAATGTTGTCCGGTTGCGGCGCGCTTACGGCAATCCATGGGGTGAGGCAACGCACGGAGTTGTGCCAGCCAACGATACTCTAACCGGAGAAGTACAAATGACATCCAAATCATGGAAAACCATGTGTGTCGCCAGCGTATTGGGAGCTTTTATGGCGGTGACCGCGACGGGACTTGCCAAAGCCCCCAAGCCTAAGGACCCACCCAGCAAATGGCGAGATTACATCAACAAGGATTACAAACCGACACCGCGCCCCAAATCGTCACCCGTGCCCGGCCGATTCAAGACGAGCGGTACCAGGTCACCCTTTGCCAAGGACGCGCCCAGCCCCAAGGACCCTCCGCACAAATGGCGAGATACCAACATGGACTACAAGCCCAAGCCGCGACCCAAGTCGTCTCCCTTCCCTAGTCGCTTCGGCAAACGTGGCTCCAACACCCCACGGGCCAAGGACGCCACCAAGCCCAAGGACCCGCCCAGCAAGTGGCGAGACTATATCAACAAGGATTACAAGCCCACTCCGCGACCCAAGTCCGCGCCGGTTCCAAGTCGATTTGGCAAGCGTGGCTCCAACGCCCCACGGGCCAAGGACGCTCCCAAGCCCAAGGACCCGCCCGGCAAGTGGCGCGATTATATCAACAAGGATTACAAACCCACTCCGCGACCTAAGTCCGCGCCACTGCCAAGTCGTTTTGGACGACGTGGCCCGGCTTCCTCGGACAAATGGCGAGATACCACGTATCCGACCAAGGACAAGTTTTCGGATCGCAAAGGCCCGCGTCCCCGTCCGACTCGTTCGCGAATGGTACCCGATCCGATCCGCGGCTCATGGCCGACTCGCAAGGTTCAAGGAGCGCCGCCGCCACAATCGCGAAACACACCGCGAGCCGGCAAGCCGATCCCGCCGTCCCCTCGCGATGTGAAAATCCCCTACGTTCATCCTCCTCGAGATGTGAAAGACCTCAAGCGAAAGACCCGA
>JAJDEH010000123.1 GCA_029259935.1 Planctomycetota bacterium
TTATGGATTGTAAAAAATATCGCATCGGAAATGTGACTTTTGAGGAGATTGATGGGTAAACGGCGGCACCCCGTTTGTCAGTGGTTCGCTCCGCGAACCAAACGTTCTGATCGCGGAGCGAACAGCGACTTTAGGCCAAGACATCCCGTACGACGTTGCCATGCACGTCGGTTAATCGATAATGGCGGCCTTGGAATTTGAAGGTTAGCTTTTTGTGGTCGACGCCCAATAAATGCAGCAGAGTTGCATTTAGGTCATGCACGTGGACCGGATCTTGCGTGATGTTGTAGCAGTAGTCGTCCGTCTCGCCAAAACTGAAGCCTTGCTTCACGCCCGCTCCGGCCAGCCAAATTGTAAAGCAGCGCGGGTGATGGTCCCGGCCGTAGTCGTTGGCCGTGAGCTTGCCTTGGCAATAGACCGTACGTCCAAACTCGCCGCCCCACACGATGAGCGTGTCGTCGAGCAAACCGCGTTGCTCCAAATCTGTAACCAGCGCGGCGGACGCCTGATCGGTGTCTTTGCATTGCACGGCAATTTTTTCGGGAAGATCCGTGTGCTGGTCCCAGCCGCGGTGAAACAACTGCACGAATCGAACATCGCGCTCGATGAGCCGCCGGGCAAGCAAGCAATTGGCGGCAAACGTGCCCGGTTTTTTGGCCTCGTCGCCATACAGCTCGAAGACATGCTGGGGCTCTTGCGACACGTCCATTAGTTCGGGAACGGAGCTTTGCATGCGGAAAGCCATTTCATACTGAGCGATCCGCGTGGCGATTTCCGGGTCACCCACTGAGTCCAGCTTCATTTGGTTGAGCTGGGTGAGTTCATCGAGGAACCGTCGTCGCATTTTGGGGTCCAGCCCGGCGGGGTTTGACAGGTAGAGGACCGGATCGCCCACGGAACGAAACTTGACGCCTTGGTACTTCGTCGGCAGAAAGCCGCTTCCCCATAGACGGTCGTACAGCGGCTGGCCTCCGCTGCCGGAAACCATCGCCACGAACGCCGGCAGGTCCTTGTTCTCGCTGCCCAGCCCATAAGACAGCCAAGATCCCATGCTCGGCCTGCCGGCAAGCTGTGCGCCGGTTTGAATGAAGGTGATCGCCGGATCGTGGTTGATCGCCTCGGTGTGCATCGACTTGATGAAGCACAGCTTGTCGGCGATCTTGGCGACGTGCGGCATCAAGTCGCTGACCCATGATCCGCTTTCGCCGCGCTTCTCGAAATTGAACATCGAAGGCGCGACGGGGAAACTCTCCTGCTTCGAGGTCATCCCGGTCAGTCGTTGGCCTTGGCGAATCGAATCGGGCAGCTCGGTCGCCCGCAGGTCCTTGAGCTTGGGTTTGTAGTCGAACAGATCCATCTGCGACGGCGCGCCCGACTGGAACAGATAGATCACCCGCTTGGCCTTGGGCGCGAAGTTGGGAAATCCGTGGAGTCCCGTCGATTCGGCGGCCCGACTGTCATTGTTGAGCAACGAAGCGAGCGCGGCGACGCCGACCCCGGCGCTGGCGCGACCAAAGAAATGGCGACGCGTTAGCAGATCTTCGTACTGGGCCATCGTTTATTCCTTGGTAATTGTCTCGTCGAGATTCAAGATCAAGCTGGCCACGACCGTGTAGGCGGCCAGTTGATTCAGGTCGAGTGAGCCATCCGGCGACGATTGTCCCACATGGACCAGCTTGTCCGCGGCTTTCCGATCGGCTTGAAATGCGGCCAAGTAGGCGTCGAAAGCCCGTTTCAAAATGGCTAGTTCGCTGGCATGCGGCAGCCGCGAAGTCGCCAGTTGGAACATTCGCGATATCCGTTCGTCGGCTTTGGAAAAATCTTCGTGCATGACGCACTCGGCAACGCCCCGCGCCGCTTCGACGTAGGTCGTGTCGTTCATGATGGCGAGCGCTTGCAACGGCGTGTTGGTGAGCGGGCGCTGCACGACGCACGCCTCTCGTGATGGCGCATCGAACGTTGCCATCGATGGCGGGGAAACCGTTCGCTTCCAATAGGAATACAGACTGCGGCGGTAAAGGTCGCCGCCCGCCGCCAATTCATAGCTGGTGTCGGTCGCGATTTCGTTCCACAGACCTTCCGGTTGATAGACCTTGACCGATTCTCCGCCCAGTCGCTCGACCAACAGCCCGCCAATCGCCAGTGCCTGATCGCGGACGAGTTCCGCCGCCAGGCGCACGCGTGGGCCGCGGGCAAAAAGATGATTGTTCGGGTCGCGTTCGATCAGCTCGGGCGTAACGTCCGACGACTGGCGATAAGTGGCGCTAAGGGCGATCAGCCTGAGCATTCTTTTCACATCCCAGTCGGTGGCAAACTTGGTCGCCATCCAATCGAATAATTCAGGATGCGAAGGCGGCGCGCCTTGCGCTCCAAAGTTCTCCATCGTCGCCACGAGGCCACTCCCAAAGAACTGCTGCCAATAACGATTCACGGCAACGCGCGACGTCAGGGGGTTGTCGCGGTCGACCAGCCACCGTGCCAAACTCAAGCGATTGGCCGGCGCGCCTTTTGGTAGTGGCGGCAACACGGAGGGAACTCCGGCCTTCACCGGGTCGCCCGGCTTGTCATACTGGCCGCGAAGCAGCAGATGGGTCGAACGCGGTTGCTCCATTTCCATCATGACCATCAACGTGGGCAGGTTCTCTTTGAATTGGTCCAACGCCTGTTGCGCGGCGATCCGCTTTTGGTGGATTTTGCCAAATCGATCCTTGCCCGGGGCGGCCAAGAAATAGTCGCGGAGTTTGGTCCGCTCGGCGGGCGTCCGGTGATCCGGGGCCTTGGCGACGATTTCGTTGATCGGCGCGGCCGCCGAGGCGATTTCAACTTCACTTGGAATTAGACAGCGACTATAAATCCGCACGTCGTCGATGCTGCCGTGGAAGTTGCCGTGCCCCTTGCCGATGCGGAGCGGTTCTTCGCTGGCGAAGGTCTGGTTGAGAAAGTCGTGATTGGCTTGCTGCGGCTGTAAGCGGCCGTCGACATAGATGGAAATGCCATCGGCGATCCGCGAGCCATCATAGGTTACCGCGATATGATGCCACGACTTCAATGGCAATTTGGTTTTCGTTTCGACGCGGATCGAGTCGTCCAACCAGCGTTTCACCAAGTTGACTTGCAGATGGCCGTTTTCCAGGTGGACGTAGTACCCATCGCCTCGAGACTCGGGCGTCATCCGTGACAGCAAGGTGCCGTCGCCCGCGGCACGAGCCCAAAATGCGATGGAAAACTTGTCAAAGTACCCAAAATTGCCGACGTCTCCGACGTTAAGGAACTGGCCGTCGCGAACCTGTAAAGCTTTGCCTTTGACTCCGTCCACGTAACTGGGCTCACCGCCTTCCGCCGGTTCTGGCCGGGAAGAACTGTCCGGCTTGGCGTCCAATTCGAAGGCGGCTATCAGGCCCTTGGAAACCGTCCAGTCCAGTGGCTTGTTCGTGTCCAGCGATCGTTCCCAGTCCCGTTGTGCCGCATTCAATTCCTTTTCCAGTTTTTGGAAGCGAGCCGCGGCCACTCGCGCGGTTTGTTGTAACTTCGCCAAGCGGCGTTGTTGGATGGGCGTCGGCGCTTTGATGAACGGCGGCGAATTCCCTTCTTTGATTGCCCTTCCATGCTCGGGAACTTGATTGAAAAAGGCAAAAAGTTGATAGAATTCCTTTTGTGTCAGCGGATCGTATTTGTGGTCATGACAGCGCCCGCAGCCTGCCGTTAATCCAAGCCACACGGTCGCCGTGGTTTCGACGCGATCGATGACGTATTCCACCTGAAATTCCTCGGCCACAATCCCGCCTTCGGCGTTGCCGCGATGATTTCGGTTAAAAGCCGTGGCGATCATTTGATTCAAACGAGTAGGGTTCTCGACGAGTGTTTCTCCGCGCGGGTCGAGCTTCGGTCCCGCCGCCAGCAAATCTCCGGCGATCTGCTCGATGGTAAACTGGTCAAAAGGCATGCCTTGGTTGTAAGCGTCGATGACCCAGTCGCGCCAGCGCCACATGTAGCGGGGACCGTCGTTTTGATAGCCGCTGGTGTCGGCATAGCGCGCCAGATCGAGCCAGCGGATCGCCATGCGTTCGCCATAGCGAGGCGATGCCAAAAGCCGGTCGGCCAGCCGGTCGTAGGCGTCGGGGGCATCATCCGCCGTGAAGGCGGCGACTTCATCCGGAGTAGGTGGCAACCCGGTCAGATCCATTGACATGCGCCGAATCAAGGTGAATTTGTCCGCAGTTTTGGAGGGGGCCAGCTTCTCCGCCTGAAGCCGATCGAGGACAAAGTGGTCGATGGGCGTCCGCTGCCAGCTTGGATCCTTGAATCCCGCCAGTGATGGCTGGGATGGGCGAACGAACGACCAATGCTGCTGCCAGGGTGCTCCCTGTTCGATCCATTGGCGGATTATGTCGATTTGTTGCTTGCTTAATGCGAGGCCCGACCCGGCCGGAGGCATCCGTTCGTCGGGATCGTCGGACGTGATGCGGCGGAAAAGTTCGCTTTCATTCGGTTTTCCACGAACGATGGGGCCCGCCGAATCGTCGCCAAATATTGCCTCGCGGACGTCCAGCCGCATATCCGCCTTGCGCTGCGCCTCATCGGGACCATGGCACTTGAAGCAGGTGTCGGAAAGAATTGGACGGATGTCCCGGTTAAAGCCGATATTCGTTGGAAGTGGTTCGTCGGCAATCAACGTCTGAAAGCAGCAGCACGCACCAGCGATGGCCACCAACCGAAGCAAGATTGGCTGGGGATGGTAACCTTGAAAATAGCGATTCATTGGCGATTTCCTCGATCGCGACGTCGTTCGTCCGCAATCCCTAGTGTTGTGTCAGACCTTGCCTCGCTGGGGGCTCACGTTGTTCCGCCCCGACCCAACACCGGCAAGTTGGTCCGCAGTCGCTAGTCTAGTCTATGCCGATTCGGGTACCTAGTGTTAAAGCCTATCCCCACCCACCATCCAACAGCCGCCAACATGTCTCGAAACGGATCGATTTTCGTCGGTGATGAGGGGACCGCGTCCGGCGAAAATAACCGGGAATATCTTGGCTTTCAAGCATCGCCATCCTGCCATAGAATCGACACCCCAAAGCAGACTGCCCGTCGAAGTCAAGGAGAGCTTGGACAGAAGCCATGAAGTCGAAACGCGGAAAAACGACCAGCAAAACAACTCGGAAACCTACTCGCCGAAAACGGGGAGCGGCCCGGCACCACGACACGGAACCCGCCTGGGTCGGACTGGCGGACAACGAATTGCTCGAGGTGCGCATGTGCGATCTGGGGCTGCGGATCGAAGGCACCCCGCTGGAAGAACGCATCGAACGGCTGTACGAGGAATTGGAGTCACGCGACATTCAGTTTCGTCCGCACTTCTGGTTGTCTGACGAGTGGTTTTCGCCCGACGGCGTCCCAGGGATTGCGATTCCGTTTTATTTGGCCCATCCACGTCTGGCTCGTTTGGAAAATCGCCAGATGCTGGAAGTCGAGGGCGGGACCGAGGAATGGTGCCTGAAGATTCTGCGCCATGAAACGGGCCACACGATCGACACCGCGTACCGCCTGCACAATCGGCGGCGCTGGCGCGATGTGTTTGGCAAATACTCCGAGCCCTATCCTGAATACTACAGTCCCAAGCCGCACAGCAAGAGCTATGTGTTGCACCTCGAGCCTTGGTACGCCCAATCGCATCCCGCGGAAGATTTTGCCGAGACGTTCGCGGTATGGCTGAAACCGCGCTCGCGTTGGCGAACCACCTATAAAGATTGGCCGGCGCTGAAGAAGGTTGAGTACGTCGACCAAGTGATGGGCGACATTGGCGACAAGCGACCGGCCGTTTCGTCGCGACGCCACATCGATCCGTTGCGAACGGTGCGCAAAACCTTGGGAGAACACTACGCGGAAAAGCGAAAACGATACGGTATCGATCAGAGCAACGTGTACGACCGCGACCTGTGTTACCTGTTTTCCGACGACCCCAAGCACGCGAAGAAGACCATGGCGGCCGCGTTCCTCAGGCGTCATCGAACGGAACTTCGTCGCGTGGTTGCCTACTGGACGGGCGAATATCAGTACACGATTGACCAAGTGCTGCGCGAAATGATCCATCGTTGCCGCGAACTTAAATTACGGCTGGGCACCAGCGAACGCGACGCTAAACGCGACGCCATCGTGATGCTGACCGTCCAAACAATGAACTATCTGCACGCGGGCCGGCATCGAATCGCCCTGTAGAGTACGACCTGTGAAGAGTCCGGAATTGGCACGGTGGATGCCTCGCTAGCAGATCCACCTAGGCAATTCCGTTCTTTTTTGCACAATATGGAATCTGCGAGGCGCGTTGCGCGTCTCTTCCCACCTTACCGCAGCTATTTCATCGGATGTGCCTCAGGCTGTCAGGGTCGGTTTTATGAAGAAGCTTCGCATCTTGGTTCTCATGCACCAGGATCTGGTCCCGCCTGAAGACATGGACGGCTACACGGACAAAGAGATGTTGCCGTGGAAGACCGAATACGACGTGGTCACGACGCTCAAAGCAATCGGACACGACGTGCGGCCGCTCGGTGTCTTTGACGACTTGGGCCCTATTCGCGAGTCGATTGAAACCTGGAAGCCGCACATCGCCTTCAACCTGCTGGAGGAATTCCACGGCGTCGGGGTCTACGACCATCACGTGGTGAGCTATCTAGAATTGCTCAAACAGCCCTATACCGGCTGCAATCCGCGCGGCCTGCTGCTGGCGCACGATAAGGTGCTCAGCAAGAAGATTCTCACCTACCATCACATTCCGAATCCGAAGTTCGTGGTCTACCCGCAAGGAAAGCCGGTCAAAGCTCGGCTGAAATATCCGGTCCTTGTGAAATCGGTGAGCGAAGAAGCGTCCTTGGGAATCGCCCAAGACTCGATCGTTTCCACCGACGAAAAACTGGCCGAACGGGTCAAGTTCATTCACGACAAGGTGCATACCGACGCGCTGGTGGAAACTTACATCGACGGTCGAGAACTGTATGTGGGAGTGATTGGAAATCGCCGCCTGCAAACCTTGCCGGTCTGGGAGATGTTGTTCACCAAGGCTCCGCCCGGCATGGCCCAGATCGCGACCGCCAAGGTGAAATGGGACATCGCTTACCAAGAGAAACTCGGCATCGATACGAAAGCGGCCATCGACCTGCCTGCCGGCGCGGAAGCGAATATATTTCGGGTTTGCAAGCGGATTTATCGCGCGTTGAATCTGAGCGGATATGCGCGAATGGATCTGCGTCTTACGGCGGAAGGCAAGATCTCCGTACTTGAGGCGAACCCCAATCCCAATCTCTCCTTCGGCGAAGATTTCGCTGAATCGGCCGAAACGGTAGGCATGGGGTACGAGGCCCTGCTTCAAAAAATCATCAACTTGGGCCTCCGGCATCAGGCTGCCTGGCAATCGTAGGCCCGCCGTGGGGCAATTTTGGCGAATCGACCTGGCAGGCACCCAATCGCGGATGTCTTTTTCCATTTGGCAGCCGAATTCCGTGCTGCCTGGATTTCCGGCCGACGATTCGTGACAATGGATCCATGGCCTTTGCAGATTGGGCCGTGGTAACCTCCCTGTAATTTTCTC
>JAJDEH010000124.1 GCA_029259935.1 Planctomycetota bacterium
ATGCTGGCAAAACTTCGGACGTTTTCGCTTCTGGGAATCGAAGGTAGACAAAAAGGGCCACCCATATTTTGATTGCACCGCGTGCGGATTTCTGTTAGGCTTTGGTGAATTCGATGATAGGGTCAATGAAATAGGAGCGGCCGATGGCTCGTATTCCGCGACAGGAATTGATTGATGAATCCGAAGTCGGCATGTACCACTGCGTGAATCGGTGCGTGCGGCGGGCGTTCTTGTGTGGGGAAGATCCGTTTTCCGGGAAGAACTTTGATCATCGTAAAGGCTGGATTCGTCAGCGGTTGGAATTTTTGGCGGGGCAGTTTGGTATTGATGTTTGCGGCTTTGCGGTGATGAGTAACCATGTTCATGTCGTGTTGCGTAATCGGCCGGATGTCGTGGCCGCTTGGTCCGATAAAGAGGTGGCCCGGCGGTGGTGGAACTTGTTTCCCAGTCGCCGCGAGGAAGATGGCAGCCCGGCCAAGCCTCGGGCTCATGAACTGGAAATGCTGACGGCAGACGCGCGGGCTTTGGAGGAACGACGCAAGCGACTGTCGAGCCTGTCTTGGTTCATGCGCTGTTTGTGCGAATCGGTGGCTCGGCGGGCGAACAAGGAAGACCAATGCACGGGGCGATTTTGGGAAGGGCGCTACAAGTGTCAACGTCTCTTGGATGAAGCGGCGATTTTGGCTTGCAGTGTGTATGTCGACTTGAACCCAATCCGCGCGGGAGTGGCGAAGACTCCCGAAAGCAGCCGGTTTACGGCGGCTTATGATCGGATTCAGGCGCGGAAAGGTGGGGCGAAAGAGCATGCGCGGCCGGGCAAGCGTACCGCGCCGAAGAACCGCGCGACGCCCGCGGGTCAGACGGACGGTTGGCTGAGTCCAGTGGAACTGCGTGAGCGTCAGGATGCGAAGAGTTCAGCCAAGTCGCGGCGTGCTTCTAACAAGGGCTTTCTGCCGGTCAAGCTGACCGAGTACTTACGACTGCTGGATTGGACGGGCCGGCAAGCTCGCAAAGACAAGCGAGGCCGTATTCCGCCGGATTTGGCTCCGATTTTGGAGCGGCTACACGTGGCGAGCGACCATTGGGTGGAAACGGTGCTGCACTTCGGCCGCTGGTTCCGCCGCGCGGCGGGCCGAGCGGTCAGTTTGGCTGAAGAAGCTGAGCGTCACGACCGACATTGGCTGCACGGGCTCAAGCCGAGCCGCAAAGCTTTCGCCTAGATGAAGGGCTTCGCGGAATGATGTTTCGGTCTTCTGGATCAAGTGAATAGGCCACTTCATCCGCAATAGCACTGCGGCTCCATCAGTCTCCGCACGTCACATCCGTGCATTGGTTGCCGAGCAGATCGCTTGGAGGATCTCATGCAAAAATGCAGTCCGCCCGGTCGCCTGAATTATGGGTGTCCCTTTTCGTACTCCTTTTCGTACTTTTCGCCCCATACGTGGCCTAATGAGCGGCCAACCGTCGATGCCTGGTGCGCCGCCCGAAATCTGGCTACGGATTCTGATCGCTGTTAGAATCACGGCGGGCGAACTTGATGGTCGAGATTGAGATCTTCATGGCAGATCAACCCCCACGAAAACGCCGCTGGTTTTCCTTCAGCTTGCGCACCTTCCTTGCGAGTGTGCTTTTGATTGCGATTGCCCTGGGCTTCTTTGCCCATCGCTGGCAGCGTTATCAACATCAGAAGGCAACGATTGAATCCCTGCAGAGCCGTTTCACCTTAAAATATTACCGCGATTCGCGGTTGCCTTGGTGGAAATATCTAGTCACAAACGAACGGTTGGCCGATGACGTCCGCGAGATCGTGGCCTACCCGTTGTACGACGAGGATCTGGAGTCTCTGCGGATGTTCCGCAGGCTTGAATTCCTGATCCTGGACGGTGGCTCCATATCGGACATCACGCCGCTGGCGGACTTGACGCAGTTGAAGTACCTCCACCTCGAACGAACCGAGGCGACGGACATCTCTGCATTATCGAAGATGACTCAACTGGAAACGTTGGCCATCATCGAGGCACGCATAGCAGATATCACGCCGCTAACGGAACTGACACACTTGGAGGAACTGTGGCTCTGGGGAACGGAGGTGACCGACATTACACCGTTAGCGGGATTAACGCAGTTGAAGTACCTCTACCTCAATGGAACCAGCGTGGCCGACTTAACGCCCCTGGCGAAACTCGCGAACGTTGAAATCTATGTCGATGATTCCGACCAACTAACAGTCCCAGTGGAATTGCAAGACCGTATCCACGTGGGCTTCTCCCAACTACCGTACGTACGGTAGCACGTTGAGGTAAGTCGTTAATGCGTGTCAAAACGGGGCCCCAAGCCTGCGGAAAAACACCGATAAGAGGCAGGTACATGTGTACCAGGCACTTTCCGTAAGTCGTTATTTTTTATTTTTCAACAAAACGCGACTGCTTTCACGATTCTCGAAACCTCTGTTTTTATAGGCTCAAGTGCCCTGTCTGCTGATTTCCTAAACCGTAGGTCGGAGGTTCGAATCCTCTCCGGGGTACTTTCCCATGAGTCCCGCGCGCCCTGCTAACGCTCTAACGCTGGAGGCTCGCCGTGAATCGACAAACCTCTGAAAGACACAAACGAAGAACGGCTGAACGTTGTAAAATAGAAAGTGGGGTCCTTTGGGGGTGGGGTTGAAAACAGAAAAGTGAGGTAGGTTCACGCGTATGTTACAAGATCGTGATTGCCCCGTTCAGCGATGGCTCTTGCGAAGGCCCGAAGAAAAAAAACCTGGGACTTCGTGCTTTTGTGCGAGAAATCAAGCACTCGCCGTATTGCGGTTTACATCAGTACAATCAGGGTATTGGGACAGGACGGCCATAATTCGCCACTTTGATCCACCCTTGATTTCGTGGGGGGCGAAGGTGAAAATACTCCGTTTACGCTTGCGACTCCCTACCTTTTTCGAGTATCGCTGATGGTTTTCGAGCACATTGAGAAGCTCAAGCAAGAGTACACCGACAAGTACGTCGTCACCGACGAGGCGCGGCCGGAATTGAAGCGGTTCAAAGGGCTTACGGGCACCGTCCGGACCGTCAACATGAGCGGCCGGGCACTGGTTGAGTTTGACGCCTATGACAATATCGCTTGGTACGATATCGACGTCGATTATCTGAGCATCATCGATAAGCCGCTTCCCAAAGCGGAACCCGTGGCGAAGAAGAAACCGGCCAAGGGGGCGGGCAAGAAAGCTGCCGCTCCCAAGAAGGCCGCCGCGCCCAAGAAAGCTGCGGCCCCGGCTGCCAAGGGCGGTGGGATGTCGGTGGAAGATATGCTGGCCGCCGCGCGCGGTGAAAAGACGGGCGGAGCCGCGAAGGCTGATTCCTCGAAAATGTCGGTGGCCGAGATGATGGCGGCTGCTCGATCGGAAAAAGGTGGCGCTGCCGCGCCGGCGAAAGCCGATCCTTCGAAGATGAGTGTCGAGGATATGTTGGCGGCGGCTCGTGGTGAGAAAAGTGGCGGCGGCGCGGCAAGCCCGGCAGTGAAGGAAACATCGTCGGGGCAATTGTCCGACGCTCAAAGTAAAGTCTCTGCCATGTTCGAAGCCGCCCGGCAGAAGGCCGCGCCTGCGTCCGGCGGAGCAGCGACCGCCAAACAAGTCGATCCGACCAAGATGAGCGTGGAAGATATGTTGGCCGCCGCGCGTGGTGAAAAGAGCGGCGGCTCGAGCGCCGCGCCGCAGGCCGCGGAAGCCGTCGAAGAAGAAGCGGCGGTCGAAGCCCCCGCGGAAGAAGCTGCCGCGCCGGCTGGGGACGGTGGCTCCATGCGGGACAAAATCACGGACGTCGACGAAATGATCGCGTACTGCCGCAAGGTCGACGGGAGTTGAGTTAGCTCCACGCGAGCGGCGGAATCAATTCAAAATCGGCAATTCTACAATTCCGTCTTTATTGGTTTTTAGTCGCGGCTTTGGCTCCGGTTCGTCGGGTATTTCTCGCTTGCCCCGCCCAACGCCGAACATGGCGATTCGCGCGGTGGTCAAGAATCCTTTCAACGATCCAAAGGTTGCTTCCACCGCGCTCGGCTCATAGCCGGAATGCACCATGCAGTCGGCGCACTTGGTGTTTCCGCTGCGGTGGCCGTATTGCTCCCAAGTCGTTGTTTCCATCAGCTCTTGAAACGATTCGCAGTAACCTTCGTCCAGCAAGTAACAGGGCTTTTGCCAACCGAAGACGCCGTAAGTTGGGTTGCCCCACGGCGTGCATTCCAAATCGTAGTCGCCTTTGAGGAATTGCAGAAACAACGGCGTTTGATTGAACTTCCAGTGGCGGCTTGGCCGATCCAGCAGCCGTCGAAACAGGCCTTTCGTTTGTTCCCGCTGGAGAAAATGTTCTTGATCGGGCGCGCGTTGATAACTGTAACCGGGCGAGATCATCATGCCTTCGACGCCGAGCTTCATCAGTTCGTCGAAGTGATCGCGAATTCGTTGGGGGTCGACACCGAGAAACAATGTCGTGTTCGTGGTGACTCGAAAGCCTTGATCGCGGGCCGCCCGAATCGCGTCGACGGCGATGTCGTAAACACCTTCGCGGCAAACGGCCTCATCATGTTCGTCCCGCGGACCGTCGACATGAACGGAAAACGCCAGATATTTCGATGGTCGAAACTGGTCGAGTGATTCGACCAGCTTGATTGCATTGGTGCACAGGTAGATATATTTTTTGCGCGCGACCAGCCCCGCCACGATCTCGCCAATTTGTGGGTGCAGCAGCGGTTCGCCGCCCGGGATCGAAACGATCGGCGCACCGCACTGCTCGACGGCGTCGAAACATTGGTCGGGTGTCAATTGTCGTCGCAAGACTTCGGGCGGATGTTGGATCTTGCCGCAACCTGCGCAGGCCAAATTGCATCGCAACAATGGTTCCAGCATGAGGACCAGCGGATAGCGATTATCGCGCCGAAGCTTCTTCGAGACTACATAAGAAGCCACCGTCCACATTTGCGAAAGCGGTACGCCCATCAACTCTTCCTTAGTTCGTCATGCCGTCGGCGGATTGGGACCATTCGCCCAGCGCCAGCAGTGGAAAATAAATGGGATACAGGTGGTACTTCAAATAGAACACGCGGGGGAATCCGGTTCCGGTGAATTGATCTTCTTGCCACTGGCCGTCGGGTGATTGCGTGTCGACCAAGTACTGAATTCCCTTTTCAACCGCTTCGTGATCCCGCATGCCAGCCGCCATCAAACCCAAGACGGCCCAAGCGGTTTGTGACGCGGTGGGTGAGCCTTGCCCACGCAGTTCCGGATAGGCGTACGTCTCGGCGGTTTCGCCCCAACCGCCACTAGATTGCTGGTGCGCAATGAGCCATTCGGCCCCGCGTCGCATGGCGGGTGAATTGGTCGAGACACCCACTTCGGCCAAGCCACATAGAACTTGCCACGTGCCGTAGATGTAGTTCACTCCCCAGCGGCCAAACCAACTGCCATCCGGCTCTTGTGTTTGCAGCACGAACTCGACCGCCCGATCGATCGCCGGGTGGCCGGTCGACATTCCCCAGCGACCGAGCGCTTCCAACACGCGGCCGGTAATGTCGGGCGTGCTGGGATCGATCATGGCATTGTGATCGGCGAAAGGAACGTGGCACAGAAACTCGCTGTCGTTGTCTTTGTCGAACGCTCCCCAGCCGCCGTCGCGATTCTGGAGCGCCAATACCCAGCGACGGCCCCGTTCGCAGGCGGCCGCGACCTGTCTTGGCGAGGTGGCAATGTCTTGGGACGCTGATTGGGAGAGTGTCGCCGCGACTCGCTTGGCCTCGTGCAAAGTTTGCGCCCGCTGGTGTGAAACTTGCTTGTGGTCATCCTGGCGAAATAACTGCTCGCGCAGCGCCATCATGACCATGATCGTGTCGTCGATATCGGGATAGAATTCATTGTGATGCTCGAAGTACCAGCCCGCCGGTTCGGCGCGTACGGTTTGCGCCCAATCTCCCTTGCGAGTTACTTCTTTTTTGAGCAGCCAAGAAACAGACCGTTGAATTCGCGGATCGCGCGACGGGCTCCCCGCCACGGACAACGATCGTAGGGCGATGGCGGTATCCCATACCGGAGACTTACACGGCTGCAGGCGAATCGTGTCCTGCTCTTCGATCATTAGTGCGTCAAGCTGATGGAGGCACTCCGTGACTTCCGGGCTGTCCTCGTCGTAGCCCAAACATTTCAAGGCCACGATGCTCCACACGATTGGCGGAAAGATCGCGCCCAATCCATCGCTCTGGTCGAAGCGATCAAGCATCCACTTTTCGGCAGCGCGAAGGGCGATTCGACGCAACGGACGCAGGCGCAAGCCTTCACACAACTTCAATCCTGAATCGACGAACCGAAACGCGCGCTCCCATGTCAACCAGCGGCGGCCGGTTTGAGATCCCGGACAGCGCAGCGGAGGCCAGGCTTTGGGCGGCTTGATGAATAAGTCGTGAATTCCAAGCTCTGGCGGCAGTTCGCGCGTCGGCCGATGCGCCCACATTATGGCCAAGGGCACAAGGATCGTTCGCGACCAGGCACTGATCTTGTAAATGCTGAGAGGGAACCAAGCGGGAAGTAGTACGGCTTCGGGCGGAACGGCCGGGCAATGCTCGTAGTCGATCTGTCCCAACAGTGCCAAGTAGAATCGCGTGAAACTGTTGACGGCGTCGGCACCGCCGTGAGCCAGAATCGTACCCCGCGCGCGGTTCATATACTCTAACTGTGGGTCATGGCCGGTCAGCTTGAGCGCGAAGTAGGCCTTCACGCTGACACTGATGTCGACCTCGCCGCCCGGGAACAGTGCCCAGCCGCCTTCGGGTTGCTGTTGCTTGAGAATGTAGGCAGCCGCTTTGCGCGCGGTTTCGGTATTCTCCCGTCCCAACCAAGCCAGCAACAGAATGTATTCGCTTTCGAGAATGGTGTCGCCTTGTAGCTCGCCACACCAAAACCCCTCGGGATCTTGCTCGTTGAACAGCCACTGCGAGGTGGCGTCGATGGACTGCTGGGCTCGACCGCTGAGGCTCGCCGCGTCGGTGTAATGATCTATCCGAAATTGAGCCGGCCCGAGTGCGTGGGAACTAGGAGATCCGTCTTGTGCGGCTGTATTCGCGTCATCCATACCTTGCTTTCACCTTCCTTGCTGGCAACCATGCGTCAAGCATGGAGCAACTTCGATCAAGGTAGGACAATCATGTAGGCAACACAACAGCAGTCGCTGGCACCCGCGACGCTAGCATTGTGGATCTTGCGTTACTTTCGGCAATTGTGACCTGCGTTGATCGGTGGGCAACCGCCTCGTCTCGGATCGCTAGCATCAGTACAATTCGCTTGTGAAATCCACGCCCGTCAAATTGCCTGCCCCATCATTGCGAGCCACGCCGCGAGAAAGCATTTTATTCGGCGCGATTTTTGGGTTGGTCGCGGCCGTTGGTTACGTGTCCGCCAACATTTGTCTGCGTGCCGTGTCCGAGTGTGAACCGGTTTGGGTCTCCTGCATGAAGTCGCTGCCGACCATTGCTCTTTTCGCGCCTTGGCTGATCGTGCTTGCCTTTCGACGAGTTCCGATCCTGCCGCCTTGGAAGGCAGCGCTGGCGATCGTCGTTACGGGGGCGATCGGCCAATTCGGCGGGAATGTCGGTTTCCAATGGTCGCTGGGCGTAATAGGAATCGCGTTGGCCGTGCCTCTTTGTACAGGTGCCATGATCTTGAGCGGCGCGGTGATGGGGCGAATGCTGTTGCAAGAACGAATCACGCCGAGAACCGTGTTCGCCATCGCCCTGCTGCTGGTGGCGATATTTGTGTTGTCGTTGGGCGCGGGAGATGCGTACAGGTCGGTCGTCTCAACACCCGACACGATATCGACACTGACCATGGTGTTGGGATTGGCAGCCGCGATTGGATCCGGCATCGCCTATGCAGTGTTGGGGATTGCTATTAAATATGCGGTTCGTGGGGGAGCGCCCATCTCTTCAATTTTGGTGATCGTGGCGCTGGTCGGAGCCGTCGGATTGGGCTCCTTGAGTTGGGCAAGGATCGGCTGGGACGGGATCCTCGCCACCGCGCCCGACGACCTGGGAGTGATGGTTTTGGCGGGCATCTGTAATGCGGTAGCGTTCGCCGCGCTGACCAAGGCACTCCAACTCACCACCGTGACCCTCGTCAATACGTTGAATGCATCTCAGGCGGCGATGGCTGCGGTGGCGGGCGTCGTCATCTTTCAGGAAGCTCCCACCTGGGCGATGGCAGTGGGAGTCGCTTTGACGATGGTGGGGCTGGTCTTGATCAAAGGCCGTTCGGTGTCTGATGGACATTCCAGGCAAGCTGACCTGGTTAAGCCCATGACGAACGATAGCGATTTGCTGCCAGAGAATTCGGCTGACTCCGATGCACGGGTCGCGATGGCCGCCGAGCGACGATCTTGATTCGCTGCCCTACCGGCCCAACGACTTTCGCCGGGAATTGTGAGTAGAAAAAGCGGCGAACCGCTCTTCAAGTTGGGCGAGACGTTCCCCCAGCCAACTTTCGAGTTTCTTCAGCCCGGCTTGTTCCGGCGAAGTGCTTTGGTCAGCGCGAACGCTCGCCTGGGTGGTTTGGCTGGATTCGGGTTTTATGTTATCGCTTGTCATCGCTATTCCACCTTAATTGAAAAGGACCGCGCCGGTTGCCATTTAGGAAGTGCAATCAGTGTGCCGATAGCACGGAATTGCCGGCAAGAACTTCGCAAGTCTTTTTACGGAAACAGGTTCAGTAAAACCTTGTTGCCTTCCGACAAATCGCATATGCTGCCATTTTGGAGCATGTGTTCCCGGTTTGAGACTTTCAGTGTCGTTGCGAGACAAATCGGGTCTCCGCCCATCATCC
Source organism: Planctomycetota bacterium (assembly GCA_029259935.1). Next base: position 8,852 of record JAJDEH010000124.1, read on the forward strand.
AGGATGACGAGGAAAGAAGAACCCCCCTGTGGTCCCCCTTAGCAAGGGGGACAAAGAGAGATTGTTTAATTGGGGCGAATTAGTTTCTTGAAAAAAAATCCCCAAACGGCTAAATATACCAACAGCCAATGCGAATAATGGGTGTGTGAATTCAATTGTCTTGTTGCCGGTTCTGCACATCATCCACTTAAAACCAGCGACTCAAATCGTCATTTACCAATGAACTTGGGAGGAACGAAGCAATGTTGAAAAAGGGCTTAGTTGTCAGTGGAGCGGTCGTTTTGCTCCTATTGTTGTTGTTTGGTGGTCGATTCTGCAGCAACGTGTCTACTGCGGTGAAGGGGTTGCAGGATAGAGTCGAAGAGAACATTCCGATCGGCTTTCATCTGGATCGCGCGAGGCATGAGATTGCCCGACTTGATCCGGTCATTCGTGACTTGACCCACGATATCGCCAGGGAAGAAGTGGCTGTCGAACAACTGGAGGGTCAAATCTCCGGTTCCGAGGGACAGTTGGCGGCCGAAAAAGAGGACATCATGACCTTGACGGCCTCCCTGGATTCGGGCAGTTCGGTTCACCGCTTTGTTTCCACTGGCGAGAGCTACACTTCAGAGCAAGTGGAAAAGGATCTCGCTCGTCGGTTTGAGCGTTACAAGTCGAAGGACGAAATGACGAAGGCGCTGCGTCAACGTCTGGATGCTCGACGCGCCCGTCTCGACGGAGCTCACGAGCAACTGGAAGAAACCCTTTCCGCGAAGCGAGAGTTGGAAGTTGAAGTTGCCAACCTCGAAGCGCAATTGAAGATGATCGAAGTTGCCAAGACGGCCAATGAGTTCAGTTACGACAACAGCCAATTGGCGAAAGCTCGTAACCTGATCAACGACGTCAAGACTCGCATCGAAGTCGAAGCGAAATTGGTGAACGCCGAGGAAACTCTCGAACCTGGGATCAAGTTGGACGAGCCCGAAAATCGTAACATTCGCGATGAAGTTACGAACTACTTCGAGCCGATCGACACCCAGTTCGCTGAATCCTCGAAATAGTTAGCAAAGTCTACCGACTCTCGGGGCTCAGGTTGTCTTCGGCCTGAGCCCCTTTTTTGTCGAATGGCGGAATCTCAACTCACGAAAATCATTGCTCCAACAAAACTCATACTCTACTTCCGATTACACCATCACGGCCATGTACCAGTCTTGGCGACAACAGGTTCACGCGGCGGAGGAGGCGCTCAAACGCGGGCGGCTTGACGAGGCTTGCCGCCTGCTACGAGAGGGTGAACTTGATCAAACCTTGCCGGGCAAGAAGCTGGCGGTGAGAGTGTTTGAGAGTCTGCTGAACCAAGTCCGCCTTGAATTACGTGAAGGTAGAACCAAATCAGCTTGGAAGATCCTTGAGTCGGCCACCGAACTCCAGCCGGGGCATCCGGCGATAGAAGGCACACGCGATCAAGTGATCGACCGGTCGCTTAAGGAAATTGAAAACTACTTGGCGGCGGACGAGCCCGAGACGGCCGTTCGTCTGATGAAACAGTTGCAGCAGCATGGCGTGTCGAGCGAGCGATTGAGTAGCCTGACGATGGGGGCCACCTGCCTGCAGTCGGCCAAAGACCTGTCGCGGCAAGGCGAATTCGCACGGGCCGACGAACAATTGGCAACGGCATTGCAGTTGCTGCCCGAAGTCAAGGTGATCGAGCGTTGGCGGGCCGAGTGCCAACGCAGCATGATGGACAGTCGCAGCTTGAAGGACCAACTGCACTACGCGCTGATCGGCGATGATTGGGACCGGTCGCTGCAGGTGGCGGATCAACTGTTGGAACTGTCGCCCGATTGCCGCCTGGCGCAGGATGCCCGTCGCCGGGCGTGGAAAAAAGTGGACGAACAAGATGCCCGCAGCGTGGCGCTTCAGGATACCGATACTTATTCAGGAGATTCCCAAAAGAAACGGGAGCAGGCGGTGACTGCCGAGTCTCCCGCGGCGGCGGCTGAATCAATGCTTACAAAATCAGCGGAAGCGAGGTTCCTGTTGTGGGTCGATGCGGTGGGCGGCTACCTGGTCTGTTTGAGCCCCCAAGTGATCATTGGCCAGGCGATGCCCGAGACCGAGGCTCACATTCCAATTCTGGGAGACCTGTTCCGCGAACATGCTTTGATCCGCCGAGAAGGGGAAGATTATTTGATTGAGCCCATCGCATCTGTTTCGGTGGAGGGACAACAGATCAAGGGCAAGACCTTGCTGCACAACGGCGATGAGATTGATCTGGGTAACGGAGTCGTGCTGCGGTTTTGCAAGCCGCACGCGCTCAGTGCGACCGCTCGTTTGGAATTTGTGAGCCGGCATCGAACACACCCCTGGGCCGACGGCGTATTGCTTATGGCCGAATCGTGTGTTTTGGGGCCCAATTGGCACAACCATGTCGTGTGCCGCGATTGGGCCGACGATGTTGTCTTGTTTCGGCAAGACGACGGGCTTTACTGTCGTAGCATGAATACACTGGAAATCGATGGAGAGCCTCACGACGGAACCGGGCCCATCACTTACAGCTCGCGGATCGTCGGAGAAGACTTTTCGATGAGTTTGGAGGAGATTTGAACAGATGTCCGGTTTCTCCAAGAAGCCGGACAGGTAGGACACGACTGACCTGAACTTTCCCTTTGTGGTTTGCGTCCATATCCTTTAGATTGGGAGTTGAGTCGCGCCGTCCGGAAACTGCCGGATTGCACGACAAAAACGCGACAAATGCACGAGCCAACTACGCTTGACGCCGGAGCGAACTCGGAAGACGACCGGGATGTTTCGCCGCAGCCACCACAAACACCGAGCCTTCGAGCCATGAAGTTTGCCTACGCAAGCGGAACTCGCCCGCTGGATGGCTATGTCATCAAGCGAGGAATCGGCGTGGGCGGGTTTGGCGAAGTCTATTTCGCGATCAGCGACGCCGGAAAAGAAGTGGCTCTGAAGCAGGTCCGTCGCAATCTCGATATCGAGCTGCGGGGCGTCAAGCAGTGCCTCAATCTCAAACATATCAATCTCATTTCTCTGTGGGATATCAAATACGACGAGCATGGTGGAGCTTGGGTCGTGATGGAGTACGTCGCGGGCGAGAGCTTGAAGGACGTAATCGATCGCAATCCGAACGGCATGCCGATCGACGAAGTTCATTTTTGGTTTCAGGGAATCGCGGCCGGCGTCAGCTACCTGCACAACCACGGGATTGTCCATCGCGATCTGAAACCCGGCAATATTTTCTGGGACGAAGAGATCGTTAAGATCGGTGACTACGGTCTTTCGAAGTTCATCTCGTGCAGCCGCCGCAGCGGGCAAACCGAAAGCGTCGGCACGTTTCATTACATGGCGCCGGAAATCGGCAAGGGAGTCTACGGCAAGGAAATCGACATCTACGCCCTGGGCATCATGCTGTTTGAAATGCTGACGGGACGGGTCCCGTTCGAGGGCGAGAGCAGTCAGGAAATCATCATGAAGCACCTGACTTCCGATCCCGAGCTAGACAGTATTTCCGATCCTTATCGCAGTGTGATCACCAAGGCCATGGCGAAGGATCCGGATACGCGATATAGCAACGTGGCCGAAATGGTGGCGGACTTGCCACTGGATGGCTCGGCGGTGCTGCCAGCCAAATCGAACAAGAAGACGCCCTCATCGTCCAATTCCAAAAACGCCGTTTTTATCGGCGAGGATTCCGACCCTGATTTGATGGTCATTCGCGATGATCAGCACGACATTGTCATGGGCGACGTGCAGCATGTGGTCAACGCCGAGAGCATCGCGGAACCGCACCGTCGAGCGCCGAGTCAGCGGCCGACGAGCGCCTATCCACCCCAGTCGCATGCAATGGCCGGCGGGTTCAGCCATACTCAGCCGCTGCCCCAGCAGCAGCCACAACCGATTCAACAACCGCGTCCTCAACAACCGCGTCCTCAGCAAACGCGACCTCAACGGACCGCAGCCCGGTATCAACGAGGCAAACGTGGCATGAAGAAGGCGGTGCGGAGCTATTTGCTTTCGCGCCCGCAGGCCGATCGGCTGGCCGAATTGACAGGTTCGCTGCTGTTGGCTGCCGTGGTTTGTGCCGTGATTAACATACTGGTCATGTTGCTTGCCGCCGGCTCGCTTTCCAATCCAATTCACTGGTGGCAGTTTTACACTTGGTTGACGGTGTCTAGTGTCGCCGGCTCGTGGTTGATTCTGGGAGTCAGCAAATTTTGGGAAGGCGGCGAAGGCGACGCCATCCGTCGCCGATTCGTAATGCTGGCCATTGGGCTCGGCATTGGCCTTTTGACCTATGTCTCGGCGGACTTGATACTCCGCTTGCCGTGGCCCAACCGCACCGTGCAACATTTTTCCGACATGTATAGAAATGGAGCGCCGCTGCTATCGGCGCATCTCTGTTTCATGGCAATTTTGTTAGTAGCCATGCGCTGGTGGAAACAGGCGGATCCCTTGCGTTCCTCCCGGCTGAGTATTTGGGACACGATGGTCTGCGCGGTTTGCGCTTGGGTCATTGGCGTCATCTTCCAATTCCCGGCTTGGGGAGTCGCGGTGGCCGTCACGATTTCATTGGCGGTGCAGCTCTCCGCGCCGTGGCTGAGTCCGAAACAACGAAACGAAGTCCGCGATCAATTCCAGGAAGTATAGGTGGACAATCATGTTTAATACGATTTCACTGTTCATTGTTCCCGTTCTGATGATCGTCGTTCTAAGCACGCTGCTGGTCACCGAAAGGTGGGCCAACCGGTCATTGGGACTGGGTATGTTGGGCGTGTTTGGAGTGCTGTTCGGCGGCCCCAGTGCCATCGTGATGCTGGGCGCTCACGCCGAAGAACCCGCCGCCGCATCGGCTCTAGCTGCTTCGACGACGGTCGAACCGGTTGCCGCCCTGGCACCTGCGGGTGAAGCCGATCGCGCGACCGCGGTTGAAGCACCGGAGGTCGCGATCACCGAGCCAGCCGAAGCCAGCGTTTTGCGAACCGACATCGACGGTCCCGCCATTAAAGTGCGTGCCGACGAGGCGGAAATTGCCGACGCCGGGTCGAGCAGCGCGTCGAGCGAATTGCCAACTTGGGTCTTGAACGGCAAGCAGCTTGAAGGCGATGTTCACACGATTGTAGTTTCCTCGGGCCATCACCTGCGGCCACGAGAACGCGATGTGAAAATGCGGGAAGAACTCAAGCGGGAAACCGACGAATATATCGCCTGGCACATCGGCCACTCGGCCGCGCCCACCGTGATCAACTTCGACCAGGGGCATATTCAGCGGCATTTGAAAAGCCCGGAACACAACTATCAGGGAATGCGGGATTTCGGCCCTCCGCTGGGCCCGATGCACGAATCCTACGCGATGCTGAAGTTTGACCAGCGATTTCGTGCGATGCTCGACCGGCGTTGGGAGGATGCCGTCGCCAAAACACGGCTGCTTTATACGGGCCTGGTTGGCGGGGCGATCTTGGCCTTGCTCGGTGTGATTTCCACCTATTTTCGCCTGGATAACGCCACCCGCGGCTTCTACACGGGCAGGTTGCAGTTCGTTGCGGTTACGGCCATACTGGTTTTAATCACTGTCGGTGTCTTGGCAGCGCGCTGGATCCCGTGGATGTAGGGACGAGTAACTGACCAGTTCAGGTCTTCGATCAGAGCGCTGCCAGGCGCTAGATCGTGGAGGCTCTGATCTGCGGTATCAGTACTCGTCTCTTCAATGTCCATTCTTTTCGGGATCCAATGGCCGCGAATTCTGAAGCTGATCAATTACTCATTGAACGGATTCGGCAGGGTGACTCTGACGCCTGGAGCGATCTAATCTCCCGGTACGAAGGCCGTTTGTTGGCCTTCGTGGAAAGCCGCTTGACCAATCGGGCGGCCAGCGAGGACATTGTTCAGGAAGCCTTCATCGGCTTCCTCAACAGCCTGCCCAATTTCGACGGTCAACGAGCACTGGAAAGCTATCTGTTTTCCATTTGTGCTTACAAGCTGACCGATCATCTGCGCCGCGAAGGACGCCGGCCGTCCATTCCCCTCTCGGCCAGCAACGACTCCAGCGGACAATGGCAGTTGACCGGCACGGCTCGCGGGGCCAGCAGCATTGCCCGTAGCGGTGAACGGCGCAACATCGAAGAAGACGCCATCGTCGATGCGCTGCGGGAGCAGGTCGAACGTTGGCGGGAACGGGGCGACTGGACCAAACTAAAGTGCACCGAACTGCTGTTTGTCCGTGGCTGGGCCAATAAGGATGTGGCCGTCAAATTGGAGATCACCGAGCAGCAAGTGGCCAACTTCAAATTCGACTTCATTGCCCGCATGCGGACCATCATCCGTCGTCAGGGGCTGTCGGACGAGATATTTCCCGAATTGTACGAAGAGTGAAAACCGAGATGTCGCATCCATTCACCGAATCCGAGTTGGAAGCATACCTGGACGAAGCGCTTTCGCCCGACGAAATGGCCACGTTAGAGACGGCGCTGCGCGACGACAGCGAATTGGCGCGGGAACTAATGGCCATCATTTCCCGTCGCGACGCGGGAGTCCACACCGTCGGCGGCATCTGGCGTCGCCACCGGCTGACTTGCCCTTCGCGCGAACAACTGGGCAGTTTCTTGCTGGGTACGCTCGGCAAGGAGCACACCGACTATCTGACGTTTCACATCGACGATCTTGGCTGCCGGTTATGCCGGGCAAATCTGGAGGATTTGAAGAGCCGTCGCGACGAAAAGGCCGATGCCGTCGCCAGCCGGCGCGACAAGTACTTCCAATCCAGCGCGGGATATCTAGGGAAGGATTAGTAGCTCGGACTGGCTCAGCGGAAGAATTGTGTGTTGTGTGGCTGGGGTCGAGCGACAGCGAGCCCCCAGTATCCCGCACCGCCTGGGGG
>JAJDEH010000125.1 GCA_029259935.1 Planctomycetota bacterium
GGGGTTCTTCCCGCGGCAGTTCTCCCCCTACAGTCGGTCGCACCTACAACGCCCTATTATTCATCAACGCCGACAGCAGCACCTCGCTAACCACCGGCTGGACGAGGCCGAGCCGCTGATGCGCCGCGCGCTGGCAATCGACGAGCAGTCCTTCGGAAACGAGCACCCCAACGTCGCCATTCGCCTCAACAACCTGGCTGCGTTGCTGAAGGCCACCAACCGGCTGGACGAGGCCGAGCCGCTGATCCGCCGCGCGCTGAGCATCTTCGTGGCGAGTCTGGGGGCCGATCATCCCAACTCGGCCACCGTGGCGGACAACTATCGCAGTTTGCTTCAAGACATGGATGTTTCCAAAAACGATATCGACCAACGCATTGAGCAACTGATGCAAGAGCCGAATTGATCGGCGCTCGCGCGGCTGATGGGTCCCGGCGCGTGTAGCCAGAGACCATGGCGAGTGTAGTTATTGGCATGACGAGGATTGGCAACTCCACTACAACGATCAGTCCGCCGTGTCGAAAGCGGTGAAACGGCGGCAGCATGTAGCCGTGGGCGTAATCGCGTAAGCCCATGGATCAAGGACCGAACCCATGCCAAGCCGCGAAGGCGGCGACACAGGCAGTTGTGGACCAATTGCCGAACTGCTGTCGCCGCTTTCGCGGCTCGGTTCTTCACGACGGGCTATCCGCCGGCTCACACCGGCGGCTATATGCTTTCGCCGTTTCACGGCTGTTTCCCCGCATCGCCAACGTCAACGGTTGGCGGCTGAACGGATCGCCAGACACGACCACAACAGCCGCGGCAGGGCGCAAGCTCTCCGATCTCATCAACTCGCGCACCGGAGGGCTCGCGCGCTACCGCTTCAAGGGCGTCATTCCCGCGCAGGCGGGAACCCAGCGGAAGAGGACTGTGCCCCCATATCACGCGAGACTCGCCACACGGTTCAAAAATCAATCCAACACGATTCGCCAGAATTGGGTAGAATGATGGAAGAGGGCAGCAGGGGGCAGGCCGGAAGCCTGGTCTTCAAAGACGAGGGCAAAGACGCCATGACGCGGCGACGCGAAGCAGGCGGACGTTGTGCGGTCTTCTTTGTATCATTGCGGCTCCGCGACTTTGCGTTTCGTTCTTCCTTCAACCTTCATTATTCCGTGTTCGATATTCGATATTCAATTTTTTCGTTGATTTGATTTTTGAATGGAGGTGCGGCAAACGACCCCCTCTAGCTCCCCCTTGAAAAAGGGGGAGAACAGGAGAACGGTGCTCCCCTTGTTTATGAGGAGGCGAGCCCTTGACGTTAGTCGAGGGGTATCGCCGCGGCGGTTGGCTGTTACCTATTTGAAATTTGAAACGGCGAGCGCCGTGTTGTTCAAAACTACCCCCCAGCTAACGCTGGAGGCTCGCCGGTTCGGTACGATATTCAATTTCTTCGTTAGTTTGATTTTTGAATGGAGGTGCGGCAAGGAACCCCCTCTAGCTCCCCCTTGAAAAAGGGGGAGGACCGGAGGAGAGGTTTGCGATAGAAATCCGTATCGCGCCGCGCGAGACCGTTGCAACTTTGCAAACGTTTTCGGCGGCGCGGCCGACGCCGACTCGCCGAGACGTCGCGCGTAACGCGTTGTGGATTCCTCTGTTAGGAGAACGTCATGACAAAAACAACCAAGAACTTTGCCGACGCGCGTATGTTACACGCAGGCGAGTGCGCCGCTTGCGGCTGAGAACTTCAAGCAGAAAATGCTTGCTTTATCCCGGATGCGAAGTGCAAGATGTTAAAGAGTTTGCCATCCGTCTGGTTCCACCTTCGGGAGATCTTATGATGCGGCGCTGGATTGTTTTGCTTGTGGCTCTGTTGCCCCTTCTTGTTCTAAACAGCTACGCCGATGAATTGCCGTTGGTCGAAGGCGTAGAAGCGCAGCCGCTCAAGGCGCAAGCCACGCGAGTGGCCCAGGCACTAAATTTCCTCGGGCAGCCGTTGACCGTGATGCAACAAGATCAACTCGACGCGGCGCTGAAAGAGCTTGACGAAAAGAAGGCGGTCGCCGCAATTCAAAAGGTGTTCGATCCGCTGGTTTTGGCCGGCGTTCATATTAATCCGGAGAGCCGCGTCAAAGTCGCCATTGGTCCCGTCAAAAAAACGCTCAACGAGCAAGGCTGGAGTGTCTTTCTGGTCAAGGTTCACAACCAAGGGGGCGTGACCGCGCCGCTGGTGGCGGCCAGTCCAAATGCCGCGCCGGTTTATCATCGGTCTCGCAACGGAAAAAATCCCGATCCGGTCGTCAAGCCGGAAGATGTTCCTAACCGCTGGCTCGACATCCAGACCTACGACAAGCAGCCGCTGCTGAACAAACTCTCCGGGCTGCCGCTCGAGTATCGCATCCTCGAAATGTACAGCCGCGATCGCGGCAAGCGCGAAGCGAGCATCTCATTCAACGTCGGCCAAGGGTCGCAGGACATCGGCTTTCGCAACGAGGTCGCCGTCCTGTTTGAATGCCGCCCCGCCGTCAAGGTGGTGTTGGATGTTATCGACGACGGCGGCAAACCGACCACCGGCCAGTTCATCTTTCGCGACGAGCGGAATCGCGTTTATCCCGCCCGTTCGCGGCGGCTGGCTCCCGACTTGTTCTTTCACGATCAGATCTATCGGCACGACGGCGAATCGGTAAGCCTGCCGCCGGGACAGTATGAAGTGACCTACACGCGCGGTCCGGAGTATCACGTTTTGAAGCGATCGATGACCGTGCCCAACGCCAAGCAGCACTCCGAGTCGTTTCGTCTCAAGCGCTGGATCAAGCTGGCCGACAGCCGTTGGTATTCGGGCGATCATCATGTCCACGCGGCCGGCTGTTCGCATTACGAATCGCCGACGCAAGGTGTGACTCCGGAAGCGATGATGCGGCACATTCTGGGCGAAGATTTGAATGTCGGCTGCGTGCTGTCGTGGGGGCCTTGTTGGTACTATCAAAAGGAATTCTTTTCGGGAAAAATCGATAAGCTGTCGACGAAAGATTATCTGATGCGTTACGACGTCGAAGTGTCGGGGTTCCCTTCGTCGCATGCCGGCCACTTGTGTTTATTGAACCTGAATGAAGACGACTACACCTATCCCGAGCCGGTCAATTTCGAATGGTCCTACGAAGGGCAGAAGGGACAATTTAAGGGCCGGAAGACGAAGTTGGTTGGCGAGTGGCCCAGTTGGGACTTGCCGGTGCTGGCCTGGGGAAAGAAACAAGGAGGCATCGTCGGATTCTCGCACAGTGGTTGGGGCCTACAGCTTCCGGATCACATGCCCGACGGTTCAAGACAGTTTCCCGCCACGCGGTGGGGCGGCGCGAGTGCGAACTGGAAAGGGCGGTGCGCCGACAAGCTGCCCGACTACGCGATGCCACGCTTCAATAGCATCGGGGCCAACGAGTACGTCGTCGATGTCGTGCACGGTGTGTGCGATTTTATTTCGGCGGTGGATACGCCGGTTATTTGGGAGTTAAACATTTGGTATCACACGCTGAATTGCGGCTATCCTTGCCGGATCAGCGGCGAGACCGATTTCCCCTGCATCTATGGCGACCGCGTCGGCCTCGGCCGCGTTTATGTCAAGCTCGATAAGGATCAGCCGCTGAATTTCGAAAACTGGATTCATGGCATTCGCGACGGACGCAGCTATTGCAGTGACGGCCTCAGCCATCTTTACGACTTTGAAGTCAACGGCCTGGAAGTTGGTGAAAAAGGCAGCGATGGGCGAGCCAGCTTCCTGTCTGCCAAGGCGGGCCAAAAGTTGAACATCAAAGTTGACGCCGCAGCGTTGTTGGCCGAACAGCCTGTCACGAAGATGGTCCGGAATAAGCAAACGGAACTTCGAGATTTGCGGCTGGATGAAAAGCCGTACTGGCATGTCGAACGCGCTCGGATCAAGGATTCGCGCAAGGTGCCGGTCGAACTTGTCGTCAATGGCCACGTCGTGGAGACGAAAGAAATCGAGGCCGACGGCAGTGTCCAATCACTGACTTTCGATTTCACTCCCGCCAGGTCTAGCTGGGTGGCCGTGCGGGTTTTGGCCAGTTCGCACACGAACCCGATCTTCGTCGAGGTCGACGACAAACCGATTCGCGCCAGCCGGCGCAGTGCCCTGTGGTGTTTGGACGCAGTCGATGTCTGCTGGGATTCGAAAAAAGGACAAACGCGCGAACACGAACAGGCGGCGGCCAAGGCGGCTTACGACAAAGCCAAAGATGCCTATCGCCAGATTTTGTCTGAATCGTATAATGATGACAAATAACCCTTGAGGAGAAAATCATGATTGCGAAGCAAGCTTTACGCGGGGGCTTCGCCGTCATCAGTGCACTTTGCGTGAGCGTGGCGGCTGACGCAGTTACAGCGGGAGACTATCCGCCCGCTTACGATCCTATCCAGTCGAGCATCGATGCCGAGCGTCGCGATCGAGCGCGCCAGTTGCGCGATGTGCGCCGGCAGATTGAGACGATTGATTATCTCGACTGGTATCGGTATGGGCGCTGGCACGGTTTGGACTCGGCGTACGCTTACGGCTATGCGCGTGCGCCGTTCGGTGTAGGTCATGTGTTCGAACCGTGGCCTTATGTGCAAGGCGACATTTGGGGTTACCCTTGGTACGATCGCGTGCCGCAACCGATCGGACGCAGGGAAATTAAAACCGGTCCGAATCGATGGGAGTCTCATCCCATCTATGCGCCGGGGTTTGAGGAGACGGCGCTGGAACGCCCCGTTGATGTGCGCGACGGTCCTGCTCGCGTGAAACCACCCACGTCGACCGGTCCTCGCGAGTTTTAACGTGGCGGGACACTATTACCGTTGTCCCAAATGGGTAGACGAATGACTGTATCGAGAATCATCGTTTCGCGTCATCTGATCGTTGCCATGCTGATTTCAGGCGTTCTGCCGGTTGCTTCACTAACTTCGGCGGAGGATGCAGAACGAGAGGAGCCTCGCGACACGCATTGGGTATGGCCAGTCGCCTATCCAGAGGGTAGTTCAGAACTCATCAAGGCCGCGGCGAGCAAACTGCAAGAATTATTGATGAGTTCTTTTCCTGAACCAATGGCGGCTAAGAAAAATCCTGGATGCTGTTTTTGGATAGACGTAACAAACTGGAAGCCTAATCCTGGGCGCGACGGATACGTCGTCGTGATTCACCAAGGCGGTGCACAACTTGTCGCCACGAACACCGAGCAACTGGATTTGGCCGTGAAGCACATTGGTCGGGTGACAAGAGTCAACGGAGGCAAGTCATATGTTCCCGAAGGGCTTCTGACAAACTACAAAGTTATCGACAGCAAAGATAAAGAATGAAGGGGTATTCGGTTTGGGGCGGCATTTGACCGTAACCGTGCTAGTCGCAGATGTCTGATTATTTGCATGGCGTAGTTGAGCGGCCGCCGGCCAGCGTCGCTGTCTGGTCGACCGCCCAAACGACCCCCGTCAAGCCAATACTGATCACGGAACAGGCCATCGGAGTTACTGGAGAATTCTGGCTAGGCTGCGGTAACGGCCAGCGCGGGTTGAGCGGTTTCGATTGCAGTATTGAACCTCGGTGTTCGATTCTCTTTGGCGACCGATCGGCTGTACCAAAGATCCAAAAGCAGCATGGCGTAAGCGGCCAGCAAGTAAAGCGGAAAGCCGCCGAGTTCCATGCTGATGAAAATTCCCAGGTGCAGCGACACGCCGAATAACAGCGCCCATACGCGCGTCCGCCGAAAGAACACAAGCAGCGGGAAGGCGATCTCCCATACCAGCACCGCCCAAGTCGACAACTGCAATAGCCATAAGGGAAGCGGTAGTTGGGCAGCGGAAAATCGCGTCAGGCTGACATCGTGCAAGACATAGTACAGGCTGTCGCCGCTGGGCCAGCTATCCCCCGAGAGTTTGCAAAGGCCGCTGGCACAATACATCCACGCCAACTGCACCATGATTAATCGCAAAGCCCACGGGTGCACCATGAGGCGGCGGCGCGGTTCGTCTGAATGACGACGTCGCAATAGTGCGTCAACCGACCAAGTGGCTCCGCAAGGCACGAGCATCAGGTACAGCAGCAACATTCCGCGGATGTGGTCGCCGGCGTTAATGGCGTAGATGTTCAAGTTGGTAAAGGAGATTGCAAGGATCCACACTAAGACGGCGCAGAGTCGTGTGTTCCATCCCACTAGCAAGCCGACGGTGGCGGCCACCCAAACCCAAAACGCCAGTTGAATAGCTTGAGGATCGGCGATGCCTTGCAGCAACGACCAGTGCAGTAGCGGGCGTTGAAACATCCAAGCGAACAGGCCCGGATCTCCCATGCTGCCGCCGCCGTACAAAGATTTCAGGTGCGGCAGCATCGTCGTGAGTTGATCAAACAGCAAGACGGCCGCGACGCCGATCCGCAGCACGGCGGGCAGTTCGGCCTTCACCGGCGTCGTCCACCACGACGATCGTGATAGGGGACGTGGCAGGGAGGGCGATAGTCCGACGACGACATCCGAATCGGTTGGTTGATTGATTGAGTTATTCATTACTCGGTCTCCGTTGTCCAAGGCTGCAATTCAAATTGGTTCGTGACAGGATTAAAGGCTTCGATCGGCAAGGCATCTTCGGGATACTGGGCCGATGGGATCCAGCGGGCAAAGGCGACACTGTAAGGCGTGTCGCTGTCCGCGGGGGCCTGCGAGTTCGGCGAAGGAATCTGGTAACCGCGGACATGAAGGATCACTTCATCGGGCATCGGCGCGCCGGCATGTTCGCGTTGAAAGTCTCGCACTCGGCTCGACGCCCAGGCAATCAATACGTCGTAGTCGCTAGCGAGCTTTTGTTGGATTTGATGGCCCCAGCGCTCTTGGGCCGCCAGTTCGGTTTCTCCGTCGTGCAATGCGAACGTGATGGCGAGGTTTTGCTCGAAACTGCGAAGACGGTTTCCCGCCAAGCGAAAATAGGAAGTTGTGTCTTGTGGTTCGTTGTCCGATAACAACCAGGCCGAATCTTCCACGTCGTTCCATCGCAGTTCGCAGGCCAGGAATCCGGTTTGATCACCGATGTTCGGGGCGAACAGCGACCAGCGTTGTGGTTGTTCCGTAAGTTGCCCCCATTTGTCCGCCACGAACACCAGCGACGACAGGCCGCCGAGCGCCGTGGGATGATTTCCTTCGCGGCTGTCGTCCAAAGCGCTGGCGATGGATTCGGACGTCTCTGGGTATCGATGCGTGACAACTTCTAGTGTTTCCAGGCTGTTGGCGATGGTGAGGTAAAACAGTTGCCAGATAATGAAGACGCCCAAGCCGACGTTGCCCAAGCGTTTCAGCAGATGCGGGCGTCGCAGGATGCTGTTTGGATTTGTCATGGTTGCACCCTCGATGGTTGGATGATGTGAAAAGGCGACGCCCCGCCTGAGGTCAGG
>JAJDEH010000126.1 GCA_029259935.1 Planctomycetota bacterium
TCAGGGTTCGCTTGTTTTGGGTCTAGCTCCACAAAGTAGTGGCAATAGTAAATCTCACGATATCCGTACGCGTCACGCATGGTCTCTTTTTCAAGTTCCGAGCGAAACAGATTTGTGATCGTTCTGTCAACGACGTCCTCACGATACACATGCGCCTCCAATCACACCAAGTTTCGGGAAAATCACCGCCCGACCATTCCAGAATCACTCAAAACCGCCGTGTGAGGTCCGGGTCGGGCCAAGCGACCTTCTTCACCGTTGAGTTCAAGGGATCGCGAATCTCGCCGTCAACTGATACGCATTGCCTTACAGGAGTCTTTACTTCCGCCGCGCTCTTCGATATAGGAGTACGACACCACAGATGCCGACCGGCATGAAGTAAACCATCAAGCAGAGAACAATGCATTGGAGAACTGTCGGAATCAACAAGAGCGAGCGTTGGTGTAGATTCACCGTGGTGGTAACCACGAATAACAGAACACCCAGCCACAGCACCGAGACGACGAAATAGAAGATTTCCGGATCTTCTGTTCCGGGGATAATGACAAAATGAAACAAGGCGAGCGACACGAAAAGAAATCCGAAATCCGGTGCACAGGATTACAGCCACCGTGTAGATAGTTTCACCGGCTGTCATATTCTTGGTTCTTACTTATTCCTTGATTTCTGGCGCTGGCTCATTGGGGTTTTCTACGGCGGCAATTGGACTCGAGGGAACAATGGTCCCGCAGGAGGGGCATGCTCCATTTACTGAGCCAGAGACCCACCCCCAACCCTGGCAGTGGTGACACTGAATCAACTTATTATATTCGTTGTTCATCGAACCCAATTTACGCCCCAGACACGAACTATTCGCCGCTATCGATAGCACTCCGGAACAAATTCCCTGGGGATTTCCTGAGGTTGAGATCCGACCGCGTACGCATTTAGTAACTCGTTCAGCCCATCGCAGATGCTTGGAAGAATCCAATAGCCTTGCCACTGATCATTCAGTAAGAGCATGCGACCATCGTCGAGCAAAAACATCAGCAGCGCATTTCCAATGCCTATTGGGCATGCAGTCGATCCCAGCATTGCTTGGAAGCTATCGCCATCTTCTTCTGCATCAAATGCTCCTACAACCTCTTTTGGGTCGAATAGGATTGGAGAACCTGACTCTGTTTCGCAAGTTAGGCCTCCGAACGATCGCAAGAAAGACGCCGCGTGGAGATTGAACTGAAACCCCTCTTCAACTAAGGTTTGGCGATCCTCGTCAATTGAAATTGCCCGGCTTTCTGTCCATCCGCTTCTTGATAACGCTTCTCTCGTGATGTTTGTCAAACGGCTTAAATCGATCATTTGAAAGAACCCTCGAAGTTTCATTCTCACCCTCCACCAACCCAAGATGCGGGTGGATCAAACTCAATCGCTTTATTTGGTTGAAGTTCAGGGACGCCCCACGGAAGGCGAGACTGCTTTACCTTTAGAAAATGGCCAGGAAGTGACTCGCAATGTTCGCATGGACTAACATAGTACCATCGGTTCTTTTCAACATTCCAACGAAAACCTCCTTTAGAGATCTCTCTAATCGTATTCGGTCCAGGTGAGCCCAGCAAATCGTCCGCAGCCTGGAGTGATTGCGAGGCCCCGCATTTGCCAGGGATGGTTCTGCAATCTGGGTTTCTTGGGACCACATAGTTAGAAGGATTGCTTCCGCTCTTACGCACCACGAGTACTTTGGACTCCGTATCGTACGTGGACTCAACGACACTCTGAACTCTTCTGACTCTTCCATTTTTTTGCACTTTTTGAAGCACACCTGCATCTCGCAATTAGAGTGAGAGGGGCATGAGGTCGCCATCTCGATGGGATGATGGCGCATGCTGTAAGACGCCGCTCGCCGAGGCGCGAGACGTTTGCGCTTACCCGGTTGAAACTCTAGCCGAGTTGCAAACGTTTTTGGATTCGATTCACTCCGGCAGGATGGGCACGGTGTTGCGGTAACTCCTTTGCGTGGCTTTTTTTCGGGCAGTTCCATGGACAACCAAACGGCATCAATTCGGCAATCGCTTGTTTGTTACACTCGTCAAGTTGCCCCGCTTGGGATCCGGCCCGGCAGCGGGACTCGCTGTTCGCGTTGCGGCCGGCGGATTATGATTTCCATCTGGCACGCTACGAAACGGAGCTAACCGCCGTGAGCCAAATCCACGCCCAGCGACTTGAAGGCCAGCCCCCGTCCGCAGCGGCTTCGTCGGCCATCGACCAGTGGCTGCACGAGCAAGGAGTGGAAACGAATCCGCTGCTGTCTCAGGTCCGCTATCGGGAAGCTACGAGCGCGACAACCACCGGCCAACAAACGGGCCTCGATTCGACTGTCGCGGTTGATGCACCTAGCGACACCAGGGCCAAGGACTACCGGCTCGATGGGCACCCGGAAGAGCTTCGTCCAGCGTCGCAAGACGCGTCCGCGAACCGGCGAGCGGAATTCGGCCGTCACCGCCACGTTCGTCCGGTTTCTAGTTCAGTGCGTATGCTCGTTCACGGAAAAGAGTGGACGGTTTTGCTAGAGTGACGTCGACAGCCGACCGCCGCGGAGAAATTACATGAAAATGAGTTCAGAATGGAATTAGAGACTTCCGCCCGCATCGCCATTCTTGGGGCTGGCCCCATTGGGCTGGAAACGGCGCTGTATGCCCGTTCGCTCGGCTACCAGGTGGCTGTTTACGAACGCGAGCAAGTAGCGGGAAACGTGCGCCGCTGGGGCCACGTTCGCATGTTCAGCCCCTTTCGAATGAATGCCTCGTCTCTGGGACTAGCTGCCTTGGCAGCGCAAGATCCCGCTTACAAGCCACCCGATCCTGACGCCCTGCTGACGGGCAACGAGTGGTACGAGCATTACCTGCGACCGCTGTCGAAAACCGATCTACTGGCCGGCTGCATTCACGAGTCGAACCGTGTGCTGGCGATTGGCAGAAGTTCGTGTCTGAAGTCCGAACACCCGGGCGGCGAACAGCGAGCGGATTCCGATTTTCGAATTCTAATGAGCGGCCAAGAAGGCAAGTACGTCGAAGGCGAGTACACCGAAAGCGAGTACATCGCGACGGCCGGCGCGGTGATCGACACGACCGGCGTGTTCCGCAATCCCAATTGGGCCGGACAGGGCGGTATTCCGGCCATCGGCGAGCAAGCGTCGCGCCCGCGAATCGAAACCGGAATGCCCGATGTACTCAATCAGCAACGGGCCGACTATGCCGGCCGGCGGATCCTGGTGGTCGGCAGTGGTTACTCGGCGGCAACCAATGTCGTGGCGCTCTGCGAACTGGGGAAAGAAGAACCTAAGACAAGCGTTACTTGGATCACCCGGCGGGATGCTGCTGACGCCGAGAATCACGAACCTGACGGGCCGATTCGGCGTATCCCCGAAGATCGACTGGCCGAACGCGACGCACTGGCCGTGGCCGCGAATCACTGCGTGACTGACGACAACTCGCCCGCCCGGCATCTGGACGGCACGATGCTGGAACGAGTCGACTATGACACAGGTTCGAGCCAGTTTTCCGTGCAGCTTGTGGGACGCCATGCCGGTGAAGAAGTGTTCGACCGGATCATCACCAACGTGGGCTATCAGCCGGACGGCTCGATTTACAGCGAACTGCAGGTTCATCAGTGTTATGCCAGTGATGGCCCGATGAAGTTGGCCGCGGCACTGCTGGGCGCGACGTCGGCCGATTGCCTCGATCAATCGTCGCACGGAGCGCAAACGTTGCTGAACCCCGAACCGAATTTCTACATCCTGGGCGCGAAGAGCTACGGTCGCAATTCTCAGTTCCTTGTTTCTGTTGGACTGCGGCAAATTCAAGAGTTGTTTACGATTCTTGGGGGTCGAGCGGATTTGGATCTTTATGCCAGTGTCGAGCATCTTGTGCCGTGAACGAACCGCAATCGCCATTGATCGAGCTTTCCCATTTGGACCATTTGTGGTTTCAAGTTTCCGGCACCTTGTGCAATTTGACCTGCCATCATTGCTTCATCAGTTGCAATCCGAAAAATGATTCGTTCGGCTATCTTTCGTTGCAGGAAGTCAAACGCCGGTTGGAAGAGTCGGTCGCGATGGGCGTGAAGGAGTACTACTTCACCGGCGGCGAACCGTTTCTAAATCGCGAGATGACGGAGATTCTGGTTGAGACTCTTTTGTATGGTCCCGCGACCGTGCTAACCAATGGCACGGTGTTGAAAGACGAATGGCTGCGACAACTGCGCGACGCCGAACGCGAGAGCCTGTACTCGCTGGAGTTTCGTGTGTCGCTGGACGGATTTTCACCCGAAAGCAACGATCCGATTCGTGGTGACGGGACTTTTGAACGGGCGATGCGAGGCGTCGTCCAATTGGTGGAGTTCGGATTTCTGCCGATTATCACGGCCGCGCGAACTTGGCCCGATGAAGACGAGCAACAAGTCGTGGGGTCGTTTGTGAACATGCTCAAGCAGGCCGGTTATGTGCGCCCGCGACTGAAGATCCTGCCGACGTTGCATCTAGGCGCGGAAGAGGATCGCTCGCACGGCTACCACCACGGCGATCGCGTGACGGTGGAGATGATGCAGGACTACGACCAGTCGCAGTTGGTTTGCGAGCATAGCCGCATCGTGACGGACCGCGGAGTTCATGTGTGTCCGATTCTGATCGAGTCTCCCGACTCGGTGTTGGGGTCATCGCTGCAAGAAGCGGCAGTGCCGTTCGAGATTCGGCACGGAGCCTGTCATACGTGTTATCAGTACGGCGCGATTTGCTCGAATGCTTCGAGTCTCTTTGAATCATCGAGTTGAAAGACGGCGGGCCCCGCAATGATCGCTTCCGGTTCAAAAACTCGCATCGCTTGTTTCGGCGGCATTTACAATAACTATCTCGCGTTGGAGCAGGCTATCGGGGACGCGACGTCTCGCGGCGTCGATGCGATCTACTGTCTCGGCGACATGGGTGCTTTCGGTCCCCATCCGGATCGCGTGTTTCCCCTGCTGCGGGATCATGATGTTCAGTGCTTGCAAGGGAACTACGACGACTCGATCGGCAACGAACTGGACAATTGCCAATGCGGATACACCGATCCGCGCGACAACCATTTCGCTCAGATTAGCTACGATTACACCTTGGCGAATACGTCGGAGGAAAATCGTCGGTTTCTGCGCGAGCTACCCAAGCAGCGTAGGCTCGAACTGGGTCCGCTCAACGTGCTGCTCTGTCACGGCAGTCCGCGGAAGGTGAACGAATTTCTGTGGCAGTCCACGACATCGACGCATTTTCTTTCGTCGCTGGCTCGGGAAGCCGAAGCGGATGTACTCGTCGCCACGCATTCCGGCATCAAATGGCATCGCGGTTTGGGCGACGGACGGCACTTCATCAACGTCGGCGTGCTGGGACGGCCCGAAAACGACGGTCACACCAACGTCTGGTACACGATTCTGGAATATTCGTCGGCGAGCGGCTTTTCGCTGGAGTTCGTGCCCTTGGAGTACGATTACCAAAGATTGGCCAAGGAGATGACCGCGGAGAGCCTGCCTCGAGAATTCATTGAAACCGTCGAGTCGGGGTGGTGGACCACTTGCTTGGAGATTCTGCCGAGCAAGGAGCGTCGCCAAGGTCCGTTTTGATTGAGGGCCGTTTTGATTTATGGCGTCCGAGCCACCAAAAAAGGATGTCCAACCGGACCGCAACTGTGTTACAATCCGACGTGCATCGCCAACTTCACCAGAATTTCCAAGCAGGGCAAACCCCATGATCTGTTCGATCCGTTTCTACTTGGTGTTGGTAACCGGCATCTTCCTTAGTGTTTCCACCGTCAGTTCGGCGGATCCTGAAACGGATATTCCGAAACTGGTTCGGCAGCTTGGTTCCGATCAGTTTGCCGAACGCCGGTCGGCGAGCGACGCGTTGCAAGAGCTGGGCAAAGCGGCCTTTCCCGCGTTGTCCGAGGCGGCCAAGAGTGGCGATCGCGAGGTGACCACCCGCGCGACGGCGATACTGAAACATCATTTGAAGAGCAACGACCAGGAGACGCTGGACGCTGCTCAAAAGGCTCTGCAAGGACTGGCGGAAGACAGCCACGCGGTCGCGGCCCGTTTGGCCAAACAGGCGCTCAAGCCCGAAGAACCGGAAGTGGAAGTGAATCCCGTGCTTCGCAATTTGAGAGCCGCTCAAATAGCCCAGATTCAGATCCAGGTGCAAGGCGGCAACAACGCTCGTCAGGTAAGGGTCAAAGTGGCCAACGGCAACAAGGAAATCAAGATCAAAGAGCAAGGCCGTGAAATTGAAATCCAACAGGCGGCCGATGGTTCGATCAAAATGCAAGTTACGGAAAAGAAAAACGGGAAAGACGTCGTCAAGAAATACGAAGCAAAGAATGTCGACGACCTGAAGAAAAAGCACCCCGAGGCACATAAGATCTATCAGCAGCATAACCGGCAAGGAATTCAACTGGGCGGAATACGAATTGGAGGGCGGCCGGCAATTCAACGGCCGGGCAGGCCGGTTCCAGTCGCTCCATTTCAACGAAATCAGCAGCAGTTCGAAAAATCCAAGAAACGATTGGACGAAACGATCAAGCAATACCGCGAGCGAATCGAAAAGGCGGAGAAGGAAATCAAAGCCAGCAAGAAAGCGATTCAAGACAAAGACGGCAACGCCCAGCAACACGAGAAGGCGATCGAAGAGAGTACCAAGGACCGGGACCGACACCAGCAACAAATTGCCACTCTTGAGCAGGCCAAGGAAAACCTAGACAACATCCAAAAACGCATCGGCGACATCCAAAAGCGAGCCGATCAAAACCGCGCGGACTTGCAAAAGCAAAGAGAAGAATTGAAACGCCGGATAAAGTTGCCGCAAGGCCGCTAGTGCCTTCCTTCCGCTGCTAATTCCAATCGTGCGAGCTGCACGGCACCTTGTTGGTGGACGACTTTCGTCACGCAGTCCCAGCCTTTCGCGTTCAAGGCATGACGGATTCTTTTTGTGTAGTCGTTCGATCGGGACTCCGTGCCGCGGACGATCAACCAAGCTCCTCCCGCGTGGCGAATTTCATCAAGCTGAAGATCGGTTGGCGAATAGTCCGTGGTAGGCAGGGCGAACAGGTGCCGATCGGTCGCTTCAATACGGTAGATTCCCCGCACGGCGAATAGACAAAACTCGTGGAATTGGGGATCGGGACTTGTCTTCAGATGGTCGTCTTCGATGAGTCCGGCCGCGACGAAAACAGGCCACTTGCGCGTTTCCTTCGCCTGATTGACCGCTTCGACCACGGAGCGCCAATCCTCGTTGCGTTCTCCGTTGAAGCGACCGTCACGCTGGTATTGGCTGGGTACATCGCTGGTTGCGATGGCCGCCCCCAATACGACGATGGCCACGATGGTGCGAAGCATCCTGTTGGGTACCGCCGCGCAGCACAAGGCCGCGGCAACCAGCGACGCGGGCAGGGCGACGATCACATAACGCATCCTCGTCAGTGAGGCCACTTCGAAATAGGTTCCCAGCCATGCGCAGAGCAGTGGCACGAACAGCCAGCAACAAGTGGTGGCCACAACCCGAAGGTCGATGCGAGCGACTTTCGGTTCGCGCCGCGACAGCCAACGGCCCGCCGCAATCGCCGCCAACAGCAGTGCCGGTACACAGAGATAGATGTGCACGAACCGCCACAGCGCGGGCGTGGGCCACCGCTCGGCAATCAAACGCCAGTTGTCGCGCCGCTCTAGCAGACTGGATAAATACGGACCGGCGGGAACACAACCCAAGCCTACGATGAATCCGTCCGCCAAGAAGGAGGAGAAACCGTAGGAGGGCCGGGGAACCACGACCAGCAGCAGCAGATAACAAGCCAGCTCGCCCAAAAACAACAATGCGCCCGTGGGATGAGTATGAAACAAGAGCAGCGACGCGCAGATCAAAACGATGCGGCTCGTGCGTTGAAAAGCGAGTGGTTGACCTTCTTCCGGCGGCAGACGCATGAGATGTGAAAAGGCATAAACCTGTACCAGTCCGATCAGTTGGACGGCGGCATAGGGCCGTGCCTCTTGGCCATAAAACAGAAAGTCACGATCAATGGCCGCCAAAGATGCCGCCAACAGGGCCGCCACGTTCGAGGAAGTCCAGCGCAGCACCACCAGGAACAATAGTGGGACCAAAAGAGTTCCGGCGACAATGGAGGGCATCCTTAGTGCCATCTCATTCAGGCCGCCGCATTGCACCACGACCCACGTCAGATAGAAGTAAACGGAGCCTTGGTTGCCCTGCGCCGCTCGCGTGGCGACTTTGTCCACGCCGTCCTCAACGGTCCACGCCGTATGAAGTTCGTCCAGCCACAGGGAATCGCCGGCGTGGTGGATGCGCATGGCGGGCGCCAATGCGGTGACCAAAACCACGAGAACGATGACAATAGAAGGAGGACGGCGATGGAGGACCGGGGATTTCACGAATCCATCCTAAATCCCTCGATCAGAATTACAAATGCCCGGGCCGATGTCAGGCTGCCGCGGCCGTCGTCAGTTCGCCCGCGGTCGCTTCGATCTGCGCGGCACCCAGAACTTCCTGCTCGTCGGCAAAGCCGATCAGCAATGCCAAATCGCAGAGCCGGTTGATTTGTCGTGGCACGCCGCCCGAATGACGGTGAATCGCCTGGAGGGCTCCTTCGTCGAAGAGGGGCCGAGATGCTCCTGCCGCCTCCATCCGATGCGCGACATAGCCCGCCGTCTCTGGCGGCGTTAAGGGCCGTAGCAAACACTTGACCCCCAGCCGGCTGTCGAGATCCGGCATGCGATCGAGTACCGGCAACAATGGTGGCTGGCCGACCAGAACCAGCGTCATCAACGATCTCAAGTCTTGATTGAAATTCATCAACAGCCGCACCGTCTCCAGCGATGATTCGCGCAGCAGGTGTGCTTCGTCGATGATCACGACGGCGTGGCATCCCAGTTCATCATTTTCCTGTAAGGACCGCTCCAACCGCCGGACACTCTGCTGGACGGACGGCATGCTGGCGATCGACTCGCCCGTTAGGCTGCCCGCCAAATAGGCGAGCAATTGGTCGGGTGGCATATCGGGAAAAACCAAATGGACCATGGGTGAGAATTCGCTGGACAAGTCGCCCGCCAACGTCTGCACGAGCAAGGTCTTGCCGAGGCCCGTTGTTCCGCATAACAGCGCCGAACCGCGACGATTCTCGACCGCATAGCGCAGTTTCAGCATCGCGCCCTGGTGCACGTCGCTGGGAAAGTAGAACCGAGGATCCGACGTGTTCTCGAACGGCTTCGTTTCAAGCTGCCAATAATTCTCGTACATCGTGTGCGTTGCTCACGTTAAGGCTTCGTGGATGGGAGTACATCCTGGAGGCTGACAGGACAAGCTAATGCCTGGACTCCAACTTCGCGGTACTAGGCACGTCGCGCCGTGAAGTTTTCGGCGATCCCCAAGGTCTCGACGCCGGCTGCATTCAGACGCCCGGCAAGCTCTTCGACTTCGCTGGCACCCGTCAGGCGAGAATTACGCACGATGAGGGCGGCATCCAACGCTCCAGCCAAACGATCGTCGAATGCGCCGGCATCAATCAACACCAGATCGAACTGGTCGGCCGCCTGGCGCAACAATTCAACCGCCGTGGAATCCTGCAAGGCAAAGGCCGCTTGTTGACAGTTCTGGTCCAATGGCAGCAGTGACATCTGTTCTTCCACGGCGATCACCGCGGTGTCATCCAGAGGTTCATTTCCTTGAATCGCTTTTTCCCATCCGTTGGGCAGGCTGATACTGAGTTGCGTCGCGATCTGCGGATCCTGAAAGTCGCCGTCGACGAGCAGCACACGCGTGCCCATCGCGGAAAGTTGTCGGGCCAGACAAAGGGCGACCGTCGTGCAGCCTTCGCCCGTCGACCGGCTCGTAATACCCACCAGCTTGCGCCCGCTGTCGGCCACTGCCCGCAGACAGTCCGCGACCGAAGCGAAAACGTCATCCGTCGACTCGGACAGCGAATCGCAAATCTTCGGCCAAGAGATACGTTGAATCTCCCAGGCCGGGTTGAACTTGACGATCGGTTTCCGCGCGGTTGGTTCGTCGATGCCAGAGTCATGGACGAGCTCGGCGTCTTCAATCAACGGCGCATCTTCAATCAACGGCGCATCTTCAATGGAGAGTGTAGGCGGGTGACTCTCTTCGGCCTCCTGCTCAGTGACGACTTCATCAACCGTTTCTTCCTCGGCAACTTCAGCTTTCGCGAGGGCGTCCGAGGCGATGTTCTCCGCGGCCGCCTGTCCGCCCGCATCCAACAATGCAAGTTCCTGTTCCTCGAGCGCTTCCTGCTGGTTGATAACTTCCGCGGCCGTTGGGGCGGAGTCCGCGATTTCGGATTTTTCGATCTCGGATTCTTCTTCAGTGGCGATGGTTGAAATTACGTCGCTGGCCACTTCCGACGTTTCCTCGTTAACTTCCTTTGTTTGGTTCTTTTCTACAATCAGGGTCGCAGGTTCGGAGTGGAGTCGTTGGTCCGCCGAAGAACCCGGTTCGCCGCTGTCAAATGGGATGGTCGGTGTTTGCGACAACGACTCGATTTCGTCAACCGTTTGGACGCCATCCGTCCGTTGTGAAGAGTCGGGAGACGTCGCGGTTTTGCGCTCCGTGGCGGCGGGAGCGAGCGGAAAATGGGGCACCGGAACTGAGTGCGCATGAGGATCGTCGATGCGACCGAACGTCACCTGCCGCCCAAATTCGACGCTGTCCGCTGCGCCAGGATTCGTCACTGGGGCCGATGGGATTTCTTTCTCGAGCGGTGGACTGGCGTTCTCGAAAGAGGGCCTAGTCTCCGTGGGCTCGTCGGCGTTCCGCGAAGGGATCGGACCGGGAACCATGGGCGCGGGTTCTTGCGGCGCGGGTTCCATCGGCTTCGGTGCTGGAGCGTGCGGTGTGAGATCGGCGCGCGGCGGAACGAAACTGGGATACGGTTGTTGTGCGACGGGCTCAAGTGGAACCCACTGCGGTATGTGTCCAACTCCGACGTAGGACGACAGCGAATCCAAAGTCGGCAACTCAGGTGGATTCGCGGAAACGCTGGGCGGTTGCTCGCTCGCGCGGCTGTCCTCCACGGTCGGTGCATCGTTTTCCGATGGGCTTGCGAAATGAGGCCCCTCGTCGACCGCTTCCTCCGTTGGCGCGACATCCGATCGATACCACGACGCGTCCGCGTACCAATGATCGACTCCTTCGGGACGCGACTGGCTGATCGGGTTGCTGCTTGGCGCTGGCGCGACCGCCGGTGATTCCTTGCCGGCTTCTGGGCCGCTATCGACCGTGCCGGGATCGGTGGCGTCCTTGGAATAAGCTCGGATGAATACTTGATCTAACCCGCTCATCGGCGTGACCTGTTTTGAAAAGGTGGTCGTTGAATCTCGTTTGGCCGATTCGCCACTCCTGGCTGTCGGCCGGGTTGTTGTGCTTGGAACTGACCGCGGTTTGGATACTGCTGCTCAACAGGACCCCGTTCCGGTTGCTCCCAGGTATTTTTGAAAGTCGCGGGATCGGTTTCTGGATAACTTGTTTGGGGGGCCGAATGCGCGTGCCCGATCTGTTCGACGGGTGAAGGTCGTTCAACTTCCCACGGTGCCGCACCGGGGTCGAACGAATTGGAATGATCATTCGCGATTGGCGGGCCTAGCTGTGCTTGTGCCGCTTTCGTTGGGCCCAACGTGTCGAATTCGGTAAACTCGGCACCGGCATCGACTGGAAATTCGCGTGCGTTTTCTTGCCCGTCGGCCGCGGCAGCGAAGTCGGCAGCGAAGTCGTGGTGACCCGCGAACTCGTTTGGCTCCAGACTGTCCCCCAGATCGATTTTCAAGTCTGGAACAGCTTCTTGTGCGGTAGACGGGCCGTCCTGGGAATCACCTTCGCCGCCTCCGGAATAAATTGTGGCAATGGCCACGGCGACCAGCCCAATTAGCAGCAAGCCTGTCCCCAACTGCCAGCCTTGTTTGCGCCAGTCGACCCATGATTCCTGTCGGCGATGCTGATGACGCCGAGAGCCGCGGCCGCGCGTCTTTGGCGCGGGGGCGGAGTCGGATTCGTTAGCGTCCTTGGCGTCGGATTCCGCGGCCGGAGCTTCCTTGGCCTGTGGCTCGGCGGCCTCGGTCGCATCTAACGACTCGTCTTGCTCGGTTGCGCCTTGCTCGTCTACGTCTTGCTCGGTTGCGCCTTGCTCGTCATTCACGGTCGACGGAGCGTCGCCGCCTTCAAGGGATGAAGTTTCGCTGGTTTCCGCCTGCTGGACTTCCTGCTCTTCCGTGGGCTCAGGTTCCGCCGACGGGATGTCCACCGTTTGGTCAGCCTCGGGCGGAGGAGCATCTAGGTCGGGCAAGCTTAACAGGATCGGCAGCGACGATATCGTCGGCAACAATGTCGTCGGCATATCCGAAGGCGATTGCAGTGCTTCGATGACGTCAGCACCACCGGCGCTGAATTCCGTTTCGGTCGGCGGCGAATTGGTCATGGCAAACATCCGTGTCGATGACGGGACTCGTTAGCGAACGCGCAGCCTTGCACGTTGGAATCCTTCTTCTGCGTTGCTTCATCGGTAACGCCTGAGCAAAACTTGAGTCCTAAGTCAAGTTTGGCGATTGGTAAAAATAGGAAGCGGACCCAGTTTTTGCGGCCCGCTTATTCCGCGCCGTCTTCCCAGAACACTTGGATCTCCGTCAAGTACTTTTTGGGGTTCCCGCGAAAGATCATTCCAGGGCCCTTGATGTACACTTCGCGAGTGGGCCGCGTGATTTTGTACCCCTTTTCCTTCATGTAGCGCAAGATCACTTCGTAAGATCGGCTCAGTTCCTCGTACGGCCCCTTATGCAGCAAGCTGGCGCATCGCCCGCCCGCTAGCGTTCTTACGGATATCTCGTCGGTGGAGTTCCCTTTCTTGATGGGCATGCACGGTTCAAAGTCCGCGTCGTCTTCCTTGTACTCCGAGTCGTAGCAGAGCATCAGCGGCTTGCCATTGAGTTGCATTCCAAACTTGCGACCGATTCGGCCAAAGCCTTTTCCACATTCGCTGTACTTGCCTTGCATTCGCACGCCCGCGATCAACAGGTCGTCCACGGCTTTTTCTTCGACTTGGAATTCTGTCTGTTGCATTGCCACTCTGGCCTCCCGTTCTTTGGTAATAATCTGATCCAACGAACGGCTGATATGACGATCGGCTTGCATGCGAGCTTGGATCGTTCGTTTTTGGCTTTCCAGAAAGTCGAGGATGTCCGCGTCATCCTCAAACTGCTTCAGCATTTCGGCGATGTCGGCAAGCGAAAAATCGAGTTCGCGCAGTTTGCAAACAACCCGCGCCGCCTCGATCTTGCTCTCGCCATAATACCGATACCCAGTTTGGTCATCGACACTGGAAGGAGTCAAAACGCCCTGTTCGTGATAGAACCTAAGCGTCTTGACCGTAAGCCCTGTAATTTTCGAAAACTCGCCGATGCTAAACATGTTCTTGCCGGGCTGTTGGATCCGCCAATTCAACCGTCATATTCTAAGCCTACAGCCTCCAGCCACGGGAGAGTCAAGAGGCGGTGCGATAAAGATGTCCACGGATTCCGGCATCTATCGGCGAGCTTGGCGGAAACGAGGGCGGAAGCTGGAACGCGCATCGCGCATCGGAGAATGGCCCTGCGTGCCGGCGAAGTCCGGAGGGGCGCCTAGCATGTCTAGGGAGCGGGGGTCGGCCAAGTCGACTAACGGGTAGCCTTCGGGTTGGGGCATGGACCATAGCCTGGCTGGATCGCCCGCGAGTTGGTTGATGCGATAATTAGCGACGTCGATTTGGAAGGCGGTTTGGTTTGGTTGGCCCGGAGCGAATTGGACTTCGATGTGACGCGGCAAGGTGACCCCGGCTTCCGGGTAGAATTGGTGTTTCGACGCGCGGGCGGAAGCCACAATGTTTCCCTGGACATCGTAGATGTGCTGTTCCTGTACCAAACCATGGACGCTGTCGACGACGGTGATTTTCTTGACCGGGCCGGCGGCGGACGCCAATTGGGAATGGATTTCCAGCCTGCCTGGGACGCGTTCGAACGGACCTTCGTGATGGCCCGACGGGTCGAGTTCCACGACGCCAAGGGCTTGAATAATCCAATCGGGCTCGACGGGCACCAGTTGCCGCGCGGAACTCCGCGCGAACTGATCGTGGCGGGCGTAGTAAACTCCGGGTGGTCGCATCTGCTCGGAGAAGATCCAGAATAATTCGTCATTGCTACCCAAATCGACGCCGATTCCCTGGATGCCAAACAGCGAGGTTTGAAGTCGTAGACGGCGCGGTCGCTCCATCGCCAGCTTTCCGCTGAGGCCAAATCCGCGGACCCGTAATGAGACGTTCGACTCGAGTTGTTGGATACGCGAACTGTTGGCATTGATCACGCCAATGACTTGCTCTTTCGTGGCCGGCGGCGTGGGAAAGGCGACCGGAAATTGCTGCGCGGGCTGCCGCCAGAGGTGTTGGCATCCCGAAAGCAACAACACGAAATGCGGCAGCAGCAAATAGAGGTAGCGGCGAGTCAAATCAGCATCCTTGCTGGTTGTGGATTCGGTGCTCCGAATTAATTTCGCGGTCAGCGGCGACCGTACGGTTACGTCGCGTTGGCGAACAAGAGTTGAGCGAGTTCTTCCTGAATTTCGTTAATGCGCGGTTCGGTGGGATCGATGACGAAGACTTTGTATTCTTTTTCGTTACGCGAACAGAACAGTACGAGTACTTCACGACCCTGCTCGTCAGTTTCCGTCTCCTCAAGCCGCAACACGCGGCGACGAATCATCAGCAATGCGAGGATATACCGCATGTCATGCTTATCGGGTTGGTCCTCTAACTGGACGAAATATTCCAGCATCACGTCGTTAGGTGCCCACTGCATTTTCTTGGCCGACAACGATGGCATTTCCGACTTCCACCAGCCCAGCGAATCTTCCGGGGGCCCCTCCCAGGCTGGCTCGGAATAATCGAGTCGAATGACCTCGGCTTGGTCCTGCCGAAGCATGGAATAAAACGCCTGGCCCGGCTTCAGTTCTTCGCCTGTTTTGGCGCAGCGGCGCGTACATCGCTGAATTTCGAGGTCGAACATGGACACCACCGGCGAGCAATCGAGTGAAAAGCCGTGGAATACTATGCAAAACCGGCGGTTGACTCAATAGACGGTAAAGAAGCGGCTGTCGGAGCCCCCGTTGCCGATGCGGAAAGTGATGCGGCGACGGCACTTAGGGCAATTCCCAGCGTACTCGGTCGCCGTGCGGTTCACGTACACCCGCGAATAGACTCCACAGCACGCGAAGTGAACCCCCAAATATCGGTTGTCGGGATTCGCGGCATCTTCGGCCCGCGAGGGAGGAACGCTGCTGCTGTCGAAGTTTTCGCCGATCATCGATAGGTCCACTCGATCTGAATAAATCTCCACGCAGTTCACCGGCGATGGCCGAATTGGTCAAGAGCGGTTTTGGCGGCCGGTTATGGCCCATTACGGCACTATCACCGCTGAACGGTGGGACGTCGCTGGTAGCTTGTCGGGTAATGCCAACGAGTTATGAAGGATAGGTTAGAAATGTCCGGCAGGACGGAGTGTTTCGGCGCTGTGCGTCTTCATCGTCTTGCGGACAACAACCAAAAGAACGAAAAACTGGACTTCCGACCGCATCCCCTTTTGGTGTCAGGTTGACCGAACCTTGCGGCTCGGTTACAGTCATTAACCATCAATACACTGTTGAGGAAACCGCCGTGGATTCACCTTCCCTATTGGCATTGCTACTACTTTCCCGTCACCGGGCCAAAGGGTGATTTGTCGCGACGTGTTCGACTGCTGATCCATCCCGAGGCTTAGAAACCTCGGGTTTTTTTGTGTTTTCTCATACTGTCATCAAATTCCATGAATGCTGCTAAATTAGATCGCTGGTCGGAACTTCGCGGTGCGTCCAGCAGGGGAATCGGCGTTCAAGATCGGTGGATTTCTCGCGCTGGGGCGCGATTGTTATTGCCTGGCCGGCCACGAGCCGGCAACTAAGCGAACGTGATCGGGCGTCGATTGACGGGGCGCCCAACCAAGCAAAGGCACTCTCCACCGAATTTCCACAAGGAATCCATTCCATGACGGACAAGCGATATATAAAGATATTTGATACGACCCTGCGTGACGGCGAACAGTCGCCGGGAGCGAGCATGAATCTGGCCGAGAAGATGGAGGTGGCCCAGGCGCTGATCGACCTGGGAGTCGACATTATCGAAGCCGGCTTTCCCATCGCCTCGCCGGGCGATTTTGAAGCGGTCCGCGAAATCTCCGCCACCTTTCGCGGATCCACGATTTGCGGATTGGCCCGCTGCAACGACGCCGATATCGATCGGGCTTGGGAAGCGCTGAAACTGAGCGAACAGCCGCGTATTCATGTGTTTCTGGCGACCAGCGCGATTCATAGGGAATTCAAACTGAAGATGTCTCCCGACGAAATCGTCCAGCGCAGTGTGAAGGGCGTCCAGCGCGCCGTGGGCTATTGCGACGATGTTGAATTTTCGCCGGAAGACGCCGCCCGCACCGAACTCGATTTCCTGTGTCGCGTAGTAGAAGCGGCGATCGAGGCGGGGGCGACCACGGTCAACATTCCTGACACGGTTGGTTACGCAACTCCGCAGCAGATGGGCAAGGTGATCGCCACGCTGGTTGATCGGGTGCCCAATATCGACAAAGCGGTGATCAGCGTCCACTGCCATAACGATTTGGGACTGGCGGTGGCCAACAGTCTGGCGGCCGTCGAAAATGGAGCTGGCCAAATCGAATGTACCGTGAATGGAATCGGCGAACGGGCGGGCAATTGTTCATTGGAAGAAGCAGTCATGGCCATGCGCACCCGTAGTGACTATTACGGTTGTGAAACGCGCGTGAATACTCAGCGGCTGGTTCCCGCCAGTCGCCTGGTGTCTTCGATTACGGGAATCCAGGTGCAGCGTAACAAGGCCATTGTCGGCCGCAACGCGTTCGCCCATGAAGCGGGAATCCACCAAGACGGAATGCTCAAGGAACGCACCACCTACGAAATCATGCGACCCGAAGATGTGGGCTTTACGAAAACGGATTTGGTACTCGGAAAACACAGTGGCCGGGCGGCACTGGCCGATCGCGCCAAGACGCTGGGATATCACCTCACCGCGGAACAACTGCTGACAGTCTTCGACGAGTTCAAGATCCTTGCCGACAAAAAGAAAGAGGTCTACGACGGAGATATCGCCGCACTGATTGATCAGCAGATCCGTAGTATTCCTCATGAAGTATGGTCGCTGGTCGCATTTCAAGCGACTTCCAGTAGTGAAGGGGCACCGAACGTGCGAATGACCCTGCGACACGGCGATCAGGAATTCACCGAAGATCATTCCGAGGGCGACGGGCCGATCGACTGTGCCTTTTGGGCGGTCGAGAAAATCACGGGCGTGAAATTACACTGCAAGGATTATCAAGTTCGCAGCGCAACTTTGGGCCGGGATGCGCAGGGCGAGGCTACACTGGAAGTAGAACATGGCGGCCAGACGTTTCGTGGCCGGGGCGTCTCGACCGACACGGTTGAGGCGACCATCCGAGCCATCCTCGACGCGGTGAACCGAGTGGCGATGACTAAAATGAAGGCTGGATAGTCTTGACGGATGGCAGCGAGTGAACGTGAAGAAGTCTTCCACGGAAAATCTGTTACGAACTGTCCTGGAAGAGGCCAGGTAGTTGTATGGCTACTATTAATGTCATGCTGGACGACGGCGAGTCGAGAAGCGTGCCCCTGCTTCGTCGCGAGACGATGATCGGCCGCCAATCGACTTGCGACGTCGTGCTGCCCGATTCCACGGTATCGCGAATTCATGCGCGCATCGTGTGCGATCGCGATGGTTTTTACGTCGAGGACTTGGACAGCTCGCACGGCACCAAGCTGAACGGCCAGCGGCTCACCAACCGCGAGCTGTTAGGCAACCTTGATAGAATTCAAATATCGGGCGCGCTGCTGACGTTCTACGAGTCGGATTCGCCCCAGGATTTGGATGCGGCCAAAGGCCTAACGGCCGACAATTCATCGGCGATTCTCAGCCGGCAAGACCCTTCGGAAGTGATCACCCGGAGCAACGTCAACGCACAGAAAAAACTGCGGGCGTTGCTCGAAATTAACGAGATCCTGGGGGCGTCCCTGGACACCGACCAGATCTTTCCGGCATTGCTCGATCGAGTCTTTCAGATCTTTCCGCAGGCCCGCCGAGGTTGCGTGCTGCTGGCCGACTCACTAGAAGGCGACCTAATCCCGCAGGCGGTTAAGAATTTGGAGGACTCGGGCAATTCGCGGCGCGCGGTCAGCCGTACGATTGCCGAATGCGTGATCAATAATGGCGAAGCGATCTTGTGTGCCGACACCAACCTTGATTCGCGGTTCATGTCTAGCGATTCGGTGGCCACGTTGCAGATCCGTTCGGTGATGTGCGCGCCGTTGTTGGCCGCCGAATCGAAGCCGCTGGGAATGATCCAAATCGAAACCGATGAAACGCGGTCGCCCTTCTTGGAGGATGACCTGGAAGTGCTGATCAACGTCGCCAAGCTGGCCGGCCACATCGTTTCGCACGCAAGATTGCACCAATCGCAGTTGCAATACGATCGGCGTGAACGCGACGTCTCGTTTGCCAAGCAAGTGCAACTTCATTTCTTACCGCAAGCGCCGCCCGAGATTCCCGGTTACAAGGTACGTGATTTTTATCGTGCCGCCGAGGGCGTGGGGGGCGACTATTTTGGTTACATCGATTTGTCCGACGGCCGCCATGCCATTGCCATGGGGGATGTTTCGGGAAAAGGCGTCTCGGCCGCCTTGCTGATGGCCCGCCTGTGCAGCGACGTTCGCTACTGTTTGGCGACTAGGCCGACACCGGCCGAGGCGGTCGCCCAACTTGACCGGGAAATGGTGAACGCCGTTTTGTTGGGCGGCTTCATCACGTTTGTGCTTTGCGTTTTAGATTGTCGGACGCATGAATTGAGCGTCGTCAATGCCGGCCATATGCCGCCGCTGTGTCGCCGCGCGAAATCGGGCCGGGTCGAAGCGATCGGTGGCGACGTGGCGAATCTGCCTTTGGGCGTCGGATCGGATTCGGCCTTTCGGCAGGCCAATATCCAACTAGAACCGGGCGACGCTTTCTTTCTGTACACCGACGGCGTCAGCGAGGCGACCAACTCCAAACTGGATTTGTTCGGTACCGAGCGGATTTCAAAGTTGATGGCCGAAC
>JAJDEH010000127.1 GCA_029259935.1 Planctomycetota bacterium
CGCGGATTGCGGCGGCCTTCGCCGGTTCGTCCACGGGCTGGGGCTATCGGCAAGTGCCCAATGTGCCTTGGGCTCCGTCGGTGACGGTGATGGGTCTGCCGCAAATGGGGGTCGGCGATCAAGGTCCGACCGATTACAGCACCGTGCTGGGCGGCCAGTTGTTCAGCAGCAATCCCAACGGCGACGGCTACTACACGGCGGCGGTTAACGCCATGTCGCAGATTTCGCCCACGCTGTACAGGCGGACGGTGACCGGGATGAGCGACGTCATTGTGCGGAATGTCGACAACGAGTGGCTGGCCAATGCCAGCGACCTGGAACTCTATGGCTTCACGTACCTAGGTTTCCAAGTGGTCGCCGGGTCGATTGTGCTCACCGTGGCGACCGGAGGCTTGGCCGGGTTGGCGCAAGCGGCCATCATCGGCGCGGCCAGCGGCTACTTGATTGGCTATGGGACGAATGTCGCTTTCCAAGTGGCGGCACAACTCGATGCGGGCACCAGCTTTGTGGACGTCAACATCGACTGGAACGCGGCCGAACAAGCGGCCGTGGACGGCGCGATTCTGGGCGCGCTGACGGGAGTCGCCTTCAAGGGCTTGCAAGCGATCGGCAAGGTCAGCTTCGCGGTCGGGGGCCAGCAGGTCTTTCTGTCGCAGTTTATCACTCCGCTGGCCCGCGGCGCGACGGTTTACTACGGCGGCAAGTCGGTCTATCAAGGTGTCAAGTTGATCCAAGAAGGCAAAGGCGCCACGGGACTGCTGATGGTGGCCGCCGGCTTTGGGGCGATCGCCTCGGCGCGGCACCTGAAGTTCTGTTTTACGGCGGGCACGCAAGTCGTCACGTCGATGGGCATGGTGGAAATGACGGCCGGCGCCGACCTGCAAGCGGGCATGGTGACGATTCCCTGGCTGAACCTAAAAGATTGGAGCCTGCTGTTGGCTCCGGTGACTGTCGCCGTCGGACTGATGTCGTACAATCAATTGCGGAAGAAGGAAGAAGAGGAAGAAAACAAGGACGATCAAAACGAAGCCAATCCCAACCCGCAGCGTAAGCTAGGGAAGGTCAAAGCCAAAGCGCAAGACTGGTTCAAATCGTTGGACAACGCCTTCATCCCCTTCGGACCGCATCAGGAAAACTTGATGAGCCGCGGTGATCTAGAAACCGTCAATCGCCTGCCGGTGCAACTCGCCGCCGACGGTCCAAGCGGCGAATTCGATCTGGTACTCGCCCGTCACGGCGTCATTGCCGAGCCGATTCGTCGCGATGAACGTCAGGTGGTGACAAAGAGTTTCACCAGCCCGGAATCGACTCGCGATCCGCAGCCATCATCACGGCCTACGAGTGCTAAGAAGTATCGCTCAAGAAACATGGTCGCCCGCGCTGTGTTGACCGCATCGCTTTGCATGGGGGCCTTCCTCGGCTGGTGCGGCGTTTCGGGGCTCATGCAGGACGAACGCCAAGCGTCACCCGCAACTTCCGTCGCGTACCTTCCGACGCCGAAGTACGAAACGAAAAACATCGAGGATCTCCAGCCGGGCGACACCGTCATCGCCATGAACCCAGAAACGGGGGAAGTCGCCGAAAAGAGGATTCTGCAAACCTTCGAGCGGGTCGCCGATCATTTGCAGATTGTGACGCTGGAATCCCCTGACGGCAAATCGCAAACGTTAGAAACCACGGACGAACATCCCTTCTGGGTAGCCAGTCAATCGAAATGGAAGAAAGCCGCCGAACTACGCGTCGGAGACGAAGTTACTGGACCCGGTGACGAACTACAAGTCGTCGTTGACAACTATCGCGAAGAACATCCCGACGGCATCGAAGTTTTCAACTTTGAAGTTGAGGACTTCCATACGTACTTCGTCTTTGCGCGCGGAAGTCGGGCACCGCCAATTTTGGTGCATAATGCTAAAAAATACGAGAGCAAGAAGTTGCATATGCCCGGTGATCATCCTTCATGGACAAATCTCCCAGCAAAGCAACTCAGCCAAATCAGAGAGGCAGGATTGCCAGCAACAGGCGTTAAACCATTTAAACCCAGAATAATCAGAAACAAAAAGGGCCAGCTCATACTTGACAAGGGGCGTCCTGCGCGCGGTGTAAAGAGAGATGAGAAAGGTTATATTGATGTGGATGGGGATATTTGGATACTACATCGCGACGAGCAGTTCGGAGATCATTGGGACCTGCAAATCTTGGATGGAGATGACCATATAAATATAAACAACAACGGAAGTATTAATCACTGAGTTCTGGGGACGTGTCAAAATGGCCGATGGCGAATACAGCGGGCTTCTTGGGTTTGGCAGATGCGGATTGTCAACCATAGACATTGATCAGATCTTTCCGAGTGAAGCCTACGGCATTCAGCTCCGTTACGATTGTTTCCTAATCCAGCTCGACGGCATTTCCAAAATCGATATAGAGACAATCTGTCAGAAAATTCGCCTATTCAAACAGCAGGGAGAGGTAGAAGAACTTGAACTTCGCGTTGGTGATGTGACTTTTTATCTGTTTGGTTACGACAATGTCATGAACATCGGAATGAAATCAGATAGGCGCTGTCTGGTGAAACGCACTTTGGTTTTATCTCAGATTAACGATATTCTTCCGGCATTTGAAACCGCGCTCGAGGACGCGTTTGGAAGTAGCGTTTAGAGAGGTAGGGCGTGAAAGGGGACATTGAACTTTTTCAGCCAAGGTCATCTCGGTGGCCGCCAAAAAGCAGAATGTCCGCGAGGGCTTCGCTTTTGAGCGACAAGAAAACCCTCTCCAAGTGTGCGTTCAAATTCGGCGAACGCGGCAACGCAGCAAGCTCTTGACACCCTCACGTTCCAGCGCGTGTCGAAAGGACTGGCAAGACTTGGTATTGGGACCACCGATGAACTGGCTGTGCCTTTGCGTCGCGCATGCTGTGCGGCTTGCAGAGATGTTGTTAGAATGAAGGAATGAATACGGAGGGGTTGTTACTTCGCCGTTGGCTGGTGCGTTGTTGCTTTTGGCACCTGGGGCCTTACCCGATTGGTTAGCGCTGAGTGTACGTCCCGAGCGTGCCGGTCCAGTTCAAATGGCTGCACGTTTGCAACCGTTTTTCTCGTCGTTGGGAGCGGACTAGCGGGGCGTCTTGGCCGTTAACTTGTTGGGGCAGTTTCTCTTAGGGAAGTTCCGCCACGAAATTACTGGGGGACGGCTGGCGATGGGCGTATGTTACACACTACAAAGTGCCCCGCTTCGGGGAACGCGCTTCAAAGCAGCGGCAGGATCGGATCCGTTGGCGCGACTGACGCGTGACGCGGTCAAAGCGGCGGCAGGGCATCAAAAGACCTACGATGATACGGCGACCGATAAGCAGGCCGCCTTCGCCACGACCAAGATCAATACCGAGTGGACGCTGACCACGGATCACGCCCAGTGGTACGA
>JAJDEH010000128.1 GCA_029259935.1 Planctomycetota bacterium
CACCACTCCCAGACATTGCCGTGCATGTCATGGAGACCAAATGCGTTGGGCTTTAACTGGCCAACTGGCACGGTAACGATTGTTCTGCCCTCCCCGTCCTCCTCGCCGAACGACGCATACTGCCGCAGGCTCTCATCTCGAATACCACAATGCCAAGGGGTTGTGGTGCCGGAGCGGCAAGCGTACTCCCACTGCGCCTCGGTGGGGAGCGTGAATCGCGGATGTTGTCCGGAAGTCGCTTCGTTGATCTTGCCAACCAGCGACTGCGCAGCCTGCCAGCTTACTGAATCCACGGGATAATCAGGTCCCTCCTGATAATGGGACGGGTCATTTTTCATGACCGAAAACCACTGAGCTTGCGTCACTTCGAACTTGCCCAAGTAAAAGGGCTGTGTGATTCGCACCTTATGTTGATGCTCCGTGCCCATCCGAGGATACGCAAAGTGCGAAGGGGTCAACTGCTTACGGAAGCGTGCTTGCTCGGCGGCGGTCGAACCCATCAGGAACCGCCCCGGCGGCACGAGCATGAACGTCATCGTCGCGCCGCCTGGCAACGCGACCTCTTTCTCGATGGGCAGACCGAGCTTGCCTGCCCATCTTTGTTGAAGTTTCGTTGCCGACTTGGCGTCAAATGGGGCGAGCGTCCATCCCTGTCGGTCGCTTTCCTGAGTCTGGTCCCGCAATTGCCAGATGTCGAAATGTCCAGTACGGTCGGCGGATGTGACCAAGAAATGACTGTCCGCCGACCAGGCCAGAGTCCAACCATTTCCGCCAGTCTCGACACGACTCAGCAAGGTTCCTGTATTCGGATCCCAAAGATTTACGACGCCACCAAATCCGGCTGTCGCCAAGAACTGTCCGCTTGGGGCGAACTGCACTTCGCGAACGTGCTGGTCGTGACCTAACAAGGTTCTACTTGATGCAGAGGCAGCGGTGTTCCAAACGTGCACGCTGCCGTCGTAGCAGCCGGCGGCGATCCAACGAGCATCCGGTGAATAGTGTACCGACAGGAACTTTGCCTTCTCTTTGTTAAGTCGTCTTTGAAACTTGCCGGAACCAGTGTCATACAGGTCGATGCCAGAGAGCCCTGCTATCGCTAACTGCTCCGCTCCAGGCGCTATCGCGACTTCCCACGCTTGCTGCACAGGCACGGAAAATGACTTTTCAAGCGGCAGATTCCACCATGCAAGCGCGTTGTCGCCACAGGCTGCCACCAGACGGCTGTCGTCCGAGAATGCAACATTGCTGATTCGCGGCGTGTTGAAGGCAAGTTCGCTCTTAACTTCCCAAGTCGATGAATCCCACAGTAAGACCTGCTGATCTTCACCCGCTGTTGCCAACATCTTTCCGTCGGGAGAGAATCGCACTGCTCTCACTAAATCAGTGTGCTCCTGGAGTTCACGAACGAGCTTCCCGCTCTCCATATCCCACAGGCTCACGATAGAATTCTGGCGTGAAGTCGCAAGCAGCTTGCCATTGGGGGAGAACGACGCAGAATAGGTATCTCCCGGTTCTCCATCAAGTGAGTGCTTCAGCGTTAGCAAGCTGGCGTCGAAGGGAGCGATTGCCAACGAAGGGCCCGCGGTCGAGCCGGGGACACTCGGTGGAGCGCGCAACGAATTCTGACCGATCAACTGTTCACCTTGACGCACCAGCACTTCACCTTCCAGCAGATCTACCCGCACCGTGACTTTGTCGCCCCGTTTCAAGATCAGTTGGTCCGTCTCGAATTTGATACCGTCCCACTGGATCACCAGCGTGTGATCGCCCGGCGAGAGCTTGATGTCCTTTCCACGATCGGCCCGCTTGAGCACAATCTCGGTTCCCTTGATAGTGACCTCAATATCGGGATGGTTGATCTCTACTCGGATCGTGCCTTTGTTGGTTTGGACGAAGAACACGATCGCGGCCACTAAAACTAACGCCACAGCGCCACTTGCGAGCCGAACCACGGGATGTTGTCGCCAGTGCGATTGCCGCTTGCCACGAGTGGCTAACGGAGTTGTGCAGGCGGACGAGCCGGGATCGTGTTGGCACGGCTCCAGCGCGGTAATCACTGCGCTCATGGTCTGATAACGGTCTTCGGGTTTTTTTGCCACCATGCGGGCGAAGATTTCCTCGAGTTTTGGTGGCGCGCTGGGGCAGGCGGCCGGCAACGACGGAATCGGAGACTCACGGTGCGCCAACAGCTTGGCCATCGTGGACTCGCCCTCGTAAGCGTTGCGGCCCGTCAGCAGATACCACAACGTGATCCCCAAAGAATAGATGTCGGCTCGCGCGTCGGCGGCCTTGGTGTTCAGCGCCTGTTCAGGAGCCATATAGTCGACCGTGCCCATGATCTGGCCGGAGCCCGTCAGTTGATCTCGATCCGCGCCCGCGGAATCCAATCGCGCCAAACCCATGTCGAGGATCTTGACGGTCCCGCCAGAGTCCAAGAGCAAATTCGCCGGCTTGATATCGCGATGCACGACGCCTTGACCGTGGGCGTACTTGAGTCCCCGCGCCGCATGTAAGATGCAAGAGACGACCTGTTCGACCGGCAGCGGTCCCTTTTCCCGCACGATGGCCGAGAGGTCCGCGCCTTCGACGTATTGCATGACCAGGAAGTGCGTGCAGTCGGCTTCGTCGGCATCGTGGGCGGTCACAATGTTTGGATGTTCCAGCCTGGCGACCGCCTTCACCTCGCGCTGGAAACGAGTCAAGGCATCCGCATTCTTCGTGAGGTGGGGAGAAAGTACCTTCAGCGCGACAACCCGTTCCATTCGCTGATGTTCGGCTTTCAGCACCGTGCCCATCCCGCCCTGGCCAATTTTGTCAAGGATGACATAGTTGCCTAGCGTCAGCGACTTACCTTTGCCCGCGTAGATCTGTCGCGCTTGAAACGACGTCAGTTTTTTCTGTTTGATCAGCAGCCGCGCTAGCTGCTGGCAGTCAGAATCCGGCGAGGAATCGACGACCGTCTCCAATTCCGACCGCGAAAGTAGGCCGCTGTCGGCGATTCGGTTTACGAATTGCTCAGACGAGATGGCCGGGC
Source organism: Planctomycetota bacterium (assembly GCA_029259935.1). The sequence goes on from JAJDEH010000128.1 coordinate 3,035, forward strand.
GAGACGCCTCTGACGCATCCAGTTCGTCACTGGATCGGACATCCGTGCCGTATGAACCGTCGATCGTATTTGTAATCGACTCAGTTTCGAGCGATTCCGCTCGTTCTTTTACGCGGTGAATCAATGAGTCCAGCACGGGACCACCATCCACAGAGGCACCGGCTTGGATCGCTTTGAGCAATTCATTGCCCGCGGCGACGCGTTCAGACGCATCCACGCAAACAGCGCAATTGCCCAAATGGCTCTCGACATCGTGTAAGCTCTGTTCGTCCAACGACCCACCGAAATACCTTGCGATGGTTTCGTCGGTCAAGCAATCGTTCCGGCGCATATTAAGTAGCCTGAAAAAGTAAGACTTACCCTGGACCGATTAAGTATACGAATCCCGGTGCGCGGATCTTTCACAAAAATACGAGGGAACGGGGAGGATGGGCAAACGCCCCCTAATCTAGTGATCGTCAGGCGCGGATCTTCGGGTAGCTGGGGTCGAACAAATGGGCCCCCAGCACGAGAACCGGGGCTCGCTTCGTTGGACGCCCAACCCAAATTTGGATCGCTGAGACAATACAAATTAGTCCAGCAGACCGTCAAGTTCGTCGCGCAAACGGCGCAACACACGATACTTGGCGATATAGACCGCGTTGGGCGTGATCCCCAATTCGCTGGCGATTTCCGCGACGGGCCGCTCTTCCACGACGTGTTCCCAACAGGCCCGCCAGGTGGTGGCCTCGAAGTCGGATTTCATCAAATCCAATGCTCGGGCGACTAGGCGATCGCGATACTCTGCTTCGGCGAGGAATTCGACGTCGTCAGCGACTTCAAGATCGTCGAGCGCCGATGGCCCGACGACTTCCTTCTTGCCAGCTTTCCGCCGCTGTCGATCCCTTAGCTTGTTAATCGTCAACGTCCGCAGCCAACCGCGAAAAGACCGGCCGCGATCGTATTGGAACTTTGGCAACTCGCGGACCAGTAGAATCATTACATCTTGCACCAGATCGGACGCGTCGGCTTCACCCAATCCTTGCTTTTTCGCCCAGTAGAAGATGAGCGGAGTATAGAGGTCGACGAAGCGACTCCACGAATGTTCAGCATCGGCGGTCTTTAGCCGAGCCAACAAGCTGATCGAGGTCGTATTCACATGCTCTTCTCGATCCAGAGACTCCCAGCAACTCCTTCAAGCTAGACTATCATACGGAGACAGCCGACCGGCTACAACGAGACGCCAGATACTCAAAAGGCAAGTATCGCAGGTTCTCGATCCCGGAGACCCAGCCGGCGAAGGACCATACGATCCCGTTTAGAGTCTTACTCTGTAACATCTGCGCGCGGTGCGCGCATGTTTGATAAACTCGAAATCCGAATCTCGAAATCCTAAACAAATTCAAAACCAGAATTCTCAATGTTCAAAACGTGGAGTCTAGCCGTTTCTGTCATTTGAGCATTTGAAATTCGAGCTTGTTTCGGATTTCGAGATTCGGATTTGGTTGCGGCTATGCCGCTTTAAGGTCACTCACTTGTCATTGCAAGTCGGCGTGCCGATCGCCAGCGGTTCGAATCAGCATGTGCCAACGCCTGTGGGCGCACCCACACATACCAGATTCACTGCAACTTTAACGTCCTCGAACCTGATCGCCGGTGTTCTTCCGCTGGCCGACGAACGAGAGTACGAGTGCAATGATCCCACCGACGAGCAGCCCAGCACCTCCAGCGAGTAACCAGACAACTTCGCCTTCCTCAAAGTACGTGGACCCTATGCAAAGAAACAGGATTCCAGCGACGATTCCAGTGACACCCGTCCCCGAAGCCAATACAGCAAAAACCCGAGCGATCACTCGGAGAACGATTGGTTTCCAGATACATAGGGCGATTAAGCCAATTAGGACGACCGCAGCCACGATCGGCATCATGATTGCGAAGTTTATCACGTCCATCGAATTATTTCCCGCATTGCTAACCAGCCAGAAGACTCTACGCCGACCCTCATCGATTCAACACGCCTGAATTGTACGGGAGACGATGATTGAATCACACGGTTCCTTAGAGTTGCGGGTCACCTGGCAGGATCCCCGCCAAGTCGCCGTCCGTTGGCAAGCGACGAAGACAACACTGTTATCTAAAAAAAGCCCTGAGTTGGGGCAGTAACTCAGGGCCAAAGCTGCCACAATTTTTTGGGGCAAAGATAATTGCGGCTACACAAAATTCTACCATTCACCGGCAAGAAGGGCAAACCCCGACAAACGACTTGGCGCACTCTTGAGTCGTAGTACGTCAAAGAGCATCTTCGGTGCGCACGATGACTTCGATCAGTCGCTCCATGGCTTCGCTGGACGATTCGTGCGGAAAATTGAGTAGGACGACTTCTTTGGCGTAGAGCTTGCCAACATAACGGCGATGTTTGGCCAGCGTTGTTTGGCTAGCGATAAAGTCGCGGTGTGACGAATTGATCGTGATCTCGTTCTTTTTTACGTCGTATCGTGATCGCCACGCTTGATTGTGTTCGGCTTGTAAACGATACGAGGGCAACCCTCGGGATGAGCCATAGTCTTCTTCGCTTTTGAGGAATTTGACGCCAACCCGATCTGTTGCGCTGCGGACTCCTTTTTTTCCCTTCACTTCCACAACCACTCGTCCGGCTTTGGCGGATGTCAGCGTACAGATCGAGGCTTTGGTGTTCTTCAAGCGTCCTTTGCCTTCAACGATGGACCATCTAAATGTAGTACCTTGAGTCAACGATTCGTCGGCGCCATCGTATGCCTCAGCCATCAAGACGCATTCGCCTTTTGGTTGGCGGCGAGCGTTTCGCGGTGTGATCAATACAGTGTCCAACTGACCAGGTTTGACTGACGAAGCAACTGAAACTTCCTTTTTGGCGCGAGCAGTCTTTGGTTGTTCGGTGGACTCTTCTTTCGCTGCGTTTCCAATGCGGCGTCTCTTGTTGGAATACGGTACGTCAAAGTACAGATACTGATCGTCTGGCAATTCGCGCAGGGCGACCATGAACGCTCGTTTGACTTGTCGCAAGATTTGCCGATTCGCTTTCGTGGATTCGGCTTCGTCGCGACGCTGGATTGCTTTTTGTACTGCGTGTTCAATATGATCGACGGCGACGATGAACGCTTCTAATTGCTCGTCGGGTACGACGCCTTTGCGTGTTCCGGGAGCGAGGTTGAACGCTGCGAAATCGAGGATGCCTTCCAAGCGACCGTTGGTCCAAGGGGCCTGGTCGAATTGGATTAGCTCCGTAATGTCTTGCAAAACGCGGGTGCCGTCTTTGCAAACGGCAACGTGTGTTTGCTGGCGACTGTCTGCTGATGGTCGCAGGTACAATTCGACTATCAGCTTTCCATGCGGTGTTGCCACATCGCGGATTTCGTCGAGCCGATCCCCTTCAAATTCGCGGGGCGTAACGACAAAATGTTTGCGAGAAATCTTGTCGGTGATGTGGATTTTCGCACCGCTGACGCGGATTCGATCACGCAGCTCGGCAGACAGAAATCGCTGTAACTTGTCGCCAGTGAGAATGTTACGCGTCGTTTCGAGCAGCGGTCCGATGATGATTTGTGTGCCACCCGTGTCGAACACGCCGCGCAGCGGTTTGACCTTATACGCTTGGTCGCCACGTTTTAGAACCATTTCGTGCAGTTGACCATCGTCATCGCCTGAGACCATTCGAAGCTGCTCGCCCAGACTCCAAAAACTCAACAGCCCGATGCCAAATTCGCCATGTACGCCGACCCGGTCTCGCCGGGAAAAGTGGCGCTTCATCGAGTCGCAGATGTGCGTTGCGATGTGGTCGAAATCTGGCAAACCGTTGTCATTCAGGAGTACGCCATTTCCATTGTCGAAGATTTCAAGAAAAATTTGATTCTTTGTTCGACGACGGACAATATCGATATGCTCTGCCTGAGCGTCAATCGCGTTTTCGACTAATTCGCAAACGGCTTTTAGTGGATGTGTCTGCGAATGCGCAATGATACTTATCGCATTCCACTGATCGCCAATTTGGAGCTTTCCAGTGTCAGCGGAAACGACCTTCGGAGACGATTGTTTCTTTAGCATTGCACGATCACCTGACATTTCCCCCCCATCCTCTGCTAGCTGCGAACCAGCCATCTAGCAACGACTATAGTCGCGTACAATTATTCGTTCCGTGTAGTTGCATCTTTGTCACCTACCGGCAAATGGCATTCACGACGAATGCCGATTCAACATGCGGACGCTCCCGAACCGACGGCACGCATCACGGCCTGGATGGCAGGCAGATTGTCTGCGATCTGCACCTCAATCCCGCCCGGCAAGCAGACGGGCAAGGCCGGCCCAGACACTCCCAGCGGACGGGAAGAAGTCACCTGCACCGCCTGAAAGCCAGAGCGTCTCTTCGGCGGATTTGTCGCGGAAGCCTTCCCGCTGCGGGGTGGAGCGAGTTCCCGCAACTTCCGCTGCCACTGATAAAACGAGAGCACCGAAACACCCTCGATATCACGTGGGAACAGAGACCCTCAAAAACTCACCGCGCCTACAATGGTGCTGGAGTCCAGCATGCGGCCAAATCACGAACGGGGCGAATGATCGGGCGATCGCTTAAGCATCCGCGCCGCTGTACAAAACGTCCATCACATTGCCTTGGTTGAGATGGCGCGGGCGATTGAAGCGGTCGGGTACCGTCTGCTGCGGGTCAATGCCAAGAGCGTCGTAGATCGTCGCACCCATGTCGTTGGGATGGAACGGAGTGGTGAGTGGTGAGCCGCCGATGCGGTCGGACTTGCCGATGACTTGCCCGCCTTGGACGCCGGCGCCAGCGAAGACCGCGGTATACACGGATGCCCAATGATGACGTCCGGGAACCTTTTGTCCGGCGAGTGGAGAAATCTTTGGTGTGCGTCCGAATTCGCCCACGCAGATCACGAGCGTTTGGTCGACCAACCCGCGTTCATCAAGATCGTCCAGCAGCGCACTGACACCGGTATCGAGGGCGGGCAGCATCGTCTTCAATCGCGGGAAGTGATCGACGTGTGTGTCCCACGACTGTACGCGTCCCATGTTGCATTGAATGACGGGCATTTCCAATTCAACCAGCCGGCGTGCCAGCAAGAGAGTCTGGCCATACTGATGACGACCGTAGCGGTCGCGCGTCTTGACGGATTCCGCTTTAACGTCGAGCGCGTCTCTCAGGTTGGATGACGTCAGCATCGAGAAGGCTCGCTCTCGTTCATCTCCATATTTGACTGCCTGCCGGGATGTACTTAGCCAGTCGCGTTGGCGATTGACGTTGTCCAGTAGCTGGCGTCGCTCGCCGAGTCGTTCCACACTCAAACCGTCGATTGGCGAGAGGCCGCGCACTTTGTAGTCAGCGCTGTTCGGATCGTCTTTCAACACAAACGGGTCGTACTTGGCTCCGAGGAATCCAGCATGTTGGCCTGGCCAGACGAGCGCGCCTTCGATCAACGGGTTCGGCAACGTGACCTGACTCGGCAAGCCGTCGGTTCGAGGACGAAGACGCGAGAACGTCGAGCCGTACGAAGGCCAGTCGGCGCGGTTGAGTGACTTGTCTTGGTTTGACGAACCGCGAAAAGGCTGGACGGTGCCCGTCAACGCATTGTGCGACCCCGACAGATGCCGATTGTCGCCGTGACCCATCGATCGGACGATCGCCAGTTTGCCGGCTCGCTTGGCCATCTCCGGCATCTTGTCTGAGAACTGCACACCCGGAAGCGAAGTTGCAATTGGTTCGAACTCGCCCTTTACCTCGGATGACTCGGGCTTTGGGTCGAACATGTCGATATGGCTGCCACCGCCGGTCAAAAAGACCAGGACGACCGATTTGGCACGCCGCACCTTTGCAGTCGCTAACGCTTGCTGTTGCAAGACACTGGTTAATCCGAGTCCAAAGAAGGAAGAACAACCTACTTGGAGAAGCTCACGACGATGGAACATGTTCGCGTATTTTCTCGGCGGGACGTAGTGCGAAAAGCCAAAGCTAAATCTAACTCATTTTCGTGTCAAGATACATGATGCACCCGAGTTAGCCGTTGCGACGGCGCGCTTGCTGCACAAAATGCCCTAGATCGCTGCCAAAAGCAGTTGTGTTTTCAATACACGTTTGCCATGGCACGACCAACGACGCCTGGCGCACATGCTCAAGGAACTCGCCGATTTCTGTCTCGCGCAAAAAGAGGCAGTCCCACAGTTCGGCCACGTCAAGCTCGCAGAGTCCGCTGCGGAGTCCTTTCTCCGTGCGACGCTGGCTCACGTAATCCAGGAGCTGATCCATGGTAGTCGCTTCGAAGCGGATTCGCTTGCCCAGAATGCGCCGCAGATGATTGAGATGGTGCCGTTCGGTTTCCAGGGTGCTGGCTTCCTTCATGTCGTCGGCGAAGCTCGCCAGGTAGCGGTCGCAGAGCCGGTCGAGGGTAACCGAGCTGAGTGATTGCGGCAGTTCACGGGTTTTGCCGCTCGAACGGAGGGATAGCCACAGGCTGATCGGTAGCAACCTGTTCCGGCAGCAGGAGGACCCCCTCCTTGAGGAACTTCAGCGTCCGCTCGACGATGCATTTGAAATCATCGGCTTCCGCCCGGTTGGTTGTTTCCAGGAGCGATGGAAGCGCTGCCCCGCGTAACGGAAACTGAGGGTCTGGAGACCGCGCGCATTACGGTGAAGACCGGCCATGGCCTGGACCCATTCGTGCCGCTCAAGCGGTTGACCAACACGATTGCGATATTGTGCCAAAAGTGACACAACGGGGCGGCCAAGAACGCAAAAATCCCCGGTTTTTCCGGGGTTTCTGCAGCTCCCCCGGTAGGACTCGAACCTACGACAAGGCGGTTAACAGCCGCCTGCTCTACCAACTGAGCTACAGGGGATTGGATGGTGGGTGGGGTAGTGGTTTAATCTTTGGGAGATATGCTATTCAATTGTTCTTGAGTCCGCAATACGAGCCATTCGTTACTCTGCAATAGAGCGCACCTCGCGGTTTGCAATTGGCATGGATTTGTTTTGGAGGTTGAAGAGAAACGCGAGGTGTTCGAGCAGGAAATTCGTGGTTTGGCAGGACAAGGAGGTCATGGGTACGGAATTGTCAGCGACGGCGATGTTGCAAGAGCGAGTTGCCGAACGTGAACTTCCGGTGGAGGCCTGTTGCTGCCCCACCTGCGAGCGTCGGGGCGATTCCCAACCGGAAGAGCCCCGTTTGCTGCAAACCGACCGTGGCGAGGTCGCTTGGACGGAGCCCGCTTACTACTGTCGCTACTGTCGACGGTCTTTTTTCCCTCGCTCGGCTGAATTGGGTTTAGGTGTGGAAGATACGGTCAGCCCTCGCGTGCTGGCCAAAATCGTTCACGCGGGAATTTCGGCCACGAGTTTCGCCGAGGCCCACATCGCCGTGAGATGGTGCCGATATTCCGGACAGTCGAGTTGCTTAGTCCCAGCCGTAAGTACCGGTGCCTCTTCTCTTCTGTTCCTTGCATTGTTCACCAACGATTGATCCAAGGCGTTTCTCTTCCCAGCGCGCGGCAGAGATCGATGGCGGCGGCCTGGTATATGGTTTGTTCGTTGACTGCTGCCCATAGTTCGAGTTGATTGCCGTGGCTTTTGCACTTGTGGCAACAGTATCTGGCGGCCTCCAGGTTCACGGAAAAGGATCGACTCGCGGAAGACGTGGAGCGATGAATTGGACAAGGTCCGTGTAGCTGATTACCAGATCGAGTGGTCGCTTGGAGATTCAGTTGCTCGAGGACTTGTGTTGATGCGCTTTCGCGTGAAGTGGACTGGTTCATCGGACTAGTGAGAGCTAGCTTGGACGACGTTCAGCGCATGGCCAACATCGCGGCTTGCAATTCGCGCGATTCCCAGTCTGGATCTCCGGCGTCCAGTTCAAGTACAGGCCCTTCAAAAGAAAACGCCACTTGCCGGCGGATTGCGACGTGCAGTTCGGCATGCTGTTCGTGTTTGCCGGCGCTGGGATCCTTCGCGTCCGTCTGGCGTAGAATCGCGGGCTTTCTGACGGCGAGTAATTTGGGTGCGAGTACCGAAGGTCGCAGTTCTCGCCACCGTTGCTCAATTTGCGAAACTACTTCGGGCGACCGCCAGGTCCTGGCGAAAGCGATCGTCTGGTCAAACCAAAAATCGCTGATCCGCTCGACATGCTCAGGAAGACCTTGCTGAAACTGTCGAGCTTGGTTTTCTAGTTGTTCTCGCTCGAAATCCAATGCGACTCCCTCACGATCGCTGTAGAACGTTGCGAGATCCTGGCCCTTCACCGCACCCGGTAAGACAATCGCCCCCAACCCGGCGGCGGCCTTTTTGACAATCTTGCTCTCGCCGGTCCCCGGCGCGGTGGCGACCGCGATATAAGGAGCGGCGGAATTGAGATGGTTCAGAAGTTTCTCCATCGTCCACCCAATTGTCGGGTGTACCATCGTTGGCGCGATCTCGGCGGCGGGTTCCAGGACAAACCGTCGAAATGCCATCCGCGGATGCGGCACGCTCAACGACGGATCCTGGACGACAAGATCATCATAAAGCAGCAGGTCCAAATCGATGGTCCGCGGCCCCCAGCGCTGCGCGCGGGTGCGTCCCAATTCGTTTTCGACTTTTTGAAGAAGTTTTAAGAATCGGACCGGCGGCAACGATGTTTCCAATAGCGCGGCCGCGTTTAGATATTCGCCCTGCTTTGAATCGCCTCCAACGGCTTCGCTCGCCAGCATGCTGCTGACAGTAATGCTGGCAACTTTCTCGTGAGCTTCAATTTTCTTAACTGCCTGTTGAAGCGACTGTCGCCGATCACCCAGATTAGCTCCGAGCGCGATAAGGCAGGTTGCCATTGGAAGTGGCTTTCGTTGGTCGACACGGAGTCCATCATTACATTCGGAGTCGCGTGCGCTCGGCACCGCTTCCGTTTCGCACCGCGCAAAAAAACGCGGCGACGAGACTCCGTCTCAATCGCCGCTGTTATCTGCCAAAGCACGATCCCTGCGCAGTGGCAACTTCAAAAAGTGGGGGGGACCTCCAAGCCTCGTCCATGGTCGCCGGCTATCGATCCCTACAGTCGCCGCCCCCCAAAGTTCGATGTATCCGATTAGCAACCATTGACGGTTCTCTCTTGCAGTAATCGCAAACACAACAGAACTTCGCGACGTAACGAATGCCGTTCGCGCGTAAAGCGAGCGCGAAGGACGAACGTTTCTTTGCCTTATTTCCGGTCGAACCAGAGTGGCTCAACTATTAAAAATCGCCAAATCGGGCAATGAAGGTTATTACTTGCGAAGTTCCATAAGCCTGTTCAATGATCACATTTTGCGAACCTTGTTGAGATTGTCAAGCAATCACTTCAAAAGTTTTTAAGATGGCGCGAATTTTTTCTCGGGACAAAATTATTCAAACATTGGTCTTGTAATTTTTTGCAGATACGCTCGCGCAAGATTGCGTGCCAACAGACGCTGGATTGGACCGCAAGAAAGGGCAATTCCGCAGCCGCGAAACGCTGGTGGAGTCGCACTTGGTTCCGCGGAGGAAAGCAGTTCGCATCCGAAATTCGATTGCGATTCGCGGACAACAAACCGTCGGACTAAAATGAACGTACAGAAAAACGAACCAACGAAAAGTTTTTTTTGCAGGCAACGTCCAAAGAGTTGTGTCACCGCGAACAGCAACACAGTCAATCAAGGTATGTGTATCATCGATTCAGAATAACCCTTTGTTCATGGGGTTTCGCGCCGCGACGGCTTACGAGGTCCATGAAGTTGCCGGAGTCGCGGTTGCAGTCCCCGCATCTGCTTGGTTAGCAACTCAACATGTTTAACGACCGAAAATTTTTTCAACCAATCGCCAATCAAGAATTCATTGCAATCGATTCCGGATGCGACTTATGACTTCACCGTCGGCAAGCGAACCGCCCTCCGTCAGCGACGCCCATGTGGCGCGCGATGCCTTGTTGAAACTTGCCGACGAATTTCTTGCGGGTCAAGAATCGTCTTCCAACCACCGTCGTTCGAAACAAACAGAATTGCTTGAGCAAGTGATCGGCGAAGAAGCCTGCCGGCGCATCGGTTGTTTGCGGCTTTCCGAAAGTTTCTTGCTGTCGGTTGTCGTCCCGGTCTTCAATGAAGCTCAAACGATTGAAAGAGTGATTGAACGTGTTCGGGCGGTTGGCCTGCCTTGCGAAATAGTGGTCGTCGACGACGGCAGCACGGATGGAACTCGCGAAGTGCTAGAAGGCATCTCGGACAATAGCGACGTGAAGATCGTTTTGCATGAACGAAATCAAGGGAAGGGAACCGCGTTGCGGACCGGTTTTTCCCACGTCAGCGGGGACGCCGTCGTGATTCAAGACGCCGACATGGAATATGACCCGCGAGACTTCAATCTGCTGTTACAGCCCATCCTCGAAGACCAGGCGGACGTCGTGTACGGAAGCCGCTTCAGCAGCCGTGGTGAACGCAGCTCGCCATTGTGGCACCAGACCGGCAATCAGTTAATCACGACGTTATCGAATTTATCGACGGGGCAGAAGTTCACTGACGTCGAGACCTGTTACAAGATGTTTCGTCGCGAACATCTGGACCGGCTCGCCCCCACGCTGGGGGAAAGCGGTTTCGGCATCGAACTCGAAATGACGGCCAAACTCGCCAAAATGAAGGACGTCCGTTTCCGCGAATTGCCAATCAGTTACGAAAAACGGACTTACGCCGAGGGTAAGAAAATCGGCTGGCGCGACGCGGTTTGGGCGATGTGGTGCATCCTGCGTTATTAGCGCAGTTTGCCAGCTAGCAGTTCGCCAGCTACTTGCCGCCTACGATTTGGAATTGAGCGGCCGAGTTGTCTACGTCGAGCAACTCGGTCACCAGAGAATCGCTTCGTTGAGCGTGGTTAATGGCGAACGTGAACTGATGTTCGCCTTTGGAGAGATCCAGCTTGACGTTCGCTGAGTCCAGTCCCAATGGCTTTCCATCCACCCACATTTGCAAGCCATCGGCGGAATTGAAGGACAACTCGACCTCGCCCGGCGTTGTCACCTCGATTTGGAACCGAACAAATGAAGTCGGATCTTGATTGCGATGGACGACGAAGCGCGGCAATTCATCCGGCGGCAAGCCGCCATGCACGCGGCTGTAAGCTGGCTGCCATGTTAGGGCTGGATCGTCCGTGGCGGCAGTGTCGAAACTTGTGCGGTTCAAACGGCGATGGCCCTCTTGAGTCCACGTCAACGCCTGGTATCGCCGGACGAGTTGTTGTTTGCCGATCGTAAACTCGCCGCCAACTTTGCCTAGCTCGGATAGGAAACGGACCAAGTCCACCAGCTCTTTCCGGGTCAGTTCATTCACCGATCCATCGGGCATCAACGAACGGCCTTCTTGCTTTTCGTCGATTTGATCGTTGGCGATCGACACTTCCTTGTCGTCGACCGTCCGCAAAACCGTGACGCCGCCGGCACTGCGGATGGGAATGCCTGTCACGATCTGTCCGTCCAGCGTGACGATGGAAATCGAATGAAAGTTCTCTTTGACCTTTTTATTGGGAACCAGCAGCGACTCGACCAGATAGTCGTCCTGCGCGCTGGCACCAATGCTGACCAAATCGGGCCCGACTCGCCCGCCCGCTCCGCCAATCGCATGGCACTTCAAACATTGCAGCTCCTGCCGGCGATAAACGGCTTCGCCACGATGCGGATCGCCCTGCTTTTGAACTTCACCGACCAGTTCCTTGAGCAATTCGGGCGTCAGCTTCCAGCCGGCGTCTTGCAGCCCGCCGGCAGTTCGAATCGTCTCCAGCAATTCGGGCGAAGGCCGGGCCGCCGAGCGGACCGCACGCAGGCAGAGTTTTGCCACTTCTGGTTTGAGCTTCTTCCCTTGAAGCGACTCGCGAAGCGCCGGGACGCCGGACTTGTGTTGTAGGAACGGCAACACCAGATCGCCTGGCGATGTCTGCTCTGGATCGACGACCGCCAGAAACGCGGCCGCCTGCTGGGATGCGAACCGAGGATTGAGCGGCACCAGGGCGGCGATCGCCCGTTGTCGCAGCCAGGGTTGGTCCTCCACGCTGGCCAGTTGCTGCAAGCTGAGTTTTGCTTCCCGGTCGGCCAGCATGGCAAGTGCTTCGATGGCGGCGGCACGGCGCGAGTTGGCCAGATCCTTGTTTGCCGCCGTTGCCGGCAGACGGCCTCGCAACGCAGTCAATTTCCACGCGCCCACGCCGCGTATGGCGGCGGCGGCGAGGGCGTCGTTTTCGCTGTCGAGGAAGTTTTCAATGCGGGCCAATTCGCCAGCGGGCCGAGTCTTACGCTGGATCGTCGTCTCGACCAGCGCGCCCAACAGGCTAATGCGGCGCGCGTCCGACGACTGGCCCGCCACCGCTAGATCAAACACTTTGCCTAGTTCCGCCGGGCCGCCGAGCGTGGCAATCAGCGCCAACACTCCCTCTTCGCGATCGGTGGTCAGCTTTCCATCCCGAACCAGCTTCATCAGCGGCTGCACGACGCTGGGCGATTCGACTGCCTTCAACGCAAAAACCAAATGGCTGACATTGCCGCCAAAGTCCTCGGTGCCAGCTCGCAAGGCGGGAAGCCAGTACGGCTCCAAGTCGCGCATCGCTTGCCACAAACCAAAGTCGAGGAATCGGTCCATCGGCTGGTCTAGCGCCAACAGTGCGATGCGCGCCGAGTCGGCGGATTTCATTTGCGACAATGCACGCACGGCTTCGAGCCGCACGCGCGGGTGTTCATCTTGAACCGCCGCACGGAACGCCCGCATTGGATTCTTCAGCTGGCCGCGCCACTGGCTGGCCACGCGCACCGCCGCCGCCCGGACGCGATGGTCCTTCGAGGCAAGCAGTTCCGCGAGCAAAGACGGCTCAACCTGGTCGAGCCCTTGATAGACCCATAGTGCTTCCAGGCGTTGATGTTCGTAGTCGGAGTCTTCTTTGTCGAGCCCCTTCAACCAAGCGGCTAGGGGATCCAGCACCTGCCCCGCGCCGCGCGACTTCAAAGTCAACTTGGCATGCAACCGGGTCCACTCTTCTGGTTGCTTGAGGTAATCGAGCAGAGCCGCCGGATCACTGCCCAGCAGATCCGGTATCGGCAGCGTCGAACGACCCTTGGCGGTCACTCGCCAAATACGGCCATGAACATGATCCCGCCGCGGATCGCGAAAATCGACCTCGCCATGCTGGATAATCGGGTTGTACCAATCGGCGATGTAGATTGCGCCGTCGGGCCCGACCTTCACGTCAATCGGGCGAAAGGCGACGTGTTTGGTTTTGATCAACTCGGTAGCCTGCCGCGAAGCGTAACCTGACCCGTCTTCGCTGATCACGAACCGGCAAACGCGATGGGCGCGAAAGTCGTTGGTAATCATGTTGCCCTGCCAATCGTCCGGCAAATGCCGGCCACTGACAATCTCCAAGCCACAGTGCTTGGGGCTGCCGGGATTGAGTCCTTTCAACAGCCGCTTGGCACCGACGGCGGTCACAAAGACGGCCCCGGGAAAAACATAGTTGATCCCTTCGCCGTACGCGCCGTCGGTGGCAAACGACTGGCCCCAGTGGTCGAAGTGATGCCCCCAACTGTTGACGAAGCCTCGGCATAACACTTCCAGTTGCATCGTCTCCGGTCGAAATTGCCAGATGCCGCCGCCGTTCAAGTGCCGCACACCGTAGGGCGTTTCAATGTGGCTGTGAATGTAGATCGACTGGTTCATGTACAACATGCCGTCATGGCCCCAGCGCAGGGTGTGCAGCAAGTGATGCGTGTCCTCGGTACCAAATCCGGACAGCACAATTCGCTTACGATCTGCCCGCCCGTCGTCGTTCGTATCGCTGAAATGAATCAGATCGGTACTGTTGGCCACATAGACGCCGCCATCCCCCGGCACGACGCCCGTGGGAATCAGCAAGCCATCGGCAAAGACGTTGGTCGAATCAGCAACTCCATCCCCGTCGCTATCTTCGACGACCAAAATCTTGTCGCTCGCCTTCTGACCCGGTTTGATGTGCGGATACACCTCGCTGCTGGCGATCCATAACCTTCCCTGGCTGTCGAAGTTCATCTGAATGGGCTTGGCGATCTTGGGATCGCCGGCAAACAGGTTCACCTCGAAGCCGTCGGCAACGATGAACGATTTTCGTTCCAATTCCGGATCGGGGTCCGGAATGTCCTTCAAGTTGCGCTGCGCCGAACTGCTGCTAACGACCAACAGCAGGACGGCAAAAGATCCAAGGCGGCGAACCAATGAACGGTAGGATTGAAGCGGCTTAATCATCCGTCGATTTATCTTTCTTCAGTCGAACTAAGCGGTAGGTATGTGTTGCTGGGACGCGAAGTTTGGCGATGAGCTTTTCTTTCTCGGCAATCAGCGGATCGAACTGCGGAATCTCGACCGCATTGTTTCCCTGCTCATGCTTGCGGAACAGAAACAAATAGGTCTCGTTTTGAGGGCGGTAGCGGTAGAAGTAGAGCGCATTTTTGTCATGGATCACCTCACGCAACTGCCGCACTTGAGGCAGATAATTCGCCAAATTGACGCGAACACCCGCCGCCCATTGCTCTTCATCCGCCATCACGGTCGGCTGGTCGTCGATGCGCAGGCCATAATCGCCCTCCGCCAGTCCTCGAATGCGTACCAAGGCGTGCGGCGCGACCAACTTGGCACCGCGCGGCGACGATTCGGGCGGAGTGGGAAAGGGCAAGTGAAGATCTCGCGCCGAAAAGACGACCTTTGTCGGCTCGACGCTTAGCTCCGAGAGCATCGTACCGGTCGCGTCGTACGACTTGTCGCCCACATTCAGATCAACCTTCCAATCCACCGCGGGGGCCCCGAGTTTGCGTGCCGCACCCCTCGCCGTCCGCCAGTATCCATATTCGTTCAAATGGACACCGTTGTCGGTCAGGGTATTGCGAATCGCGGGCTGGGCCGAAACGTCTTCCATCTGATCTAGTCGCGAATAAAGGTCGGCGTAGTGATGCCCGCGATCCCGGGCCGCGGAACGAAGCACATCGCAATAAGCTCGTAGCCGCTGGTTGTAGTCTTTGGGATTGGGAAGCGGCGGACCCGGATTTTCGTAAGACATCGGTGACAGCAACGCCACGCGAGATCCGGTTTCTTCCAGCACTTCGAGCAACACCTCTAAATCCTCCTTGAATTGGGCCAGTCCTCGCTGGCCGAGGTGCGCTTCGTTGCCGCCATAGCAGACGAGAATCACGGTCGGCTCGGCGTCGAGCAAATCCTTTTCCAACCGCTGAAAACCGGCCGCCTGGTCGCCAAACACGGCGCGGGCGATTCCCGTCACGTCGTCGCCGCTCCAACCCAAGTTTCTAAACGTCAGGCTGCGATTTGGATAGGCCAACGTCAACTGAGTTTCCAAAAAGCCATAAGCCTGCATTCGTTCGACATAAGTGCTTCCCAGCAGTACGACGCGGTCGCCATCCAACAACTCGAAGGGGCCATCGTCTTGGGCGGCCCGCTTTCCTCTTGGCGCGCGGACCGGTCTGGAAACGGCTGCTGTTTTCGCGCCCGAAGTTCCCCAAGGGCCGGCCTTGCCATACTCGCCCAGTGCAAAGGCCGGCTTCCAGGCCGAGGCGTCGAAATCGACCGAAGGCCAAGATCCATCCGGGGCGCGGCCGGTGAATTTCCAACTAGCGTCCGTTGAATGCCATGATTCACCCTCGGAGGCTCTCATATGCACTCGTACGACCAGACCTGCGGGACTCGTGCCGTCGTTTCGCCCAGCGACGGCGATCACATTGCGGCCTTCTCGCAACAACGAGGTGACGTCGTAATGATGCCGCTCGTTCCAATTGCTTCCCGTTCCCAGGCGGCGGCCGTTGAAATAGAGCAGGTAGTGGTTGTCGCAAGTGATTTCCAGATGCCCGGCCTTTGGTTTGGCCAGTTCAATGGTCTTGCGGAAATAGATCGTGTCGGCACTCGCCGATACGTTGGCATCACGCGTTCCCCAGATCCATTGTGGATCGGCCGCCAGTAGTGCGGACGACATGAGAAAGCTAAAAAGCAGCGAAGTGAGCCGAATCGAAATCATGGGATTCGCTTTCAAATGAATCGAACAATAGAGAGTCGCTGATCGCTCCGCGATCATGGCGTTTTCGTTCTGTTCGCGGAGCGAACAGCGACATTAATCCAGCTTTCGCACCGTCACGTAATACGCGCCGCGCGACGCTCCTTCATCCTCATCTAGCCAAGTCTGCAACATGGCGCTTCCGGCTTTCAAATCGACGGTCAACTCCACGCAATCCTGGCCATCGGCCACCTTCGCCGTCGCTTCCGTCTTGCCAATTTTCAGGCGCGCCTTGCCCGGCTTCAACTGGTAATCAACGCCCGCCGGCCGCTGACGAAGTGTGAATCGATATTTGCCGTCGCGAACGACCTTCACCGCCCACGTGCCGTTACCCACCAAGTTGCTACGAATGTGCCCTTGGTTCCAAGGAACGCGGCGCAAATCGGTGTGCCAATCGTGACAAGTCAGCGTCGTTGGGTTCTGCTCGGAAGCACCCAACTGGATCTCGCAATATTCGTCGAACCGCGAGGAAATGCTCGTCCACCACTTTTCGTACTGACTGCGCAACTTTTCAACGACGGCACTTTGGTCGCTGGCCAAGTTCTTCTTCTGGCCCGCGTCCTGCCGCATATCGTACAGCTCGCTTCCATTCACCAACCGCCAGCGATCGGTCATCACCGAACTGCTCTTCCACTTGACGGGATGGTCGACGCGTTGCGAATGAACGAATAACGTGCGGTCGCGCAGCTTTCCTTCTTCGCCACCACGAATCAGCCTCGCCAGACTCGTGCCGTCGAACTCGACATCCTTGGGCGACTTCATCTCGCACAAATCGATGAGCGTGGGAAGCAAATCGAGATGGGCGGCCAGCACGTCTTCGGACCGTGGTTTGCCCACCTTTCCCGGCCAACGAACATAGCAAGGAACCCGGTGGCCGCCTTCATACTGCGAACCCTTTTGTCCTCGCATGTCGGCATTGAATCCCTGCCAGCCAGACCTGGGAGCCTGTCCTCGGCGACGGACAACACCGGCCGCCGTCCCGTTGTCGGTCATGAAGATCAGAATCGTGTTCTCGGCCAACTTCCACTCATCAAGCTTGGCAACCAGCCGACCCACGTTTTCGTCAATGTTGGTAATCATGCCGTAAAACTTGGCCATCGTGGCAGGAACACCCTGCTTCCCGTATGGCCGGCTGTACTCTTCATCAACAAGGTAAGGTCCGTGAGGCGCATTGGTCGTTATGTAACAGAAGAAGGGTTGGTCTTTTTTCTGCTTGATGAAATCCAACGCCTCGCTGAACCAGCGGTCGGTGCAATATCCCTTTTGCGGTTCCGGCTTTCCTTGCCGAAAGTAGGTGTCATCGAAATAGTCGTTGCCCCAATAGTCCGGAGTTTGCCCCACGCCTCCTCCACCGTGAATGAACACATTCTGAAATCCACGGTCTTGCGGACGAAACGGATAGTTGTCGCCCAAGTGCCACTTGCCAAAAATTCCCGTGCGATAGCCGTTATCGGAAAACACGTCGGCCATCGTGGTTTCGTCCTCGCGCAACAGCGACCGCCCCATGATCGTATGCCAGACACCGACGCGACTAGAATAACGGCCAGTCATCAGCGCGGATCGTGTTTCGGCGCAGGTGGGATCGACGTGAAAGTTGGACAGCCGCACGCTCTGCTTGGCCAAGGCATCGAGATTCGGCGTCTGAATCATCTTGTTGCCATGAAATGCAACGTC
Organism: Planctomycetota bacterium; assembly: GCA_029259935.1. The sequence goes on from JAJDEH010000128.1 coordinate 20,769, forward strand.
GCCATACCCCTGGTCGTCGGTCATTACCAACACGACATTGGGGCGAGCGGCCCGCGCGGTTTGCAACGGCGCGGCGGCCAGACAAAGGAAAGCAGAAAAAAGAACGAGGAGCCAATTTGTAGTGTTTCTGAACATGGGAGTACAATTCACCGTTACAGCGACAGGGGGCAAGTTGAGAGAGCAGGAGTGACGAAAACCGCATGCTGGAATTTCCGCGAATTGCAGTATATCAGACGTGAAACCAACTCTCCATCAGTCGGCACGTTCAGTAGACTAATTCGAAATAGTAAGAAGCGAGCCCCGGCTTCCACACAAGCTGGGCATTCACACCACCATGACGCATCCGCATCGCCCCGCCCGGCATTCGAGAAGGAAAATTGCCGTCCTCGTCATCGTTATGACGATACTGGGAATGGCTGCCATTTTCGGTGGTTACGCGGCCCTTCTGTTTGTTGAACAGTCATTGCCGGTTGATCAGGATGACGATGCGATTCTGGTGCGGGCAAGCGACCTTGAGCCGTTCATGGACGACTACGTTGTTCAAGCGCACGCCGAGGTCATTAAAAAAGTTAGGCTTCCCGACGAAACCGTCGAACTGACCTACCAGTATCAGCACGACGACAGCAAGCGTCAGTTTGATATTCGCTGCGCGGTGTTCGTGTTGCCGACGCGCGGCGATGCAAGAGACCGATTCAAGCACCTCGACCAGTTTGGAATGGTGGAACATGACCAGCCGGTACGCCATGAATCCGTGGAATATCCAACCCAAGGCGACCAATCGAGCATGTATGAGTTGTTAGTCGACGGGACCCCTTGGGGCCGCCGGTTCCTCTGTCGGCGACGCGAGAAGGTGTTTTTCCTGGAGATGAGCGGCTATTTCTTTGAAGATGATTACGAATTCTCGGAACTTCTGGACCCATGCGTCGAGTTGCTTGAGTCCTACCTTCCGTAATGTCCTGCCACGCCCGCCGCGTGACGCCGCTTTGACAGGGACGACTTTCCCGGCGAGAATGATCCGGCACGGTGGCCTTGACTTGTTATTTTCTCTGGGAGTCTGTTGATGCGTAACATCATTCTTGTTTTCGTGCTGGTGGCGGTCCCATTTGCTCACCCAACGCGAGCGGACGATTGGCCCCAGTGGCTTGGTCCGCGGCGCGATAGCGTCTGGCGAGAAAAGGGAATCGTCGAGTCTTTTCCGGAAGCAGGTCTCAAGGTGCGGTGGCGAGTGCCCATCGAACTCGGCTACTCAAGCCCTTCGGTGGCGGGCGGGCGCGTGTTTGTCGCCGACTATGCGAAGACCTCGGGCGATATATCGAATAATCCAGGCGGTCGCAATAAGCTAACCGGCTCGGAACGCATTCTCTGCTTTGATGCCCGCAGCGGACGTGAGCTGTGGAAGCACGAATACGACTGCGAGTACAACATCTCCTATGCCTCCGGGCCCCGCTGCGCTCCCACGATCGATTCGGGCAAAGTTTACACGTTGGGGGCCGAAGGCAACTTGCTGTGCCTGAACGCCGAAGACGGAAAATTCCTGTGGGAAAAGAACCTAAAACAGGAGTACCAAACGAAAACCCCCATGTGGGGTTTCGCGGCGCATCCACTGGTTGACGGCGATCGGTTGTATTGTGTCGTGGGCGGCGAGGGGAGTATCGCCGTCGCGTTCGACAAGAACAGCGGCAAGGAAGTGTGGCGGGCCCTGACCTGCAGCGATCCCGGCTACTGCCCGCCCACCATGATCCAACATGGGGGCGTCAAACAACTGCTGATCTGGGATCCAGACGAACTGAACAGCTTGAACCCGCTGACCGGCGAAGTCTACTGGACACAGCCGTTGCAGCCGTC
>JAJDEH010000129.1 GCA_029259935.1 Planctomycetota bacterium
TCCGTGCCGACACCACGGTCCGCATCCAATATCGCACCACTTACCCACCCATGGCCTTGCGCAGCGTTGTACGTCGTGGAACGCGTCACGCGTGTGTAACCCGTTGCCAACGGCGAACCCGACGTTCCAAAATCGAACTTGAGCGTTGGGTCATGGATCCCAAAGTCCACATTTGTGACGAAGTCTGTTGCTCCGAGTGTTACCTCAAAAGCACCGGGCAGACCGTTGGCTACGAATTGGAAAAGCTCGCCGTCGAAGTCGACTATGTATAGCTCACCCGACCCGTCTTCGGCGAAGGAGGCGATGTTGTTGATTGTGCCGATGTCTGGAACTAGCGCACTGGTCCAGTCGAGTAGGTCGCTGGTAGAGGTGCCGTCGTGTTCCAAGGACCAGATGCGGGGGTTGATGAAGTCGGCGAAGAAGTAGGTGCCTTGCAGGAGCGGAATCGAGCCTCGGTAGACGTAGCCGCCGGTGACCGAGTTGCCTTGGAACTCGCCGCTGCCGTGTTGGTAGTCGTAGATCGGGTCGATCGCGCCTGGGGGAAGCGGGCCGCCTACGCCGCCGCTGGGCGTGGCAATCGTGCCTTCGCGCAGTCGCCAGCCGTAGTTCTCGCCGCCGGTGCTGCTGGCCGGTTGGAAGTCGATTTCCTCGCGTGCTCCTTGGCCGACGTCGCCGAGGTATAGGTCGCCGGTCGTGCGATCAAAGCTGTTGCGCCAGGGATTTCGCAGGCCGTAAGACCAAATCTCGTCGTCGCCTGTCACGCCGACAAAGGGATTGGTGGACGGGATAGCGTAGTTGCGGTTGGCGTCGGCGGGGAAGTCGTCGCCGCTTGGATTGATTCTTAGGATCTTGCCTAGCAGGTTGTCGGTTATGTCTTGGGCGTTGCCCGTTCCCGCGGTGTGGCCCGTTCCGCTGTCGTTGCTGCCACCTCCGTCGCCGCTGGCGATGTACAACATGCCGTCGGGGCCGAAGTCGATCCAGCCGCCGTTATGGTTCGACTGGGGTTGGGCAATGGACATGACTGGCGAGGCGGAAGACGCGTCGGCTATATCAGGATTGGCGGAGACTTGGTAGCGGACGATGTTGCTGGTACCCGTGGTATCCGTGAATGACACGTAGAAGAAGCCGTTGCTGTCGTAGTTCGGATCGAACGCCATTCCAAGCAAGCCGCGTTCGCCGCTGGTGGAAAGACCGGGCACGGTCAAAAAGGGCGTGGCGTTTACGGTACCCGTGGCCAGATTGAGGATTTCGATGTCGCCTGAATTCTTTTCGACGATGAACAGGCGGCCCGTGTCGTTGTTCGGAGCGGTTGCGTAGACGGGCGACGCGAGACCGGCGGCAACCCGCTGGGTGTCAACAAAGTCCTGCTCGTTCGTATTGGGCGAAGTCAGTTGGAATCCCGCCGGTGTCACGGTTCTCACGGTGTAGGTGCCGGCCGCCAATCCTTCAAAGCCGTAGGTTCCGTCAGCCGCCGTGGCGGTGGAGGTTTCACCGTTATCCAACGTGCCGTTTTGATTCTGGTCGAGGAAGACGGTGACGCCGGCTTGGCCTGATTCGCCGGCGTCGTGGATGCCGTCGCCGTTGGTGTCGTCCCACACGGTTCCAAAGATTGCCGCCGGGTCGACGGTGGAGGTGACGCCGATGTCCAGACGGTAGAACTGAGCTGCGTTGTCGGAACCGGTGATTTGCACGGTGTAGGTTCCGGCAGACAGCAGGGTGTCTTGCAGTGATTCACTGCCGCCGATGCCCGTGGCGTTGGCCGTCAGCAAAGTGCCGCCAGCGCCGTTCAGCAGCGTTAGCGTAAGGTCATTTTGAGCACCCGCGTTAAACGGACTTTGGCTGCCGCCTTGGGGGCCTTGGTTGTAGGTTGGCCCTTGCGGCGCGAGCAAAATGTCGACTTCCGAAGGCGTCGTGATCGTAAAACTGAAAAAGTCGACATCGGAATTGTCGTCGATGGATAGCAGATCGAGGTGACTGGCCGAGACGGGGGCGTCGTTGGCTTGCGTGCCGCGCGCGACCGATTGTCCGTCGCCGATTGTGCCTAGCGGCACGGCGTTTTGAAACGTTTCACTGGTAGACGTTTCGTTCGCGTCGCCGTAGCCTCGCTGCGCGGCCAAGATGTCGTCAAACTGCGGGCCGTCAAACGACGTATTGATAAACGGTTCCATCAAGAAACTGGCGTTGTTCGATACGACATGCGAAATGCCAAGGCCGTGGCCGATCTCATGGGACAAAACGTTGCGCAAGCGGCGCGAGTTGTTTTGCGTGTTGTTGTAAAAAGAGTCGGCCGTATCGATGACCATATCGCTGGTATTGGGAAAGAAGTTGTACGCCAAGGTGCCACCGCCGCCGTCAATGAAATGGCCGCCGATGCGGATGTCTCCCCGGACATTGGTGATTCCGCGATTAAGGGCTTGGCTCGCTCCGTCGTCCCAGGTTGCGTTTCCGTTGGCGTCGAACACGGCATATTCAAAATCGATGCCCGTCAGTTCCTCCCAACGATCGAAGACCGATTCGAAGAGGCTGAACCAGACTTCGTCCTCGAGGTTGGGGTCGTTGGTCTCGGTGCCGTAAATCGCGGACAGACGGGCTAACAAATCGCTGGGCGCGGCGGGCTCTTCGTCGAACCCGTTGATGGGTGTGTCGTCCGGAAGAAAGCTCCAAGTGAGCCGAGTTGGATCGCCTTGGCCTAGTCCGCTCCCGTCCGTGGCCGTGGTCGACCAGCGACGGTTATCGTTGAACTGAAACGCGGCGATTTCGGCAAGGCCATCGGAGCTGCCGGAATTCTTGTTCGCCTTTTGCCGCGCATGCCACTCATTGACCACTTCGATTGGCGTATCGGGGTGCCACACCGGGTCGACATCCGCCAGATTGATTTCGCCCGCTTCGCAGGTTAACAAATCGCCTGCTAACAAATGGCGGTCTTCGAGCGCCTCGATCCGAAGCGTTTTGATCCGCAGCGAAGGCGGCCGACGCCGGGTTTGGACAGGAGTTGTTTTGGTCCAAAGCTTCCATACCCTGCCAATATCCATACTCAGCGTTCCTTGATGTTAGCTTCCGTCGGCTTGGAAAAGAAAATGGTTAGCCGTAGGGCAAATCTCCGTGAAGCAGCTTTACACGGAAGTGGCGAATGCCTGTGTGGACCTATCTATAATCCATTTGCCCCCCGTGCGCCAACATTCAGTTTGCAAAACAGTTTTCAACCACCAATTCTCGCGTGCGGCTTACCGAATACCTCACCTTGCTTTGGCGTTTACCCCATTGGTTCCAATCAAGGGAGGGTTGGGCTAACGAACTCGGGAATGCGGCCTGGTTGCGACTGACGGCGGCAGCAAATGCAAAGACTGAGAAGTCTGCGTGAGAAGATTTGCCGAACTCAAATCGCCGCGATGTCGCTACCTATTCCTTCTTCTTTTTCTTTTCGACTTTGACCAAATACCGAATCAGTTCGACGTTTTCGGTTCCCGGCTTTCCAAACCAGATGGTCATCGTGCTGTCGCCCTGGCTGCGGCCGATCACTTCAAATTCCCGCGCGCTGTATTGGTTGAGGGTGACGACATCGGGGCGCGTCACGGAAACGCGGAACATGTCCTTCTTGGCCTTGAACAACTTGGAACCACCCAGTTTGACCGTCATTGTCAACTTGGGCTCCACGATTTCAACATCGGGATCCGCAGGGGGAACCGGCTTGGGTTCGGCAACGACCGAACGGCTCGCCAGGGCAATGAGGAGTAAAGTCAAGAAGAGTAAAGCGGGCCGCGACATCGTATTGATTCTCCCGAGTTGAGCAACGCGTAGAAAAAAGGAAGCCTTGGAACCCAACGCGTGAGGGAGGGATCCGTTCCTCGAGAATTCCACGACCTAGGTCGCCACGCTATCGCGCCGGGTTGGTGTGGTCCGCAGCGATTTGTCGTTTGTCTTTCCGTCGCGGCGTTGAAGACCGGTCACCGTTTCCAGTGCCTGTAGGGTAAGATAAACGAGCCAAATTGCAAGGGATTTCGGGGCGAAATTCCGCTTAGCGGGCCGGCCAGTCGGCAGAGGCCGTGCGGGCATTCGCAAACCGCTCCTTGATCTTCTCGATGATCTCTGGATTGTCGGCCGCCACGTTCTTTTCCTCCAGCTTGTCGGTGCGCAAGTCGTAGAGTTCAATCGGCGCGCCAAAGCCCCCGCGGAGTGCCTTCCAACTCCCCATTCGCATGGCCTGATGAAATCCGTCCTTGTGCAGTTCCCAGTAAAGGAAGTCGTGACTGCTGGCTACTCCGCCCATCAATGCGGGAACCTGGCTGATGCCATCAACCCCACGGGGCCTGCGCCAAGCATTGGTGAGCTCAGCGGCCGTCGGCAAGAAATCCCAGGCGGCCCACACGTGGTCGCTTACCCGACCTGGAGGGATGCGGCCCGGGCCCCAGACAATCATCGGAATTCGCAATCCACCTTCCAACAAAGTTCCCACGGAACCTCGAAAAGGTCCCGAGCTTTGAAAGAAATCAGGATCTTGTTTTTGAGGTCCATTGTCGGGGGAAAAGAAGACGATGCTGTTGTCCGCCAACCCCAATTCTTCCAATCGGTCCAGCATCCGGCCCACGTAGCCGTCTAGGCGAGTGATCATGGCCGCGTAAGCCTTTTGTTGCTCGGTCCAATCTTCATTCTCGTAGGGCTTCAAACTCGGTACTTCGGTCACGTCCGGGCGCGGCATGGTATAGGTCAGGTACATGAAGAAGGGGCGGCGCCGGTTGCGGTCGATAAACGCCAGCGCTTCTTCCGTGATCAAGTCGTTGGAAAACTGCTCTTTGTTGCCGTCACGGTTTCCTTCCAACAGAACGCGTTCATCGTTGCGCCACAGGTAGGGAGGATAGTAGTTCTTGGCTTCCTGGTTACTCATATATCCAAACGAATAATCGAATCCCTGTTGGTTTGGCGCGCCGGTTGTGCCGACCTCGCCGAGCGGCCAATAGCCGATCATGCCCGTTCTGTAGCCGGCTTTCCACAGTACTTCGGCAACCGTTAGATCTTCTGGCCGAAGTGCCCGTCCCGGAGCGTCCGCCCGCAACCGGCAGTGGCCTGTATGCAATCCGGTTACCACCGAGCAGACGGCGGGCACCGTCGTGGAACTGCCACCATAATACTGACGAAATGAAATTCCTTCGTCGGCCATGCGGCGCAAACTGGGCGTATGAATTTGCGGTCTGTCGGCATCATCTTGATTGGCGACAAAGAAGACCTGTTTGCCATCTTCCAAGAAACTAGTCGAAGGCTCACTGCGCGCGGGCGGAACATCGCCATAGCCTAAGTCGCCTGACGAAATCAGAATGATATTGGGCGCGTCGCATTTCTTGACGCGAATCTGACGGCTGGCTTGACGCATTGCGTCGCGGTTCTGGGCTTTCATGTTTCGCCAGTCGTCGCCACTGAGCGGCGAAGAGCTACCCAGCAGCAATTCGAAGAGCGACCGCCTGGCTGCGGGCTTCTTCCCCACGTTCTTTTGCCCGAAGTCATCGGAAGTGGCGATCCGCGACGAGAGTCCATAGGCGACGCAGCCGACCACAAGAACCAAAACGACAAAGACGAGGCGACGTTTCATCTTTCATCCCTCCCTGAGAATTCATATTGGCACAATTTGTCTCGGCCGCATTATCTCATTAGCAAGAGACAAGTAAATCAGTCATGGTGTGACGTGCGGCTAAGCTTTTCGACTACATGGAATTCGTCCAGCGGCTGACATAGGTCCGTTGAAAGCTGGACTGCAGCGACTACGATGGAACGGAAATTGGTTCGGTTTACCGTAAGCCGTGGAGCGTTCAAGATGGCCGAAGATGAAAAAACCGCCGCAGTCCCCCCGTGGCCCGAATGGGCCAAAATCTTCTGGATGTTGGTGGGCGGAGCCGTCTGCCTGTTGTGGGGCATGTCCATTGTCAAGCGCCTCACCCCGCCCTACCCCCACTTACATGACTTCGTCCAGGAATGGACATCGGCAAAAAACTACTTTGCCGGCGAGCCGATTTATCTGGACATGAACAAATCGTTCCCAATCCATCTTGGGGACGCCTGGCAGGTTGGCCACATCGATGTAAATGCTCACCCTCCAGCCAGTGTCTTGGTGTTGCTGCCGTTTGGGCTGCTGGACTATACGCCGGCCTATCTGACCTGGAACATCTTGTCCCTTGTGTTTTTGTTGATCAGCCTAGTATTGATTGTCCGGCGGAAAGGGCTGGGCTTTTCTCCGTGGATGCTGTTGCCAATCACGACCATCTTGATATCAGGCAATTCTCTGAACCAGCAAATCAATCAAGGGCAGCTCAACCTACTGTTGCTACTATTGTTTACAGGGGCCTGGACCGCTGATCGCTCCAAGCACCCCGCAATAGCTGGCTTTCTGCTGGGACTGGCCGCTGCGATCAAGCTGTTTCCCGCCTACATGTTCCTCTACTTCTTAATGAGACGCGACTGGCGGGCCATTGCGGCCGGCGGAGTCGCATTTGTGGCCCTGACTGGCGCGACGTATGCCGTTTTTGGTCAAGAGACGTTTGTGGATTACGTCCAAAACGTGATGCCAAGAGTAGGCGGCTTTCGCGATTGGTGGGCCAATGCCTCGGCGGCGGGGTTCTGGAGCCGCTTGCTGGACGGCCAAAGTGGCCACTCGATTCCCGTGGCGTTTTCCCCTTTGGGAGCCAAAATCGGCACGTTGCTCTCCTGGGGCGTCCTCACGATTGTCGCCGGATGGACCGTGCTGCGGGCAAAATCGCAACCCGAGGTCGAGCGGGCGTTTAGCGTGACCATTATCGCCATGTTGCTCGTGTCGCCGATTACATGGGACCACTATTTTCTGTTGTTGCTGCTGCCATTCTTGATTTTCTGGAAATACATGTCGCCGAACCTTCTACTTCGTTGCGTCCTATTCGGTCTCATTATCGTACTCACTTTCGTTAACCCTAAGTGGATCTGGGATGCGACCATTCCGGGGGCGGGGGAATTGTCCCAGGGTACGGGAGCGACCTCAGTCGCTCAGCCAATCCAAGTAATAACCGTGCTTTCTTATCAGTTTTATGGGCTTTTGGCCCTGTTCTTGCTCAGCCTTTCGCTGCGGATGAAAACGCCCTGCCGCGAAACCGCGGATGGTGCTTGATGAGGCGTCCTACCTTCGAGGCTCTGAAAAAATGAAACGTGCAATTGGCCTGCTGCTGTTCTGTGCATTCTTTATCGTGGGTTGTGGTCGCACTCAAGTGGAAGAAGTCCATGAGATCATTGTTCCGACGAATGTCGAGGTTCAAACATTGCGACTGGATTACGTCAACGATCCCAACAGCGCCAAGGGGCAAAAGATGTTGAGGAAGATGCGAAATGACAGGCGGGAGCTTGACGAGGCCAAGAGAGAATGGCAAGAAATCCGCGAAAAGATGAAGGGGTAGAGTACCTAGGATTGCGGGCAACGGAGCGGATTACTGATTCGGAAACGGGGCGTGTGTTCGTCAATTCTGGGCGACCAACAGGGCAACACTTCTTGGAACAACGCGAAGCTCCGAGATGCCACATGACGAGCATTCTTTGCTCGATGGCCGAAGGCCAAATGCGACATAGTGGCTTTGCTGACATGACTGCCGTGTCGTCTAATCCATTTCCTGACGGGCAGCCGGAGTTGGACTAGTATCCTCAATTCCGCATCCTCTGAGATGCAACCTGATTGTCGTAAGAATCCCTTTACAGGTATGCGCAAATTGCTATTCAGGAACAAGACTGTGGTTTCCAGGTCCGTTAAGACTCGCCCGTTCCGGAGTTGCAACTTTGCGACCGCAAACTGTTACTGGTGTTGTGGTTAAGGAACGACGGCGAATCCTGCGGCAAGACACGAAGCGCATTGGCACGGCAATCGCATCGTCGGGAATCCATAACTCGGGTGAAGCCCGTTGTTGGCCAACCCAGCTTGTTAAGCAGATCTTCTCCGTGGGGGAGAAGGCGCCTTTTTGGTTTTCCCTATTTTGGAGGTTTTTGGAATGTTGCAAAAGTTGTGGAACGATGACGCTGGTGCGTTGCTGTCGATGGAATTCGTCATCATCGCTACCTTGGCAGTCTGCGGTATCGTGGTTGGCTGGAGCGCCGTTCGCGTCGCCGTTGTCACCGAATTGGCCGACGTTGCTTCGGCTATTGGTGTCCTGGACCAAAGCTACTCGTTTGGTGGCGTTACTGGTCATCACGCCGTTTGCAGTGGAACTCAGTTTGTTGACAGCCAGGACGATTGCGATGACGTTAGCTGCACGGCAGTTGGCGGAAACTCGCGCTGCGTCACCGTCTGCGTTACGCATGGCGCCGAAAACTAACGAAAGAGTCCTTAAGGGACGCCATCTTTCGTCATTTTCGTGACACAAGGCACCCTTGGCGAGTTACTTGCCAAGGGTGTTTTTGCGTTTGCCGAGGAGCGGCTTAGGCAGAATCTCGGATGGAAAATGGGCAAACTGGGAAGTTGACCAGTGCGATTACGAGCAGAAGCTTGGGGCAAACAAGCGCAAGGCCTCGTTAACACCTATGCGCTAAGTGGGTTTACGCTTACCAGCATTCTGCAGTGTTAAACCGTGTTAACAATTTGTAAGTCGGCGGTAATGTTCAAGCTTACCATCCGTTGGGAGGGTTTACCTGACATGGCGCGCAATCTGCATACTGAACCCCGAGTGTGAGTAAGATCACACCAATCAAATTGATAATAAAAAAATCGCCCAAGGCGAGTAACAACGGAATTCAGAGGTGGATGGATGAGTGTTTTTCGAAAGCTGTGGCAGGATGACGTCGGAGCGATCACCAGCCTTGAAATGGCATTCTGGATCAGCATTGTGGGAATCGCTCTGATAACAGGCTTAGTCCCCTTGCGAACCGCGATTATCGACGAATTAAACGACATCGCGACGGCGATCAGCCACTTGGATCAAAGCTACTCCGCCGGGGCATCCAGCTTTGAAGACAACGCGCCGACGATTTTCACCGCGAAACACGGCTTATCCAGCTCCGCGGGAAGTGGTGGATGAACGGGGCCGTAAGCGGCAAGCTTGGTCAAAGGCATAGGCAACAACTACCACTGAATTTACGTCCATGGAAACGCCGCAAGTTGTACTCTTAGTGTTCGTCGTGCTGTTTACGCTCTTGGCCGCGGCTTGGGACGCGAGGAGCAAGCGGATTCCTAAGTTTCTCACGGTCGGGGCATTTTTACTGGCCATCGTGTACCACATCGTATTCGGAGCCCTCGAAGGCGGGCTTGTGGGTGTGGGAAGCCACTTGCTGACTGCCGCGGGCGGTTTCGCCACCGGATTTGGCATATTGTTCGTGGTTTGGCTGGTGGGCGGCGGCGGCGGCGGTGATGTCAAATTAATGGGAGCCCTGGGAACGTGGCTCGGGGTTTGGATGACGTTTCAAGTATTCATCCTCAGCGCCGTTCTGATTGGGATGGCAACGATCGGAATCCTGGTTTGGCATATGTGTACCGCCGGGTTTGGTAAAACGCGACGACGCTTCCTGTCGGGTAAGAAAGAGGCGCCGAAGGGTAGCAGTCGTGCTAATCGCGAAAAATTTGAGCGCGAACAGAAGACTCGCCGGCGACTGATGCCTTATGGTGTGCCTGTCGCCCTGGCGACTTGGGTGGTCTTGGCAGTGATGATTATCACGGAAATGAACTCAGGAAACTGAACGGTTTGGAATGACCGGCGACCCAGCACAACAACGTGGAAGTGTCCGTTGCCGTTTGGGCAATCGAGCAAGACGCGCGCGAGGCAGACGCCGTGGGGCGGTTACGACCGTGCAGTTGGTGGCCCTCTTGCCGTTGCTGATTGGGGGGCTGTTCGCGTTGATCGAATTTGGAATGATTCTCAATGCCCAACAGCGGCTCAAGTCGGCGACGGTTTCCGCTTGCCGGACGGCCGCCTTGTCCTGTGACGACACGGACGTGCAAGCGGCGGCGGTCCAGAGCGAGGCGATGCGTGTTTTGGAAAAAGATAGCTTGATTCGCGATTGTCAATTGACCTGCGAATTGGGAGTGCATACCGGTGATCCGGTGACGGTTGAAATCAGCGTGCCGATGAAGTCCGCGGCACCAAACTTGTTAGCCATCATCGGCGTCTCGTTGGAGGGCCGTGAGATGGTAGCGAAAACGACGATGTGCAAGGAATAATTGTCGCACGCCGTTGGATTCACGGAATTTCGATTACATCGCGTCAGATGCAACAGGAGGTGTGGACGACGCTTAATTTGATTTATTGAGTCATCAAAGGAGGCGTTGGCCATGTCACTTTCGTCTGGAACACTAAAGATCGGTATCGCGGCGATCGTAGTCGGATTGATCGGCGCGTACGGCGTTCGCACTTGGTTGCTAAACAACCAAACGCCTGAAGTCCCCCCACCACAGCCTCCGCAGACGATCAGCGTTCCGGTCGCGTCGGTGGATCTGCCCTCGGACCGCAGCATCGCTGTGGGAGACATGGTCTTCATCACGGTGAAGGCCGAGCAGTTTCTCGAGCGCGGCTGGCCGATGGAAGAGGTGATGTTGGCCAGCGGACAGATCATTGGCCGGCAACTAAAGAGCCCCATCAAGAAAGGCGACCCCTTCCTGACAACGGGGCTCTACCTGCAGGGCGAGCAACCTAACATTGCGAAAATGCTGAAGCCGGGCGAACGCGCCGTCCGTTTAGAAGTGACTGCGGAGAGCGGCGGTAACGTACCTGCGGGCACATTCGTGGATCTGTTGTTTCGGTCGAATCCATCTTCGAAAGTCCCCGAAATGACATTAACACTTCTTAACGGAATTAAGGTTCTCCATGTGTTCACTCCAGCGCTGGATCGCCGAGCATTGGCGGTGGGATATCGTGCGAGAAACCCCGTGGTCACACTCGCCGTCACTCCTACCCAGGCAAAGAAATTGCGGGCTGTCGCCGGAAAGGGCGATATCTCGCTGATGCCAATTCCTGATTCCGATTCCGACTCCGACTTCATTTCCACCACTCGCGTGGCTTTGCGGAATGATGCGATGACGTTCAACGAAGCGATCGGGTACGAGCCGCCTCAACCACCGCTGCCGCCCGAGCCGGCTCCAGAGCCGGCACCGCCGGAATTGCATCGCACAGTCATCTATAAGGGTGGTATTCCGCACATCATGGCCTTTCCCAAGAGTCAGGCAACTCCTGTTTCTCTTAGCGGTCCCCTTGATATACCGAAGCCAGATCCCCTTAAAGATCTCCGAGTGACTCCCACCGGCGATGACGGTTCGGCAATCGAGGAGAAAAGCTCGTCCGTCGATCTGCCTCGGAAGACGGCTCCCACCAGCTTGGATGCCCCGCCCGTTAAGGCCGACAGCAATAAGAAGCTGGTGCCCGATTCCGATGTCGAAGTTGCTCCTTAGGGCATCGGGATAAGGCAGAACCGAATGCAAAGGCCCTGCGCCCGCGCGTTGGCAATCTCAACAAGAAGAAAAAGGCGACGAATCAATGACCCGTGCCCGTAGGAAGCGGCTTCGATCACGACGGGGGGCTGCCCTGTTCGGCTGGCTTATGGCCATTGTCGTCGTGCTCTTATCCATGGGTGCGTTGGTGATTGATGCTTCGTTGATTAGCGCTCGTCATCAGCAGCTTACCGCCGCATGCCAGTCGGCATCGCGGGCCGGCGCCAGCGAACTGATGGACCGCAGCGTACTCTATTCCGATATCAGTCCAGACGATGGCAGAATTCAGCTCATGCGCATGCGGCAGGATTGGCGGGCGCGACAACAGGCCAAGCGTTTTGCCGGCTATAATTCGGTCGGCGGTGAGTCGCTTACTTTGAACGACAGCGAGTCGAATCAAACTGGTGGCGAAACGATCGTGGGCTGGGTCGACAACCCCACGGCGTTGAAGGCCCCCATGCAAGTTTGGACCGGCGACGGGCCGTTCAACAGCATCGAAGTGCGCAAGTCGCTATCGCAAGCGACCGGAAATCCGCTTTCGCTGCGTTTGGCCAAGCTGATGGGTAAGAACGATGTTGACATCCAGGCGGTCGCCAGGGCCACGGTCGATCAGCGCGTGTTTGGATTTCAACCGGTTAACGGCATGGCGATACCGCTGCTTCCGCTGCTGGTCCGGCCCGTCGATTCCGGAGCGGGATGGCTGGAGCAGGCCTGGCAACCCACGAATGTAAACAACGATCGTTTCGCGTTTAATGAGTCGGCAAACGTATTTGAAATTGGCAGCGACGGAATCCCGGAAATCGTCCTGGTCTTTCGCATCGGCACCGACGATGATGATTCGTCAGAGGAAATCAACGCCGCTCTGTTGTCTTTGCCCAACAGTGGCGAGCCGTTAAGAGATCGAATTGGGCGGCAGATTCGGACCGGGCTTACGCCTGAAGACCTCGTCCTGTTGGGCGGGCGCTTCGCGCTACCGACGGATGGCCCGCTGGTCCTCGCTAAGTCGCCACCCATCTCGGAAGCATTGGCGCAAACGTTGGCCACGGAACTGCGAGCGCTCGCGATGGACGGCAAGAAACGCATTTGGCCGCTGGGCGACGAATCTTCAGAGTTAGACGACGATTTACAGACGATTCGAGGCTTCGCGGCTGGTCGCGTGGTGTCGGTTAAGCAGGCGGAAGACAGGCTTATCGTTCACGTTCAAGCCTGTTTAATGACAACAGGAACGGCTTTGGCTGAAACAGGCCGTCCGCTCAACCCTTGGGTGGGAAAAGTAGTTCGCACCTTGTAGTTTCCGGACGAACCGATGGCTCAAATGAAACAACGTAATCGAACAGAAAACATTACCTAGGACGGTTGGAAAATGTGTGTAATTGTAGCGCATGCCCCGGGAAGCGACGTCAGCGACCTTCGCCAGATCGTTCTTGGGGCCGGACTCGATTGTGAAGTCGGAGACTGCGTCCCTTGGCAAGATCTAGCGGTGAGGCTGGCGCAAGGCGACGCGGATTTGGTCGTTGTTTGGACGAGCGGCGATCACGAGTTCAATTGGGAACACTTGCACGACGCCACGGCGCTCACCGTGGCACCCGTGCTGGCCGTCGGCAGAACCGATGATGAACGCATCGCGGAGGGGGCCCGCAGCGCGGGTGTCATCGCCTACCTAGAAGAACGAAATCTGCGTCACGAATTGGACACCGCCCTGCAGCGGCTGATCAAGGCCGGTGTCTTCAAGAAAGACCGTGGCAACGTGATTTCGGTGTTCGCTCCTTCGCCAGGCGGCGGATGTAGCACGGTGGCGGTAAATCTGGCGGGTGCCTTCGCGAAGAAGCATCCGAACGAAGTGGCGCTAATCGAAGCGACCCGACATATCGGCGAAGTTGGTCTGCTGTTGGGTGCCACGCCCGACCATACGATTGACGACGTTTGCCGCCGGTGGGAAGGCTTGGACCGATTGAGTTTGGAAAATAGTTTCTTCGCACATCCCAGTGGGATTCGTTTGCTAGTCAGTGATGACAATGTTGCCACGAACACTGCGATGCACGCGCAGTCGATCCGCCGCATTGGCGTACTAACGCGGATCCTCAATAAGTACTCGATCTTTGCCTTGGATTCGTTATTAGGCGAGGCGGAGATAGAAGCCATGCGACTGTCCGATTCCGTGCTGCTGGTGATTCGGCCCGACGTTCCTGGCTTGCGGGTCGCCCAGCGGGCGTTGCAAGATGCGGTCAACGGTGGCGTGCCCAAAGATCGATTTCACATGGCGGTGAACCGATGGGGACAGCGCGGCCAGTTGCAGCGCAAGCAAATTGCGACGTCGTTGGGGCTCGATATTGAACACCTAATCCCTGACGACTCGGCACGTATCAATCGAGCCGCGAACAAGGGAGTCTTGGTACGTGAAGTGGCAAGTTTGTCCAGGATTTCCCGGACGTTCACGGCGTTGGCCGATTCGCTTAACGGCGGCAGACGCTAAATCCAACAAACCCGTTGAGGAACCACTTGGCCATGATTTCCGATCGATTCGCCAGCGGCAGAAATGGAACATTTCAAGTTGATGCGTCCAATCGTGCGCGCTCTGTCAGCGGCAGCGACAATCTAGACCATGTTGAACCGCTGGAACGTCAGTTTCAGCAGTTGAAAACGGCGATCCATCAAGAGCTTGTCGAGTCATTGGATTTGGCGGCAATTGGCGAGGCGGATCGCGATTGGCTGTGGAAGCAAGTTCGCGCGCTGGCCCACAACGTTTGCGGAGGCCGCAAGGATTTGCTGAGTACCCTCGATCGCGAACGGCTGCTCGACGATCTAATGAACGAGATTTTCGGGCTCGGTCCGCTTGAGTCGCTCATGGAGGACCCGCTCATCAGCGACATTCTGGTCAACGATCCAAGCCATGTTTACATCGAACGCGAGGGACGACTTGAACTGACAAATATTATCTTCGCGGATTCGAAGCACCTGATGCGCATCATTCAGCGAATTGTGGCTCGAGTGGGACGGCGGATCGACGAAGTGAGCCCGTTGGTCGACGCGCGGCTTCCGGACGGCTCGCGCGTGAATGCGATCATCCCTCCGCTGGCGCTCGACGGGCCGGCTCTCTCGATACGGCGATTCGGCGTTCGTCCGCTGGATATTGACGATCTCATGGGCAACAACTCGCTGCTGCCAGAGATGGTGGAGTTTCTTGCGGGAGCGATTCAATCGCGAATCGGCTGCCTCATTTCGGGTGGAACGGGTGCCGGCAAGACGACGCTGCTTAACGCGCTGAGTTCCTATATCCCGGACGGCGAACGCCTGATCACGATCGAGGATTCAGCGGAGTTGTTGTTGAAACAGAGGCACTGGGTGCGTCTGGAAACACGGCCGGCCAACATGGAGGGCAAGGGAGAATTATCGCAACGTGATCTGGTCAAGAACAGTCTGCGCATGCGGCCCGATCGCATCGTCGTCGGCGAAGTTCGCGGCCCCGAAGTGTGGGACATGTTGCAGGCCATGAACACCGGCCACGAGGGCTCGCTAACAACGGTGCATGCCAACAGCGCTCCCGATGCGTTGTCGCGGCTGGAAATGATGGTCTCGATGACTGGATTCGCCATGCCCGTGGAAGTGGTCAGGCAGTATGTCGCCGCTGGCATCAAACTGCTAATCCATGCAGCGCGACTGCGGGGCGGTGCCCGCCGGGTCATGACGGTGACCGAGATTGTGGACGTGACGGATGGCAGCTTTGTGTTGAAAGAAATATTCGGGTTTAAGCAAACCGGCGTTGATGACGAGGGCGTCGCGATCGGCGAATTCTACGCGACCGGATATCAGCCCCAATGTTTGGAGAGGCTGCAGTCCGAAGGGGTCACCTTGCCCAGCGATTTGTTTGAGTCACGCCGTTTTGGAATTATCTAATGGGATCAAGGGATGTGCCGCAGAGCGGCGCTAACCTGTTCGGAGGACTTGCTGGATGACGACCCTATTGCCAATCGTGATTTTCGCGGCCATCGCGCTGTTCGTGGCGACGGTGATCATGATCGTGCGCGACCTGGTGGTTGGCGACCGCGGAGAAATCGAAGAGCGGCTAAATCCTCAATTCAACGACGGTTCCATCGAACGACTGCCAACGGCACGTGACGGCCCCAGCTTGAGCCATGGCCGTTTGTCGCGCTGGTTCCACACGCTGCTCATCCAGTCAGGAATGCCGTTTTCGCCCGAGACGGGATTCTTGCTGGCTGTATTTATTGGCCTGGTGTTGGGTGGGGCCCTCTTCGTTTGGTTTGAATCAATGATTCTGCTCGGCGTCGGAATCGCGGTAGGAATTGCTGGTGTTACCGGCTTTTTCTATTTCCGCAGGCATCAGCGGATTATCGCCGTTCAGCATCAGTTGCCCGAAGTGATGGAAATGCTGGCCCGAGCCGTGCGTGCCGGTGAATCGCTGGAGCAGGCCGTCTTGTTGACCGGCGACACCGTGGCCGATCCGTTGGGTACCGAATTTCGGCGCTGCGCCAGGCATCTAGAGATGGGATTGTCGATGGAAGCCGCGATGCGGGCGTTGACGCGGCGAGCACCTATTTCCGAAACCCGAATTCTGGCGACAACCTTGGTGGTTCAGCGCCAGACAGGCGGCAGTCTGCCGGTGACGCTGGAGCGACTGGCAAACGTGATTCGCGACCGGATTAGCTACAAGCGTCAGTTTCGCGCCGTCACGGCATCGGGCCGTCTCAGCGCGGTGCTCATCACGATGGCGGCCCCTTTGGTGCTGGCGTACTTTTTTATCTTTCAGCGCAATTACATCGCCGACTTTATCGAATCAACCCAGGGGCAGTCCTTGCTTGGCGTTTCGGCTGGATTGATGGTTATTGGTTTGATGTGGGTGTACGGCATCCTTCGTATCGATTATTAGTGGAGCCCTCCGTTCGTGATAGATCTCATTACCATTGCCGCCTTCGCCGCATTTGGTTTCGTCGTTTTATTCTTCGCGCAAGGAATTGCCAGAATGCGCCGCGACCCGATTCGCGAACGGCTGGCCGCCTTGTCCACGACCAATGGGGATTTCCTCAATCGATCGGCGCAGGCTCACACCTGGAGCGAGGCGTTCGTGGAACAGCTTCCGCAGACCAGGCAGGACAACGGCATACTGGACCGCGAACTTCGCCGGGCGGGCTATTACAAGCGGTCGGCCCGAAACGAATATCTTGGGCTGCGAAACGCGTCCGTGATTCTCGTAGTGTTGGTCGCGGGCATTCTTGCGGTCAGCATCGGTCCCGAAAACGACGTGTTAGCGATTCGAGTGGTGCTGGGCGGTTTGGCCTTGGCGGCCGTGGCCTATGCGGTTCCTCGATTGATTCTGCGTTATCAAGGTAACCGGCGGGTGGAGCGAATTCGCCGTGCACTGCCCGACGCGCTGGACATGATGACGATGTGCCTGACCGGGGGACTGCCGATGCAGGATTCGCTGGTACATGTGAGCCGCGAAATCTACCTGGCACATTCGGATTTGGCGGTGGAATTGGTGATCGCCAAGCAGCATGCGGAAATGAACTCGATGGACGATGCGTTCCAAATGTTTGCCAAGCGAATTGACGCCCCGGAAATCGTGAACCTGAGCGCTTTGATCAGCCAAGCGCAACGTCTGGGCACGAATGTTTCGGAAGCGGTCAAAGTCTACGCGGATGAGATTCGCGGCAAGCGTCGGCACCTGGCCGATGAACGCGCCAACAAGGCGAGTGTCAAGATGTTGTTTCCGGTGATCTTCTGCCTGGTGCCCGCCGTCATGATCGTCTTGTGGGGACCGGCCGCCTTGGAACTGCTGACGTTTTTCCAAGGATTCGAAGGCGCATCGTCGTTCGCTCCGCCTCAGTAACGCCCCAACGATTATGGATCGGCGACAGCGGGCACGTGAGACAGGCTCATTCGCCGCCGTACCGTTGGGCCAGCTTGTATTTTTCTTCGACGCCAATGAGTTCGTTGAACTGCGTGAAGTTCATCAGCCGGTCTTCGATTCCCAGCGTTGTCTTGTCGGCTTTTAGCTTTTGGTATACGTCTTGCATCGCGCGCGCCGCAGCGTACAGTGCGGCGAGCGGATGTAGAATGAGGTGAAAGCCAAGTTCGGCCAGTTGTGCTTGCGGCAGCACGGGGGTGTTGCCGCCTTCGATCATGTTCGCCACATTGGGGGCCGGACTACGGCGGCCAATTTCCGCAAGCTCCTCTTCCGACGTGGGTGCCTCGACGAAACTTGCATCGGCACCGGCCGCGCGGGCCGCCTCGACGCGAGCGATCGCTTCGTCCATGCCGACCGCGGCCAACGCGTCGGTGCGGGCCACGATAAAGAAGTCCGCTCCCGCGCTGGCGTCCGCCGCGGCACGGATCTTGTGGATATACTCATCGCGTTCAATGACGCGTTTGCCGCGCATGTGACCGCAGCGTTTCGGCCAGACTTGATCTTCCAAGAAGCATCCAGCCGCCCCGGCGGCCAGCAAGTCTTCGACCGTGCGATAGACGTTTAGCGGATTTCCATAACCCGTATCGGCATCGACGATGATCGGGATTTCCACGCTGCGGCACACGGCCGCCGCACGGCCGACCAATTCGGTTTGAGTCAACAGTCCGAAGTCCGGCTGGCCGATGGCAGTCGCGGCGACCGAATATCCGGAAATGAACCCCATGGGGAAGCCCGCCTGTTGAGCGAGTTTCGCCGACAGGGTATCGAAGACTCCAGGAAACGCCAGCGATTGGTACTCCGCTAGAACCTGGTGGACCCGTGACTGCATAAGAGGCACCGCCTTGGATAGTAGGACGGGCCCAAGAGCCCGTCGAGGGGCTAATGCGGCGGATGCGAGGCTCTTGGAACAGCCGTTTCACCCGCCAAAAAGCAACCGCTAATCATCTAGTCCGAGGTATTCGGTAGGCAGGGCCCGCAACATTTCTTCCGTGCTGGTGATGCCTCGCGCGACCTTCAACAACGCGCCGCGGCGAAATTCGACCATGCCGTTTTCAATGGCCGCTTGCTCGAGTTCGCTGCTGGGGCGGCCGTCCGCGACAAGCTTGCGAATTTTCTGATTGAACGCCATCACTTCGAATAGTCCGGTACGAGAATTATAACCGGCTTGCGATTCCGCGTCGGTGGGGTCGGGACCGTAAATGGCCTTGCCTTCATCAGGACCCAGCAACGGTGCAATCTCTTTGAATGTTTCCGGAGCAAAAGTGATGTCGTAGGAAATGCGGCTCTCTTTTCGCAGCACGCGAATCAGCCGTTGGGCGATGACGCCTAGCAAGCAACTGGCGAGGAAGTAAGGGTGAACTCCCAGAGCCAGCATGCTTTGAACGGCCCCGGCGGCAACCGGCGCATGGAGCGTGGCGAGAACTAAATGGCCACTGTTGGCGGCGCGCACCGCGGTTCTGGCGGTTTCCTCGTCGCGAACTTCGCCAATCATGATCACATCCGGAGACTGTCGCAGCACGCTCGGCAGCAAATCCGCGAAATGAACCCCCAGCCGATGGTTAATTTGCGATTGGCAAATGCCCTCAATGGCGTATTCAATGGGATCTTCCAGCGTGTTGATTTTCTTGGCCGCGTCGTTCAGATGATGGAGGCACGCGTACAGCGTCGTCGTTTTGCCAGTGCCGGTGGGACCGGTCACCAAGACGAGTCCGCTGGGGCTGGAGAGCATCGCGCGTAGTGCCGACAAAGCATCGCGTTCCATTCCCAACTGATCCAGATCGAGCAATGTCACACTACGGTCGAGAATGCGGCTCGTCAGGTCTTCGCCAAACAGCGTGGGAACCGTACTCAGTCGCAGATCGACTTTGATATCGCCGGTTTCGTAGAAAAAACGACCGTCGAGCGGGCGTCGCGATTCGGCGATATCCATCCCCGCGTTGGCCTTCATGGCCCGCACTAGGGAAGCGCCTTTCTCTCGAGTAAGCACCGCCAGCGTTTGCACGGTACCCAAGCGACGCAGGGCGACTCTTGCTCCCGTCTCGCCCATCAGGATGTACAGGTCGCTGGCCTTGAGTTCGGTGGCCATCCGCACGAGCGTGTCCGTTGCTTCGTGCGCCTGCATATTCTCCAGATCAACTGACAGATCCGTTTCTTGAAAAGAGACGCCGCCATCCTGGCTTGTAATGTTGGAATCGCCGCCAGTGGTTGCGTCGTCACTCATGCCTTGGTTTCCTGTAGAATTCTCAGGGCGTCGCCTTGATTGTCGGCGAGATTAAACACAAGTTGCATACGTAAGACTTTAATGACGTTCATCACGATTTGCGGTACGCCGAACAGCACCATGCGCCCACCGTTCTCTTCGTACTTCTTATGACTGACTAACAACCAGCTTACGCCACTCGAATCGAGAAATTCGGTTTCACTCAGATCAATCGCCACTCGTTTGTTGAACGCATCGGACCCCAAGATGTCGCCCAGCGGATCCGGCGTTTTCGACAATTGATCTTGTGTCACGCGACCAGCCACTGTCAGTATGACGACCCCATTATCTTCCGACTGAATTGATACTTTCACGTGAATGAACTCCGAGACGAGTTGACGGGCGTACGCTCAATCTAGTTGCTTCCCGGTCCAGATACAAGCAGCGGGGAACGGGCCGTTCGCTGGAAGTTCGCCTCTGAAATATTAGAGAATCAAACTTATCCGTCCAAAGCCGACAACTTCCTCAAACATTAACGTCGAGGCCGCGAACCAATGGGGTCGCGAGGCGGATGCCGGCGCGGAATTCCAGCTTCGATTCACGACGCTTTGATAGCCGATGGGCGCGGCGCGGTCCGCCGCGCAAGGCATGAAGAACAGCCTAGTCTTCTAGGCCCAAATACTCGGGCGGAACGTCGCGCAAGATTTCTTCGGTACTTGTCACCCCTTGAGCGACCTTGAGCAGCGCCGCACGTTTGAATTCTACCATGCCCGCGGCCACGGCCTGTTCTTGGATCTCTTCGCTGGAACTTGCCAGAGCGACCTTTTTTCGAATCTCGCGATTCATGGTCATAATTTCAAACAGTCCCGTGCGCGCGTCATAGCCGCCGTTCAAACATTCATCGCACCGGCTCGGGCCGTAGATCCGTTTCCCTTCGTCGGGGCCGAGCAGCGGTTGGATTTCGGCGAATGTCTCCGGAGCGATGCTGATGTCGTATGCCACCCGACAATTCTTGCACAACGTACGAACTAATCGCTGCGCTACGACACCCAGCAGGCAGCTAGAGAGAAAGTAAGGATTCGATCCGAGAGCCAACATGCTTTGAACCGCGCCGGCCGCGATGGGCGCATGCAGCGTGGCCAGCACGAGGTGCCCGCTGTTGGCGGCGCGAACCGCCGTCGCCGCCGTATCTTCATCACGAATCTCGCCGATCATGATGATATCCGGAGCCTGTCGCAGCACGTTTCGCAGCAACTCGGGAAAGTCGAGCCCTAATTTGGTTTGAATTTGCGCCTGTCGAATTCCATCCACCGCAAATTCGATGGGATCTTCCAGAGTGCTGATTTTTCGAGTGCCGTCGTTCAGATGGTCTAGACAGGCATACAGCGTGGTGGTCTTGCCCGTGCCGGTGGGCCCGGTGACCAAGATCAGCCCGCTGGGATTGCTGAGCAACGCCCTCATCGTGTTGAGCCCCGACGGCTCGAGGCCCAATTCATTGATTTGCCGAATGCCGCTCCGACCGTCCCAGATGCGGATGGTCATGTCTTCGCCAAACAGAGTGGCCAACGAGTTGACGCGCAGATCGAGCCGGGCGTCCTCTTGATCCGTTTGATGAATCCAACGTCCGTCCATGGGACGCCGATGCTCGGCAATATCCATATCCGCCATCGCCTTGACGTGGCCGATCAGATGGCGTCCCTGGTCGAGTGACACGACGGCCACCTGCTCGACCGTTCCCAACCGCCGCACCGAAATCTCGACCGCCTTTTCGTTGGTATGGAGAAACAGGTCACTGGCGTTAACATTGGCGGCGTGTTGAACCAAGGCGTGGACCGCTGATTCCGTATCCATTTCGATCAGGTCTTTGATATCCAATTCCTGGAACATTTGCTGAGTCATGGTCCATCGCTCCGTCTAATCGTCTAAAGACAAGGTGGTCGCGGTTGTAAATCTAATGTTGTGCGTAAACGATGACAAGCAATCGCATTTATTCCGTGCGAACGGAACAAGCCGTCGCGGGACCGGGTTTCCTCGAGATCAGTCGGGAACCAATTCCAGCGTCCCCCACAAACTGGGATCGTAGTGGATGGGAAACTCCGCGCCGACACTAAAAGTTTGCCAACCGAGTTCGCGATCCGCGACCGCGTAGAAGAATCCCAGTTTGGGATGCTCCTCCGCGTCAAGGCCGGTCAGCGCTTCCGTCGGAATACGCGCCTGCAGCAAGTAGCCATCCACCCGCTTCTCACTGCGAACTTGGAGTTCCGTGTTGTCGAGCGGTTTTGGCATTTCGCGGGCCCGATCGATGGGCAGCAGTTCGGCCACGGGCTGATCCAGTCGCTTGCCACCGCCCATCGGCATGAACATGAATTGGTGGCAAAACCGGCTTGCGCGGTGGACATTATGCGTGTCCCGCGTGTCGATCCACACACGCAGCCCGTCACTGTCCTCCAACCGCGTGGGACGGCACCATGGCAGTTGTTTCTTGCCCGTCACGCGCAGCACGAAGGCCAGGCCTTGCTCGTTCCAGGCCATTCGCAAGTCGGCAAACATAGGCCGCTCTTCAAGTTCCCCAAAACTAGGCAGAGCATATTTTTCGTCAAGTTGTAAGCCACTAGTCGACCACGGCGTTTTGCTATAAAAGCAGGGGATCGAGAAGCGAAACACAAAGGTCGGCGACAGGATCGATTCAGACATGATTAACAGACGGTAAGGCGGCGTTTTCGATCAGAATACTCTTCTTCGATCCCTTGCCAACCCGCCTCCAGCCAATCGTGAGGTTGAGTAAGGAAGTGGTATAAGGGTCAATAGCCCGCCATTGGAGCCAGAATTGTCGGATCAAGCGCGATTGGCAGTTAGTACGCCTCAACGGTAAAATTCCCGCAATGTATACAAAACTAGCTGTAATTGGCGGTGGACCCGGCGGGTACGCCGCAGCATTTCTGGCCTCGGATGAGGGCACGGAAGTCACCATTGTCGAGCAAGAGAAGCGGCTCGGCGGCACCTGTCTGCTGAAGGGCTGTATTCCCTCAAAGGCCCTGCTGCATGTGGCTCGGGTGGTGGCTGAAGTCGGCGAGTTGCAAGATTGGGGCGTTGAATACGCGCGTCCACAGTTCTCGGTCGAGCGGCTTCGGGAACGCAAGGAAAAGGTGATTCAGACTCTTTCCGGCGGCTTGAAGCAATTGGCCAAGCGGCGAAAAGTAACCATCATTCACGCCCAAGCGCGATTTGAGAACTCGACCACGCTTAAACTGCTGGGCGAAGATCCCTCGATTCCAGACGATGGCACGTTAACTTTCGATCACGCCATTCTGGCCACGGGCTCGGTCCCGGCGATGCCCAAGGCTTTTGACATCGGTTCAGACCGCGTGATGGATTCCACGGGAGCCCTGGCTTTGGCCGATATTCCAAAGTCGATGTTGGTCATCGGCGGTGGATACATCGGCCTAGAGATGGGCACGGTCTATGCTCATCTGGGAACGCAGGTCAGCGTCGTCGAACTGTTGGACGGCTTGCTGATGGGAGCGGATCGCGATTTGGTCAAGCCGCTGCATCGCAAGTTGGACAAGCTGTTCGAGCAGCGAATTCACCTGGAGACCAAAGTCGGTTCCTTAAGCGAAGTCGACGGCGCGGTCCAAGTCGCCTTTGAAGGGCCCAAAAAATTCGGAACTGAAAGCTACGATCGAGTTCTGGTCGCCGTGGGACGCCGTCCCAACAGCCAGGATCTCGGCCTGGAAAATACCAAGGTCGCAGTTGACGAGCGTGGCTTTGTTCAATGCAACGACAAACAACAAACCGCCGATCCTCACATCCTGGCCATCGGCGACGTGGCGGGCGAGCCCATGTTGGCTCACAAGGCCACGCATGAAGGGCGCGTTGCCGTCGAAGCGCTGCTCGGCCAGCCCGCCGCCTTCGACAAGCTGGCCATCCCCGCCGTGGTCTTCACCGATCCGGAAATTGCTTGGGCCGGACTAACCGAAGAGGCCGCCAAGCAGGAAGGCCGGCCTTATCAAGCGGCCATCTACCCTTGGGCGGCAAGTGGCCGCGCGCAGGCCTTGGGACGGACCGAAGGATTGACGAAGTGGCTGGTCGATCCCGAATCCGAGCGAGTGTTGGGCTGCGGGATCGTCGGGCCCGGCGCTGGCGAACTGATTGCCGAAGCGGTGCTTGCCATCGAAATGGGGTGTGTCGTCCGCGACATCACCGATACGGTACACGCCCATCCGACACTCAGCGAAACACTCATGAATGCCGGCGAAGTTTTCTTCGGCACGGCAACTGAAATCTACAAACCCAAGAGACGTAAAGCTTAATACAGAAACGTCGAAAACGATCCCATGACAGATCAAGTGAAATCCATGGCCGATGCGCCGACCGTGCCCGACAGTGACTTGGTACACCAAGAAGCCTATGTCACGCAGACCCAAGACGGCGATCCGGTGGAGACATCGGAATGGCTCGATTCGATGAAGTACGTGATTGGCAGCAAGGGGCCCGAGCGGGCCAAGTATTTGTTGACCGTACTCGAGCAGTATGCGCGGCGGGCCGGTGTCGATTTGCCCATCGCCTCGAACACTCCTTACATCAACACGATCCACGTCAGCGATCAGCCGGCCTACCCAGGCAATCGCGATGTGGAGCGGCGGATCAAAAGCATCTTGCGTTGGAATGCGATGGCAATGGTCGTTCGTGCCAATCGCGAAGCCGAAGGCACCGGCGGACACATTTCGACCTACGCCTCGGCGGCCACCTTGTACGAGGTCGGATTCAATCATTTCTTCCGTGGCCGCGGCGAATCGGGCTACGACGGCGACCATATCTACTTTCAAGGGCACGCCTCGCCCGGTGTCTATTCGCGGGCCTTCGTCGAAGGACGCATTAGCGAACAGCATTTGAAGAACTTTCGCCGGGAACTTCAGCCGGAACCGGGCCTTTCGTCCTATCCGCATCCCTGGCTGATGCCCGATTTTTGGGAGTATCCGACTGTTTCGATGGGACTGGGCCCGATCATGGCCATCTATCAGGCCCGCTTCAATGAATACTTGCTTGACCGCGGTATTGT
Source organism: Planctomycetota bacterium (assembly GCA_029259935.1). Next base: position 24,593 of record JAJDEH010000129.1, read on the forward strand.
GGATACGTCGAAAAAGAAAGTCTGGGCGTTTTTAGGAGACGGCGAATGCGACGAACCGGAATCGCTGGGTGCCATCACGCTGGCGGCGCGAGAAAAGCTCGACAATCTGATCTTCGTCATCAACTGCAATTTGCAACGGTTGGACGGCCCGGTGCGGGGCAACGGCAAGATCATCCAAGAGCTGGAAGCCTTATTCCGCGGCGCCGGCTGGAATGTAATCAAGGTGATATGGGGCGATGATTGGGACCCCTTGCTGGCCGAAGACAAAGACGGGTTGCTGGTCAAGCGCATGGGCGAAGCGGTCGACGGCGAATATCAAAAGTACAAGTCGGTGCCTGGTTCTTACATCCGCGAGCACTTTTTTGGCCAATACCCGCAGTTGTTGGAGCTGTGCAAAAACTACTCGGACGAAAAGCTCGAGAAGCTGCGGCGCGGCGGCCACGATCCTGAAAAAGTATACGCGGCGTACAAGTTGGCCACCGAAGCGAATGGCCGTCCAACCGTCATCTTGGCCAAGACCGTCAAGGGCTATGGACTGGGCGAAGCGGGCGAAGGCCGCAACATCACGCATCAGCAGAAAAAGCTCAACGAAGAGGAACTGCGCGAGTTCCGCAGTCGGTTCGGCATTCCGATATCGGATGACGAAGTCGCCGAGGCACCGTTCTATATGCCAGCGGAGAACAGCGTGGAGATGCGTTACTTGCGCGAGCGTCGCGAACAGTTGGGCGGCTATGTACCCAGCCGTCCCACATCGCCGCCGACCATGAAGATGCCGCGGCTATCAGACAAACATTACAGCCGTTTGCTGGAAGGCAGCAAGGGTAACGAAATCTCGACGACGTTTGGTTTTGTCGAATTGCTGCGGCGTTTGTGCAAGGACAAGCAGATAGGCAAATATGTCGTGCCGATCGTGCCCGACGAGTCGCGGACGTTTGGCATGGAAGGGATGTTTCGCGAGATCGGCATCTATGCCCATGCGGGCCAGCTCTACGAACCGGTCGATTCGGACAAGCTGCAATACTACAAGGAAGCTCAAGACGGACAGCTACTGGAAGAAGGGATCACCGAAGCCGGGTCGATGTCGTCGTTTTGTGCCGCCGGCACCGCCTACTCGTCTCAGGGCGTGAACATGATTCCGTTTTTCATTTACTATTCGATGTTCGGCTTTCAGCGGATTGGCGATTCGATCTGGGCCGCGGCCGACATGCGGGCCAAGGGGTTCATGTGCGGTTGCACCGCGGGCCGCACCACGCTCAACGGCGAAGGGCTTCAGCACCAAGATGGCCATAGCTTGCTAAATGCCATCGCTTATCCGACCGTGCGTGCCTATGACGTGGCTTATGCCTATGAAACCGCGGTCATCATCATGGACGGCCTGAAGCGGCTCTATGAAGACGGTGAAACGGCCATCTACTATCTCGCGCTGGAGAACGAAGGCTATGTTCATCCACCCATGCCCGAAGGTGTCGAACAGGGAATTCTCAAAGGCATGTACAAGGTCGCTTCTCGCGAGGCCGATCAAGCGAAGCACAAGGTGAACCTGTTCGGCAGCGGAGCCATCTTGGGCGAAGTACTTAGAGCGCGGGATATGCTGGCCGACAAGTTTGCGATCTCCAGCGATGTGTGGAGCGTCACCAGCTACACGCAGTTGCAGCGCGATGCCTATGCGTGTAACCGCTGGAACATGTTGCACCCGGGCGACAAGCCACGCAAGTCGTATGTCGAACAGTGCCTGGCGGGCGAAACGGGTGTCGTGGTGGCCGCCAGCGATTACGTGCGGGCATTGCCGGAACAACTTCGCCAGTGGATTCCGGGCGACTACTGCACGTTGGGCACCGACGGATTGGGCCGCAGCGACACACGCCAAGCCTTGCGTCGACATTTCGAGGTGGATGCGGAAAACATCGTGATTGCCACTCTCTATCGGCTCTGCCAAGGTGGCCAATTGAAACCGAAAACCGTCGCGGACGCGATCAAAAAATTGGGCGTTGATCCGGAAAAAACGGATCCGTACTTTGCATAACCATGATTGAAATCAAACTGCCGGAAATTGGCGACGGTATCGAATCGGGTGATGTGCTCGAAGTGTTGGTCCAAGAGGGCGACATGATCGACAAGGGCCAGGATATCGTCGAGTTGGAAACCGACAAAGCGACTACGGGAATCCCCAGTACGCACGCGGGCAAAGTGGTCAAGATCCATGTCAAGGAAGGGGACACGACGCCCATCGGCGCGACGTTGATCTCGTTGGAAGCGGTCGGTGCGAGCCAGCCCGCCGGCCCTTCCCAACCGCCCCAGGCCAGTGCGGAGCCGCCCGTGGCCAGCCCGCCCGCGCCTCAGCCCGCGCCGGCACTGAAAAGTGAACCGACCGAGGTTAAGGCAAAGCCGCCTTCGATTGATGAACCCAAGCCCGCGCGGCCTCCCGCCGCCGAGCCAGTGGTGGCGGTTTCCGACGAAATCGCGGCCGGACCGTCGATACGCCGCTTTGCTCGTGAATTGGGGGTCGATCTGTCGACCGTCCAAGGGTCTGGGGAAGGCGGACGCATTACCCGCGAAGATGTGCTGACTATTGTGCGGCAAGCGGGCCAAGCGGCGCGCAGCGACAGCTCACAGGAAGCGGCCGGCGAGACCGATGCTTGGGGCCCGATTCATACCGAACCGCTGCCCAAGATCCGCCGGACCATCGCCGCGAAGATGCACGAGTCTTGGACGACCGCACCGCGAGTCACCAATTTCGACGACGCCGACGTCACCGAACTGGAGGACTTTCGTCAGTCCAGCAAAGCCGACTATGCAAACAAGGGTGTCAAGCTAACGAGCCTGCCCTTTGTCATCAAGGCGGTCGCCATGGCCTTGAAGTCGCATCCCACGATCAATGCCTCGCTAAACCCGGACGGCGATCACGTTATCTACAAAAACTACGTCAACGTCGGCATCGCGGTCGACACCGAGCGGGGATTGGTCGTGCCGTCGCTGCGGGGTCCCGATGACCTATCGATCTCGGAAATCGCTAACGAGTTGTCGGACCTAGCCGTCAAGGTGCGCGAGGGCAGCTTTTCACTCGACGACCTGCGCGGCGGTACGTTTACGATCAGCAACTTGGGCGCGGTGGGTGGTGCCTATTCCACGCCGATTATCAACGTGCCCGAGGTCGCGATCTTGTTGGTCGGCCGATCGCGGAAAATGCCGGTCGTGGTCGACGACAAAGTCGCCATTCGCCTGATGATGCCACTCAGCCTGTCCTACGACCATCGGCTGGTCGACGGAGCGGCCGCGGCCCGTTTCCTCAACGATGTCATCGACTTTTTGGAAGCGCCCAGCCGTCTGTTGCTGGCTCCGTAAGGTCGCCTTTCGCTCCGCGAAAGAAGCGTTCGTATTGGGAAGCAGAATGCAGCCATGTTAGACTAACCGATCGGCCAATCCTAACCGCCCTCGGAATTGCAATCGTGACGGCCTCAACCAGATCGCCTTCGACTCGTCGCCCATGGCCGCTTGCCCATGTCTGCCTTTTCGTTCTATACACCAGTACCGTCGCACTAAGCGACGAGCCGCAAGACGGCAAATCGACCGATGCCAACCGAGCCGACGCACCCATCTATTTCGAGAGACTGATCAACTCGGGAACCGTTGCGATCAAATTCTACGATCCGGACAAACAGCCGAAGAATCGTCTGGGCAAGACCGAGTACGACGTGACATTCCGCCAAAAGCACAAATACAAATTTGAATGGACCGAGGACGGTGACAGCCGCGACGTGACCGTGACCATTGATGTGCAAGAGTTTGACGTCAATTTGCGGCATGTGTTGAAGCTGCCACGACGGCTGGACCGCCCCGGGCGGTGGAGAAATTCGTTGATGCAGCATGAATTTGATCACGTCGCCATCAGCACCGACCCGCGTGCCCGGTTGTTGCTCGACCGCCTCTGCCGGCAAGTCGGCCCCTTGAAACTCAAGGTGCCCGCCACTCAAACCCTGGACGATGCGTTCTTCAATCCATTGATCAACAAGGAAGTCGCCAAACGCCGCGACGCCGTGACGGATCTCATTCAATTCAACTACGACGAACTGGACAGGCTAAGCAAACACGGATCGCTGCGATTGCCCAAGCGTCGCGATTTCTTTCGCACTCGGTATCGGGAAGAAAATCTGGCCAAGGCCAAATTTCCGTATCAGAATGAAGTCAAACAGTTGCTCGACGACGACGCGTACAAGAATGTCGTCCTGCACTACAAAGACGCCCCGAATTTCTGATCCGGCTGATCGTGCTTGAGCCACCCGCAATCGCGGGATCAATCGCTCATTGTCCGTGGGGCGAGTCGGTTGCGATATGTTCGATGGGGGATCTGCCCACCGGTTTCGAGCGGCTCATGTCTCAAGCCTCAAGAGCCAACGCCAGAATTCTTCGCGCAAATTAAGGAAGTTCCGTGGAACGCGGACTCGTCCTCATTCGCCACACCTGGGCCGAGCGACTACAATCTTAAACGTCTGACGCGAGGCATACGCCCGCTTGGAAAGGCGAACTGCCGCTGTGGCGGATGTTGATCCTCTTCGATCAATTTGGAACGTAAGGAACTTGTCGATGCGTGCTTCGATTCTTTTACTCGTGACCCTGTGCTTGTTGGTTGTCGCTCGCGCCGCTCATTGTGAAGCACCACGGCCGAACATCGTCATCATCCTTTGCGATGATATGGGGTTTTCCGACATCGGCTGTTATGGCGGAGAGATTGAAACGCCGAACTTGGACCGGCTGGCCGCGGGCGGTATTCGGTTCACCGATTTTCACAACAACGCCAAGTGTACGGAGACCCGCGCCTCGCTGCTGACCGGCTTGTGGCATCAGCAATCCAAGAACCTGAGAAAGCCCGGCCATGTGACGATGGCCGAAGTGCTCAAGTCGTCCGGCTACACGACCCTGATGTCGGGCAAGTGGCATTTGGCCAGCACGCCGCCCGAACGCGGTTTTGATCGCTACTTCGGCTTTCTGGGCGGTGCGATCAATTTCTTTACGGGGTTGGATTGGGGCAACGGCAAGAATCTGATGCGGCTGGATAGCGACGTGTACCAAGTGCCGGCAGGATTTTATTCGACCGATGCGTTCACCGATTACGCCCTCGAATTTATCGACGAAGCGAAACGCAAAGACCAACCCTTTTTCCTGTACCTGGCTCACAACGCGCCCCACTTTCCCTTGCATGCGTTGCCCGAAGACATCGCCAAGTACAAGGGCCGCTACGATGTCGGCTGGGATGCGATTCGCCGGCAGCGGTTCGCCAAACTGAAAGAACTGAAGATCATCGACGACACCTGGCCATTATCACCGCGCGATCCCAAGGTGGAGCCATGGAACCGGATCACCGACGAGCAAGCCAAGTTTCTGTTGCCGATGATGGAGGTCTACGCCGCCATGGTCGATCGGCTGGACCAGAACATCGGTCGCTTGGTCGAACATCTGAAAAAACACGACGCGTTCGACGACACGCTCATTGTGTTCTTGTCCGATAACGGGGCCTGTCCTTACCAACGACTTCGTACGCCAGGCGTGCCGCCCGGTCCCGCCGACAGCGACTTCGCTTACGACGCCCGCTGGGCCAACATGTGCAACACGCCGCTGCGTCTGTACAAACAGTACGCCCATGAAGGCGGCAGTTCGACACCGGCGATCGCTCATTGGCCGCGAGGGGTCAAGGCCCGCGGAGAGCTGACTCGGTTTACATCGCACTTGGTCGATCTGATGCCGACGGTCGTCGAAGTGGCGGGAGCAGAATATCCGAAGACCCATCAAGGAACGAAAGTTTTGCCGATGGAAGGCGTGTCGTTGGTGCCCGCCCTCAAGAGGCAAGCGGAGCGGCGCGAGCGCCCGATCTACTGGGAATACGCGGCCAACCACGCCGTTAGGGATGGGAACTGGAAACTGGTTGCCGAACGCGGCCGTGACTGGGAGCTTTACGATTTGTCCGTGGATCGAAGTGAGACGCGCGATCTGGCCGCCGACAATCCCCAGCAGGTAAAGCGATTGGCGGCAGGTTACAATGCGTGGGCCCAGCGAGTTGGCGCAAAGAACCATGCGAAATGCCAGGCTACGAAGCCTTCCAAACAATCTCAGCTTTTTAAGCTACCGTAACGATTCGTCCAGCAACCGATATCATGCTGACCCCCTCTAACTTCCCCTTGGCAAGGGGGAGAACCGGGCCGTCCTTGGAGAAATCTGATGCAACGCCACGCCATGCAACTTGTCATCTTGTTCTGTATCTCGTTCACACTTTGCAGGGGGCAAGCTCTTGCTGATGCGAAGCCGCCCAATGTGGTTCTCATTGTGGCCGATGACTTGGGCTATCGCGAACTGGGTAGTTTTGGCCAGAAGTTGATTCAAACTCCGAACCTGGATCGTTTGGCCAAGCAAGGGATGCGGCTAACGCAACATTATTCAGGCAACGCCGTCTGCGCGCCGTCGCGATGCGTGCTGATGACGGCCAAGCATCCGGGACACGCTTACATTCGCAGCAACAAGGGCACTCCGCCGGAAGGCCAAGAGCCGATTCCGGCCAGCGAAGTGACTCTGGCCGAACTGATGCGCGCGCAAGGTTACGCGACCGGGGCGTTCGGCAAATGGGGATTGGGCGGACCGGGATCGAGCGGCGATCCACTGCGGCAAGGCGTGGAGCGGTTCTTTGGGTATAACTGCCAATCGCATGCTCACAGCTACTACCCGGATTATTTGTGGAGCGACGACAAGCGGATCGCCCTGAACAACAAGCCGCCGGTTCCAGGACACGCCAGCCTTGCCAAGAACGCCGATCCCAGCGACCCGCGCAGCTACGACCAGTTCAAGGGCCAGGACTACGCGCCGGATCGCATCAACGAGCAAGCGCTCGAGTTCATTCGCGCCCACAAAGACGAACCGTTCTTCTTGTACTATCCGACCGTCATTCCGCATGTGGCGCTGCATGTTCCGGATGAAGAATTGAAGCAGTACCACAAACTCGGTTGGAAGGATCCGCCCTTCACGCGTTCGCGGGGTTACGGTTACACCCCACACCATACGCCTCGTGCCGCTTACGCCGCCATGATTACACGGATGGACCGTTATATCGGCAACGTCTTGAAGCTGCTGGACGAATTGAAATTGGCCGACAACACGATCGTCGTGTTCAGTTCAGACAATGGCACGACCCATCTGAAGGACGAGGTCGATTACGACTTCTTCGAGAGTGTGGGCGAATTGCGCGGACTCAAGGGATCGCTGTACGAAGGCGGCGTGCGCGTGCCCACGATGGTTCGCTGGCCCGGCCACGTACCGGTAAACTCGACCAGCGATCGTGTCAGTGGATTCGAGGATTGGATGCCGACACTGCTGGAGCTAATCGACAAGCCAGGGGCCACGCCGAAAAACATCGACGGAATCAGCCTCGCGCGGACGTTGCTCGGCAAGAAACAAGAACCGCGTCCGTTGCTGTATCGCGAATTTCCCAGTTACGGCGGTCAGCAATCGGTCCGTGTCGGTGACTGGAAGGCAATTCGGCAAAACATGAGTCGCGGCAATTTGGAGATAGAACTGTACAACCTGGCCAAGGACGCCGGCGAACAAAACAACGTGGCCGCCAAGCATCCGGCAGTGGTCGAGAAGCTGGCCAAACTGATGGAACAAGAGCGGACGCCGTCCAGAATCTTTCCGCTCAGGCCGCTGGACGCCCCGGCGATCAAGCCCAAGAAGAAAAAGTAGCGGCCCCGACTACAAGCGGTGATATTCATTTGATCGCGGAGAAATCGATGTTTGCATCCAATTATCGTTCCTTGAATTGCGTCAGCTTGACCTTCGCCCTGGTGATCGGCAGCGCGGCTGGCGCTCCGCTGCGAGCCGCCGAACTTCAGCCGGTTCGTATCGCGGTACCGGTCAACGGCCACATTCATCCGGCGATCTGCCTGACTCAAAAAGGAACGATCGTGGTTACCTATGGCCGCGTTAATCATGTCGATTTGAGAGTCACTCGCTCGACCGACGGCGGGAAGACGTGGAGCGAGCCAGTGCCGTTCGCACATACCGTGAAAAAGACCTACTATCCCGGTTCGCTGACAACGTTGGCCGATGGGCGGCTGGTGCATGCTTGGAATCGTTGGAGCACCGACGAAAACCAAAAGGAACCGCGCAGCGTGTTGTACTCGTTTTCTAAAGACGACGGTGTCACTTGGAGTGACCCACAACCGTTTCCTCGAGATCCCAAGGTGCGCAGCATCATTCGTCATCCGTTCGTCGAACTGGCGGCGAATCGCTGGCTGGTTTCGCTCAGCGACAGGACCTTCATCTACAATCCCCAAACGGAGGAAGCCAATTCTTTTGGCGACGGTCGAGTGCATGGCTTGATCCCCATCGTCCGCACGCCTAGGGGGACGTACATCAGCGGCCAGGGTCTGCGGTCGACCGACGAAGGCAAAACTTGGATCGAAATTAAGAATTTTCCCAACCTCGCGGAACAAGGGTGGCGACACGAGATGGTTTGCCTGAAGAACGGATGGCTACTGGCGTCCGAGATTCTAGGGCCGGGATTTGGCGGTGAACGAATTCGGTACGCCATTTCAATGGATGACGGCGTCACCTGGGATAAATCGTTCGAGTATTACAATCCAGGACGAGCGATCAACGGCCGCGCTTGTCCTCGCACCGTACAGCTTGATTCAGATTCCATCGGCGTTGTTTTTTATGACATCGATGCCAAGCAAGAAGGCGGCCCGGGTTTATTTTTCTTGCGCATCCCCTTGGCGAAAATCGAGGCCGAGTCGGTGCCGCGACCCTGAGGATTTATCGAATCGTTTCCATGAAGACACCTCCGTTGGCCAAAGGCCATCATCACCGTAGCCTAGGGCAACGCCCTAGGAACGATGGTTCGGACCCGACCTTTTGGCTGAAGGCCAAACTCACACCGTGCAGTTATGAATATGGCCTTCAGCCAAACAACATTCATTCGCTCAACTCTCCTAGGGCGTTGCCCTAGGCTACGATGAGTTTGGCCTTCAGCCAAAAGGCGTTCTTACGCGGTAGACTCAAACATGAATCATATATCTCGTCGACAACAATACCCATTCCGTTTGACCAAATGGAGCCCCACCATGACGCACCCAATTCGAACCAACCTGCTTTGCCTTGCCTGTTTGTTATTGCTGATCGGCGGAATCAACTCCGCCCGCTCCGACGAGCCGATGCAATTCGTCGATCTGTTCAACGGCAAGGATCTAACGGGCTGGGCCAACGTCAACACCGCGGATGATACCTGGACCGTGCGCGACGGCTTGCTCGTCTGCAGCGGCCATCCGATCGGAGTCATGCGCAGCGAAAAGCAGTATGAAAACTTTATCCTGCACATTGAATGGCGGCACATGGAAGCGGGCGGAAATTCGGGCGTCTTTGCCTGGAGCGAAGGGACCGTCCCCAAAGGGCGGCGGTTGCCCAAGGGGATGGAAGTGCAAATGCTGGAACTCGATTGGGTCAACCAACACAAAAACAAAGATGGGACACTGCCGCCGATTGCTTACGTGCATGGCGAGCTGTTCGGTGCCAACGGCTTAAAGACCGTGCCCGATAATCCCCGTGGCAGCCGCAGCAAGTCGATCGAAAACCGCTGCAAAGGTAAGGGCGAATGGAACGTCTATGACGTCGTCTTTGTGGACGGAGTCGTCAAGCTGTCGGTCAACGGCAAGTTCGTCAACGGCGTCAGCAAGTCGTCGGTCAAGAAGGGATATCTATGCCTGGAATCGGAAGGCGCGGAAATCCACTTCCGCAACATTCGCATCATGGAATTGCCGGGTGGCATCATCACGGAGGAAGAGACGGCACCGCTGGTCGAGTAACTTCAGGCTATTTGGTGGCGTTTGCACTACAAAAATCTCAGGCTGGCTTGAAAATCGGTTGCCGAGTAAAATTCAGTCGTATCTTTGATTAGTACGTTTGAGAACACTGCGGATTTCGGAAATCGGAGGCAATGAACATGGCTTGGACTCGTACATTTGTGTTGGCTGGGATTGGGATGGCTTTAGTCGGCTCTCTTTTTGTGCTGCAGTATCCTGTAACCTCAGCCGAACCAAAGGCCGATGAGTTTCCAAAACCCGCATCGGCCGACGATGCCAACAAAGAGAGCGGCGAGCGCAAAGAGCTGGCCACCGCCACGTTCGGTTCGGGGTGCTTTTGGTGTACCGAAGCTTTGTTTGATTCCTTGAAGGGCGTGAAGAAGGCCGAATCGGGATACAGTGGCGGCAAGGTCAAGAACCCAACCTATCGGGCTGTCTGCACGGGAGAAACGGGACACGCCGAAGTCGTGCAAGTCACCTACGATCCCCAGGTCATTTCTTATCCGGAACTGCTAGAAGTATTTTGGAAAACGCACGATCCGACCACGCTCAATCGTCAAGGCGCGGATCGCGGCACCCAATATCGTTCGGTCGTTTTCTTTCATGACCAGCAACAACAGAAACTGGCCAAGCGCTATATGAAGAAGCTCGATGAATCGGGCGCGTTCAATCAACCCGTCGTAACGGAAATCTCGAAGTTCGACGCCTTCTATCCCGCGGAAGACTATCACCAGGATTATTTCGCACTGAACAAACGCCAGCCTTACTGCCGCGCGGTGATTGTTCCCAAGCTGGAGAAATTCCAAAAGGTGTTCGCCGATAAATTGAAGGCAGCGCCGAAGGAAGGCGACGAATAGATTGTGTCCTTGCTCCCGCTCATGGGAGTCCACGATGACGGATCATCCACTAAAAAAGCGACGTTGTCTCGCGTTCAGTTTACGGACGCTTTTGGTCGGCGTCTTCTTGATTGCGGTCATCTTAGTTCCATTGGCCCATCGGTGGCATCGCTATCAACAACAAGTGGCCACGCTGGCCCACCTGGAAAGTCGCCGCGTCGACGTCCGCTATTACCGGGGAACGCGTTTGCCTGTCTGGAAATATCTACTCACGAGTGAACAACTGGCTGATGATGTTCGCGGAATCTCGGATGACCTTCTCGCCAGACGACTCGACAATCAGAGTGTCGGTACTCTGCATACGTTCCGCCGCCTGGAATCGCTTACGGTTATCGGTGATTCAGTCTCGGATCTTACTCCGCTCGCGAGCCTGACGCAGTTGAAGGGACTGACACTGTGGACCTCCAAGGTGACGGACATCTCGGCGCTGTCGAAGATGACTCAGTTGGAGTATTTGTCAATCGACGCGCCTATCTCGGACATCACTCCATTGGCTGGGTTGACGCAACTGAAGCGTCTGACGCTGTGGGGAACGGAAGTGACGGACTTTGCCTCGCTATCCAAGATGACAAGATTGGAATCGTTGTCCGTGGATGCGCCACTCTCGGACGTGACTGTGCTTACGGAGTTGACACAGTTGAAGGAACTCGACCTCGGGCCAACCGAAGTAACCGACTTTGGTCCACTGTCGAAGATGACTCAATTGGAAGAGTTGGACATTAGGACTCCCGTTTCGGATATCACACCTGTAACACGATTTACAAAATTGAAGTCGCTTAGGCTTAAAGCATCCAAAGCGAACGACATCTCCCCACTATCGAAGTTGACTCAATTGGAATACTTGTCCATCGAGGCACCTCTTTCTGATCTCTCGCCGTTGGTAGGATCGACGCAGTTGACGGAACTCTATTTGGATAAGACCCTGCTGAAGGAGATTGCGCCCCTATCGAAGATGCCTCAGCTACAAAGGCTGTCGATCGAAGCACCCATATCGGATATCACGCCATTGGCCGGATTGACGCAACTGAAGGTGCTTGCCCTAAAGAGAATCGGTGTCACAGATATCACGCCGTTGGCCGGACTTACGCAACTGGATCTGCTCATCCTTGAGCGAACCAATGTCACCGATCTCATGCCGCTCGCTAGCAATCCATTCATGTATATCCAATACATTGGCGACAAACATCAACTTACGATTCCGGAGAAACTGAAGGATCGTGTTCGGCGCTTTGACAAAAGCGGAGTTGCGCTGAATCAGTCTTCGACAGACGTCAATCTGCCGTAGATCGACCCGGCGGTGATCCATTGATTCGCCCGCGATTGTTGCCGATCTGAAATCGCTTTCCCTGGATCGCTTTGATCAAGTGTCGATATTGCGCGCCGTGGACCTCGCTGGTCGACCGCAACGCGCGCGGGATTACACGCGGATTAGAACGGCGGCCAGTTCAGGCATTTGCATCGCCCCGGCCCGCCACGCGCGTGCGTCAAGTCCCCAAATTGAGTATCATCAAACTGTAAAGTAGCGTGAGCCTTATACCAATGCTCTTTCAGTTGGGGGGATGAATTGTGGCTATTCCTGTCACATGCCAATGTGGGCAGCAATTCCAGGCGAATGACAATCTGGCGGGCAAAAGAGTCAAGTGCCCGAAGTGCGGAGGCGTTCTTCAGATTCCGGCACCAGTTCTTGGTGGCCTAGAGGATCTTGGAGCGCTGGAGGCAACTGGCGCGCAACCGATGGGCTCGACGCCCGATCCCTTGGCCGCCCCGCAATCCGGATTCGGAGGCACTGCCCAACCTGCCTGGCAAGGACAAGCCTTCGGGCAACCTCAAACGCCTCGGAAAAAGAGCATGTCGCTCGGGCTAATCTTGGGAATTGCCGGTGGCGGCGTGGCATTGTTGCTGCTGGTAGTTGGCGGCATTGTCGCCGCACTTGTGTTCGGCGGATCGGGTAACGAAGTTGCCACAACCACCACAACCACCACTCCCACAACCACCACTCCCACTCCCACAACCACCACTCCCACAACCACCACTCCCACAAGCGGCTCTCCTTCAAGTGGTCCAGCTCCTACCGATCCGGGTGCAACGTCGCCGACCAGCCCAACGGCAATTCAGGCTGAGACTAAGAAACCGGACGCCAACCCCACGGCGGCATTCGAGCGAAAAACGGAAATTGAAAAGTTGGAACATGTGGAGAAGTTAGCTGTGTCCGCCGACTTTCGCCGACTCGTCGCGTTTCGGTCGCTGCCCTCGGACCGCGCGAAAAACATTCCCCGCCGGGAAGTCCTGTCGGTTTGCGATCTCACTAATGGAAGCCAAGTCCGCGAAATATCAGGGGAGGTTAGTAGAAACCTGGCCATTTCACCCAGCGGGAAATTCTTACTGACTCGCGTCGGGAGCGAGACCCACGTGTTGGACTTGGAAACGGGAGAGATCGTCGAGCAAAACAAAGGAGGCCAGAGCTACCATTATCCCACTCAGGCGCTCTCGTTCGACGATTCAACGATGGTACTGCCGGGCGACACCGGCTATCGCGTAATCAGACGAGCGACTGGCAAGGTCGTCAACATTTACAGCTTCAAAGGCAAAATAGTGCGCGCAGTCGCTTTCTCACCCACCAGCGCCAGGTGCGTTGTTGGGTACCTTAACCGCGATTCGAAACAGAGCGACCTTGGTTTGTACGACACGGATACCATGAAGGTCGTTGCTTCCGCCAGAATACCGAGGGGATTACAGGCCTTCCTCCGCTATTCCAGAGACGGGAACGTGGTGTTGGCGGCCGGCACCAAGAAGTTCATGTTGTTCAAGGCGGACGATTTGACTCCGCTTGGCGAGTTAAGTCGCCCTGATGATGGAAATGAAGTGGTAACACTAGACATGGTGGAGATGAATACGGACGGCGACTGGATCGTCAGCTTGCCCGCTTATGCGGGGCGCCCTCAGGCCGAGGTATGGCAGGTTTCGACCAAATCCTTTCGGAAAATTGAAACGAAGTGGTGTCGAGCGGCTGAATTTGTTGCGGACGATAGGGTCATCCTAAGCGACGGCGAGAAGCCGCTCACGTGCTACGATTTGAAAACGCTAAAGCCCATCCCGCTTTCCGGATCTTAGTTGTTGGGATGTAACCAAGGGCCTGCCGTCTAATGGATTCTAAAGAGCGCGGATCTCTGCGTGGCGATGCCAGGTGTCGGGTCGAGCTGAGATGGATTGAAAGACTTCGTTTATTTTCACTGACTAGCCGAAACAACGGCACTCAATCAGGATTCGACCGCGATCAGCTTGCCGTAAATCGAGCCGGCGGTGATCCAACCATTGATTCGCCCGCGATTGTTGCCGATCTGAAATCGCTTTCCCTGCATCGCTTCGATTAGATGCAGGTATTGCGCGCCGCGGACCTTGCAGAGTACGATGTCGCCCACTTGCAACGCATCGTAATCGTCGATCGGCGCGACCGTGCAAAGTTGCCCCGAGTCAATCTTGTCCGACATCGAATTGCCGCGCGGCCGAAATCGCACCGTTTCGCCCTCTTTTAGACTTGCGATGTAGGAAGTTGCCCAAGCCACTGGATTTCCGCTTTTCGTACTTCGGTGTGTGCCCGTTCGGCACACGGGTCGCTCGATTCAGGCTATCATTGTAGCTTGATCCTGGTGAGTGGTTCTACGAGTCCCTCGCCGACGACTTCCTGAACTTGCCGCAGAGGTTAGAGATGAACCGATTGTCGATCGTGTCCGCTTTATTGTTGCTGATTGGCTGGAATCAGAGTTTTCTTTCGGGGGCCGAAAAGGTCGTCCTGAAACTGTGGCCCGACGGTGCGCCGGGCGAAACTGGCGACATCGGGCCCGAGAAGGCTCAGCCCCCGCGCGGGAATGTTATTCGCCTGGCCAGTGTCAGCGAGCCGATGATCACGCTTTATCCCGCGCCGAAAGACAAAGCCAACGGCTGCTGCGTGGTGGTTTGTCCCGGCGGCGGCTATAACATTTTGGCCTACGATCTGGAGGGAACCGAAGTGGCCGAATGGTTCAATTCAATTGGCGTCACCGCGGTCTTGTTGAAATACCGAGTGCCCCGTCGCAGCAAGGAGCATCCGCACGAAGCCCCGCTGCAAGATGCCCAGCGGGCGATCCGCCTGGTCCGAAAAAATGCCCAAGGCTGGAATGTGGATACCGAGCGCATCGGCGTTCTGGGTTTTTCGGCCGGCGGACATCTGACCATGATGACCGGCATTCAATGGGACAAGACAAATTATGCGAAGATCGACGAGGCGGATAAACTGAGTTGCCGGCCCGATTTTTTGATCCCGATCTATGCGGCGTATCTGGGTGACAAGAAGGATCAAACCAAGCTCAGTTCGCTAGTGCAAATCACCAAGGAGACGCCGCCCACGTTTTTGGCCGTGACGCTGGACGATGCCATGCGCGGTGTCCACGCGGGGTTGTTGATGAGGGAATTCAAGAGGGCGGGAGTGCCGGCCGAATGTCATGTCTTTTCCAAAGGCGGACACGGGTATGGACTGCGATCATCCGAGGACCCTGTCTCGGGCTGGCCGAAACTGTGCGAACAGTGGATGCGCGTCAGCGGCTTGCTGAAGAAATAATCCCAGTTCCGGAATCCAACGCAGAGACGCAATGACGCGGAGCCGCCGAGAACAAGCCATCAGACGGACTCTCTCCGCGTCCCTGCGCCCTTGCGTCTTTGCGTTCCCTTCTTCGTCTGGCTCGCGGGGGATCCGTGGATGACGGAGCATCCTTACGGCTGGTGGAGTTTATTGCCGCCGATCGTGGCGATTGTCTTGGCGATCGCCACGCGTCGCGTTGTGGTTTCGTTGCTGATCGGCGTGGTGATCGGCGCGCTGGTGCTGACCTATGGAAATCCCCGCGCCGCTCTGCCAATGGCGCTGGAAGACTACCTGTGGTTGATCTTGTTACCGGCGATCGTGGCGATTGTCTTGGCGATTGCCACGCGTCGAATCGTCGTTTCCTTGTTGATCGGCGCGGTGATCGGCGTGGTGATCGGAGCGCTGGTGCTTACCTATGGAAGTCCCCGCGCCGCTCTGCCAATGGCGCTGGAAGACTACCTGTGGAAGAATCTGGCCGATGAAGACCATCTGCGGGTGTTCGTCTTTACGTCACTGATGGGGGCCATGGTCGGCGTGGTGTTTCGCGCGGGCGGAATGCATGGAATCGTCGCCGTCCTGGCACCGCTGGCGCGCAGCCGGCGCGGCGGCCAACTGATGACTTGGCTGCTGGGATTGGTCGTCTTCTTCGACGACTATGCCAACACGCTGTTGTTGGGCGGCACGATGCGGCCGCTCGCCGACCGTCTGAAAATCTCTCGCGAAAAGCTGGCCTACCTGGTCGATTCGACCGCCGCGCCGGTCGCCGGACTGGCGATTATCTCGACCTGGGTGGCCGGGGAAATTGGCTATATCGAGGACGGCTACGCGGAGTTGTTGACAGTGCAGGTCAACGGCATGGATATTTTCATCCAGACGATTCCCTACCGGTTTTACGTTCTGTTCGCGCTGCTGTTCGTTCCGATTGTGGCGCTACTGGGACGTGACTTTGGACCGATGCTGACTGCCGAGCGAAACAGTCAACATAGCCCGGATGAGCCCATCGAATCGAGCATGTCGGGCAAGGCGTGGCAGTTGAACGGTCCGCCGCGTTGGTTCAATGCGGCGATTCCCGTCTTGCTGATGATCGGCGTCACAATCTGGCTGCTGCATCAAACCGGATATGCCGCCATCATCAAGCCAGCGATCGAAAAAGGCGTGCGACCACCGAGTCCGACGTTTTTCGAGAGCTTTAGTCAAGGGAATTCTTATGTCGCGCTGGTATACGGCGCGCTGGCCGGATTGTTGAGCGCCATGTTGCTGGCGTTGGCTCAGCGGTTGCTTGATGCCAAGCAAATTGCTTCCGCCGCGCGCGAAGGTGTCGGCCATGTTGTGCCCGCCTTGGCGATTCTGTGGATGGCCTGGAGCTTGTCGAGCATCACCAAGGCAACAGAAACCGCGCAGTTCCTGGGAGGGTTGCTGGAACAGGGGCTCCCGATTTGGCTGATGCCAACCATGGTGTTTATCCTGGCTTCCGCCGTAGCTTTCGCGACCGGCACAAGCTGGGGAACGATGGGCATTCTCACTCCGCTCGCCGTCCGCGTAACCTACGAAATGCTGGCCAACGAATCGGCGGCCGTCAGTCCCACCGACCCGATATTGATTGCAGCCATCGGCAGCGTGCTGGCGGGCGCGATCTTTGGTGATCACTGTTCGCCGATATCCGATACCACCGTGCTATCGTCGCAAGCCAGCGGTTGCGACCACGTCGCGCACGTTTGGACGCAGATGCCGTATGCCCTGTTGGTTGCCGGCGTGAGCATTGTATGTGGAACGATTCCGGTTGGCCTGGGGATTTCTGTTTGGGTTTGTCTTCCCGTTGGAGTGGTCGTGTTGATTGTCTGCTTGCTGCTGCTTGGCGAACAAGACGTTGACGACGCACCGTTGGAGAAGGTCGTCTCGAAATAAGATCGCCGTCTCGCAATGGATCGCGCGCGCTGCTATCAAGTCAACCTGAACCGGCCCGCAAGTACGATCTGTTTTGCTTGATCGTTAACATCGAAAAAGTCGATGTGAAGAACTTGCACGCGCGGCGGCGCGCTCAACAAGTGACCACTTCGTTCGCTATCAGCGCCGACCGGGCGGATTTCGAATAAACCAACATCGCAAGTGGCCATCCAAGCCCCGACTTGGGTTGCGGTTCTCGATTGCTGGCGGACCATCGGCTAGCAGACGCGTTCCATTTGTTTGCCTTCTGGCACGGCAATTGCAAAAATCTCTTACCGTCCAAGGGGGAGAACTCAACAGAAGGAACACCAGTCATGAAGATTCAATCAATCACCGCGATCTTGGCGATACTAGCATGCACTCCGCTGGCACAAGCACAAACGGTTAGCTCGACCGCGCCGGTCGTGCCCGCTCAGAATGTGACATCATCTTCGCCCATCGGCAATGGACGGGTCGTCACCAACTACTATGGCGGCCAGCAGGCGACTCCGGTGCGACTCGTTTCGCAAACAGGGACCACGGTCAGCTATCAGCCGCTTTCGACTCCGCCCGCTGCGGCAACCGCTCCTTCGTTGAGCCCGACTCCCTATTACGGCAACACGACCACGGGAACTCCGATTGTCACCACGGCCGGTTCGGGCACATGCCAATGCACGCCTCGGGCTGCCACGGTTAGCTACGCTCCGCAGGCGGCCTATTATCCGGTTGCCAATCAAGTTGTCGCACCGCAGGCCGTGCGCTACCCCAACCAGACCGTCTACCAACCTGTGTCAGGCTACGGCGCGGGCTACCAAAACGGAGTCTACGTGGGACGCGGACTGTTGGGCCAGCCCAAGGCTTACGTCAATCGCCAGCCACTGCGAAATTTCTTCCGTTACATCACGCCGTAGAAATCGCATAACCAAAAGCAAAGGGCGTGGAGCCATGCAAGACTCCGCGCCCTTTTTTCGTTTTCGTTATCGCTATCGAACCGTCGCTTCGGCGCTCATCGTTAGATCAATCTTGGCGGGAATCTCTTGACCGCCGATTTCCAGTGTCATTTCACCGACGATCTTGATGGAAGTCTTGTTCTTAACAAATTGACCCAACATGGGATCAAACAGCAACTCGCCCGTCGACTCGTCAGCCTTCAGCTTGCTTTCCTTGAGCTTTGCCGGCGACGGCGAATCAGCTCCAATGGCAAGTTCGACTTCGAGTACCTTGGAGGTGATCTTGTGGAGTTTTTTTCCAGAGTCGTCCGTTGTGCCTTCGTAGGTGTAGCGTTTTTTGAACGTCATGATTTGCGAGCCGCCGAGGTCGACGCTTTCGGTGCGTTGCCACGTATCGCCCATTTTGACGGCCTGCGAAGGAAGCTGTTCGATCGCCTGGTTGGCTTGCTGTTTTAGATACTCAGGCTTCAGTTGGCTGCTGGCGAGCTGTTTCACTACTTCATTCGCTGAATCCAACCCAATGTCCGGCCTTTGCACCTCGGAAACGCGGCCTTCCTTATCGATCAGCAGCGTCGTTTCGGCACCGATGATCGCCTTATGAACATCGCGCAGCATTTCGAGTGGAGAGGTTCCCTTGTCGTCCGGGTTGGCCGAGTCGAAGGTGTACTCGTTGCCTTGGACGTCCATCGTGACCTGCATGGTTTCGACCTTGGCCTTGACTGGAACAAGGCCGTTTTCGTTTTTCTTTCCCACGGAGGACTTCGTCGTGACAATGGTCTCGGCCTTCGTTTCGACGTCCATGCCGGCCAGAGACAATGTCTGCTTGACATTGCTAATGACCTCGGTCGTGAAGTTGCTTCCTTCCTGATACTTGTGTTTCAGTTCAACTTGGCCAAAGGCAGGTGCGGCGACCACAAACAACAACAGCGCCGGAAGCGCACATCGAAACATCATGGGACTCTCCTAAACTAGGCAGAAATTGAGAAATTCATTTGCGAGAGACGGGTGAGGTGATTTGCTAGAGCTAACCCCGGGTGAAATGTTGATGGCATTAACTCCTATTCGCGACTGGAGCGAAAATATTGCCAAATTGGCATCGGCTAACCGTCGTCGACTGCCCTTGCATCGCAGGGGCCCGACGAGCCGCCCGTATCGGCACAGCGAGCCAAAACGCTCATCCCCAGGATAGCAAGAATGGCGAGGGAAATGTGAGGTAATTCCACCGTTGTTCCCGGCCACCACGGAAGCTGAGCCAGCTGCCGCCACAAACAGACTTGCAGGATTGCCGCCACCAAAAGACACATCATCGGCGGCACGCGACTGCACGCAGGCCACAAGCGGCTCAACATTCGAAGCTGTACGAAGATAAACGCGGTCAGCGCTACGACGGAAAGTGTGGCCTGCCACCCGAAATACACGCCGGTCAAACCCCACGGCAACCACAGGCCCGGGCGTCGCCACCAAACGACCTGTTCTTCGCTTTGCCTGCTGGCAAGAATCACTCCCACCGCGCAACCGACGACCACGCCGATCGCCAGACCAAGCCCGCTTTCCGTGAGAACGTCCAGCCAAGAGTACACGGCATCTTCGGCGTCGAAGTGGATCTTCCAAGCCAGTTCGCGTGGCCATGCCGTCAGCGCGATCATTCCCACCATCGCCGCGAAGACGAACAGCTTGATCGGCACGCGATTCCCGTCGGCTTGGATCAGCGCGCAGCCCAGTAGAGTCCACAGCAGGAACGAGTGCAGCGCATAAAGCCCGATCAGATCCCATTTGGTTTCCACGATGATGCCAAGAAAGTTTCCTTCACTTGGATAGCGGGCTCCCATCGGCAGGTTCGCTCCGCCCGAAATCTGTTCGACGTACAACAACAAGACAAAGAGCGCGCCGGACGTGAATTCGACGATCGGGTAACGCGACGAAATCGGCAGTCGGCAGGTGCGACATCGCCCCCGCAGAATGAGCCAACCAAAGACCGGGATATTATCGCGAAATCGAATCGACGTTGCGCAGTACGGGCACCGCGACGAACCAGTGATCGACTTTCCCGCCGGCATGCGATAGACGATCACGTTAAGAAAGCTGCCCACCGCGGCACCCAGCGCGAAAAACCAGGCCACCGCCAACGCCTGCAGGACAACCTCCCGTAGCCGTTCGAGGTCGGTCACGCCGTCGTCATGGATCAGAAGGCTCGTTTCCGTCCGCCCGATCTTGAGGGTGTTGTCGAGTACCGGGTAGACGCAGACGCCGGCAAGAATCGCCACCAACATTGCCGTCAGCACGAGCCACAGCGCCCAATTGCAACGTCGTCTGCCTGGCATGCTTGCGAATTAATAGGGTGAAGTGATTCGACCAGAATGGCGAGAAAAGCAACGCAGTGCAAGTCTATCACCGCGACAACAGGGGAACAATGGCGAGGCCCGCCTGCGTGGTACTGAAATTCACGGCGAACTTGCGGGCATTTCTTCCGATCTTGAACAGGTTAAAATGCGCTACCGCGAAGTCGGCGAAACGCGCCGCTTGAGCGGAACGAAGCCCAATTCACTTCACTCGGAACTCGATTCACTTCACTCGGAAATGGTACGCCCATGAGCCGCCACGTCGTCTTTCTTTCGATACCCGGACTGCGAGAGCAGGATCTGCAATTCATGCCGCGACTTTCCGCGTTGATGGCGTCCGGCGGCCGCAGCACTTTAACGCCCAGTTTTCCGTGTGTCACTTGGCCGGTTCAAGCGAACATGCTGACCGGCAAGCTGCCGCGCGACCATGGTGTTGTCGCCAATGGCTTTTATTGGCGCGACGAACAAAAAGTCGAAATGTGGACGGCCTGGAACGAGAAGATTACCGCCCCGCAGATCTGGGATGAATTGCACCAGCGCGATTCGAAGCTCACCTCCGCCGTTTGGTTCCCCATGCTCAGCAAAGGCTGCGGCGCCGACTATATCTGCATGCCCGCGCCGATTCACAAGCCGGACGGATCCGAAGATCTGTGGTGCTACACGCGGCCACAGGAATTCTACGGCGAACTGCTAGAGCAGCTTGGGCATTTTCCGCTCAAGCACTTTTGGGGCCCGCTGGCGCATATCAAATCAACGGCCTGGATCATCGATTCGGCCGTTGTCGCCGCGACCAAGTATCAGCCCAACTTTTTCCATCTCTACTTGCCGCACTTGGACTATGCCGCGCAGAAACTGGGGCCTGATTCGGAAGCGGCGGAAGCGGCGCTTCCCGAATTGGATAACGTCGTCGGCAAGCTGGTCGATGGGTTCACCGGCTGTTATGGAGACGCCAATCTGCTGTGGCTTGCCGGCAGCGAATATGTGATTACGGCCGTTGACCATGTTTCTTTTCCCAATCGCATATTGCGTGAGGCGGGACTCTTGCGTGTCACCGAACAAGACGACGGCGAGCATCTCGATTTGGCGGGCAGCGATGCGTGGGCTTTGGTCGACCATCAGTTTTCTCACGTCTTTGTAAAGAATGCCGACGATCAAGTCGCCGCGCGCGTGGCGGAGTTGTTTCAAGCAGCCGGGGGAATTGCCGAAGTCTTGGTCGGCAACGATCGCCAGAAGTACCACATGGATCATGAGCGATCAGGCGAGGTGATCCTCGTGTCCAACGCCGACAGTTGGCAAGCCTACTATTGGTGGCTCGACGATTCCAAGGCGCCGGGCTTTGCCCGCACCGTGGATATCCATCGCAAACCGGGCTATGACCCGGTCGAGCTGCATTTCGACATGGCGACCAAGAGCATTCCGCTGGACGCGTCGCTAGTCCAAGGTTCCCACGGAGCCCCCGCCGTCGATCCATCGCAACGGGGCGTCTTGCTTGCATCGCGGAGCGGAATTCTGACCAGCGACGAAATGAGTGACATTGACATCGCGGGACTAGTACTTGGAAACGTTGACGGCTGACGGTCGCCGCGAAGTTTTTTCACCTTGCCGGCAAAGGGCAAGGTCGCTTGATTGCCGATCCCAAACTTTTCCTAGGCAACATCGGAATCGCGTGCGAATACCGCCAGCAACTCGCCTAGGAAACTCGCTTACGATCAGAGATTCAGTTAGCATTGGTTCACTCTGATCCGGAGAAACAAAATCGTCACCCTTTTACGCGAGTCGCGAATGTCCGCCGCCGATGCGCAGAACGAACTGCTGAGAAGCCTCGTCGAGGGGACGGCGGCCGATTCGGGAGGCGAGTTTTTTCAGTCGCTCGTCAAACACTTGGCCACGGCGCTCGACGTGCGATTTGCCTTTGTGGCGGAATTTGCTGATTCGTCGACCACGGTGCGCACACTGGCGTTTTGGTCGGACGACCATATTAGAAACAACTTCGAGTATGAGTTGGCGGGGACGCCCTGCGAAGAGGTCGTGCGCGGTGACATCTGCCATCACCCGGACAACGTCGCGCGGGGTTTTCCCGAGGATGCCCAGTTGGCGGAATTGCATGTCTCCAGCTATCTGGGCGTGCCGCTGTGTGACGAAGACGGCGCGGTTCTTGGCCATCTGGCGGTCATGGACGATCGGCCGATGCCTGAAGAACCACGAAACCTGGCCGTGTTCCGTATCTTCGCCACGCGTGTGCGCACGGAAATGCTCCGGCTGCGGGCCGAGAAACGACTGGAACAGGCCAACATGCGTCTTGAGCAGCAGGTTGCCGAGCGAACACAAGAACTGCGCGAGGCGTTGGACGAAGTCCAAGAATTGAAAAATCGTCTGCAGGCGGAAAACCTCTACCTGCAAGACGAAATCAAGGTCGAACATAATTTTGAGGAGATCATTGGCAGTACTTCGACGTTGAGAGCCGTTCTCGGGCAAGTCGAGCAGGTCGCGTCCACGACGGCTACCGTCTTGATTCTGGGCGAATCGGGAACGGGCAAGGAACTCTTGGCTCGCGCGATTCACAACCTGAGCGACCGGCGCGATCGGCCGTTGGTCAAGGTCAATTGCGCGGCCCTGCCCACCAATCTGATTGAGAGTGAATTGTTTGGGCACGAAAAGGGATCGTTTACCGGAGCATTCGCCCAAAGGATCGGACGCTTTGAACTGGCCCACGGCGGAACCATCTTCCTGGACGAGATCGGCGAACTTCCGCTGGAAGTGCAGGTCAAGCTACTGCGGGTACTGCAAGAGCAAGAATTCGAACGCGTTGGCGGCGTGCAGACGATTCGTGTTGATGCGCGGGTGATCGCCGCCACCAATCGGAATCTCAAGCAGGCGACGGCCAATGGCGAATTTCGAGAAGACCTGTTCTATCGCCTCAACGTCTTTCCCGTTGCGCTACCGCCGCTGCGTTCACGGAAAGACGACATTCCGCTGCTTGTGCGCGCGTTCACCGGGCGGCTGGCCAAGCAACTCGGCAAGACGATCGAATCGGTACCGCACGACGTGATCGAAGCACTTCAAGCCTACTCCTGGCCCGGCAACATCCGGGAACTTCAAAATGTCATCGAGCGGGCGGTGATCGTCGCGCGGGGCAACGTTCTGTACGTGGACGATCCCTTGGACACGCCAGCAACAGAAACCGCCTCATTGCAGCACGTGAAGTCGACGCTCGAAGAGGTCGAACGGCGTCACATTCTGCGGACGCTTGAAGAAAGCAACTGGAAGATCAGTGGCGATGGCGGCACGGCCGAGGCCTTGGGCCTCAACCCCAGCACGCTTCGGGCCCGCATGCGCAAATTGGGAATCAAGCGGGCTGACCCGTCATAGAATTGATCGCGGATTATTCACGGTAGTTTACAAAATGGGACTGGCTCCGAGCAAAGTTTCGTTCGGCAGCGGATTTGAGGGTGATGGCTCGGTGCCTGTCCCATTTTTGTGAACGGCCTATTTTGGTGAGCCGTCAATAGTGGAACAGGCACCGAATCGCGTCCCCTAAACCGCTTCACAAACACAATTAGCTCGGAGCCAGTCCCATTATTGGCTCCGGAGGTGAATATGTCGGGTTCGATAAGGCGCTCGCCATATTTGACAACTCGCGTCATATTTGACGATTCAACTCGTCATATGCCGCAACCCGGCCAGAGTCGCACCTGACATCGCAGTTGCTGAACTGTCGGAATTCCCATCTTCTTCGCGTTCGCGCCAGCCGCTTCGCCAACTTCTCAGTTTGGCACGGCGTTCGCTTTGGTAGCACCCTCGTGATTCGCAATTGGCGAGCGGAATTTGCGCGGGCACCGTAACCAACAAAACAGCTTCTCAACCAGACGGAGGTAAAGCATGAAACGTCGTCACCTCATTCCGACCGCCGTGGCCAGTTTGGCCGGCGTATTGGCCGTAACATTTTTCATTAGCGCGAACGCCACCACGCCGGGCGCGATCGCCGACGAGAAGCCGGCAGCCAAGCCGTCCTCGACAGCAAATAATTCGGAGGGCGAGTTTTCGCCGTACGTCGACAAGGATGGCAAAATCAGCTTACCCAAGGGTTACAAGCAGAAGTGGGCGCACCTGGGCGGATGGGCCGTCGCCAAGAAGCGAGGTGAAACGATCCACGAAATGCATAGCGTTTATACGCAGCCCGCAACGATTGTCGCCTTCAACAAGACCGGAGAGTTTCCAGACGGCGCAGTCCTCGTGAAGGAAGTTCGCGAAGCCAAAGCTGACCGGCTCACGACGGGGCACTCCGCATGGTCCACGGACATCAAGATCTGGTTCGTGATGATCAAGGATCGCAAAGAGAGGTTCGCGGACAACGATCACTGGGGCGATGGCTGGGGTTGGGCCCTGTTCGAAGCCAAGGACCCAACTAAGAACGCCTCGGTCGGCTATGACACGACCTGCCTCGCTTGCCACTCGCCCGTGGAAGATAGCGACTGGGTCTACACCTACGGTTACCCGGCCCTGAAGAAACCCAAACCGTAGCGCCGCCACTCGATGATCGCGACCAGCGAAGCACCCAACCCGTAATCCCGCCAACTCGCTTGGCAACCGTTTCCATCTTTTTCCCAACTGGAGATACAGAATGAACACGCTATCAATCAACATGACGCGCCTTGGCCTGCTGCTCACCTTTCCCGCTGTCGTCGCCATCGCGCTGACGGTCGCCGGATGCAATTCAGACGCCGAGATTCAGGTTCAGGCCGCCGCCGAGGAAAAAGACCAGCCCAAGCCGTCGTCCGTGGTGACGTTTAGCGACGACGGCGAGTTGGAAAGGCCGACCGGCTATCGTAAATGGACGTACATCGGCACGCCGGTGACGCCCCACGACATGAACGACGGCAAAGCCCCGTTTCCTGAGTTTCATAGTGTCTACATGAATCCCGACGCCTTCGACCATTACGAGGAGACCGGCGAATTTCCCGACGGTACGGTGCTCGTGAAGGAATTGATCGACGTCGGCGACAAGGAAGCCAGCAGCGGAAACGGCTACTTCATGGGCGAGTTTGTTGGTCTTGAAGTTGCCATGAAAGACAAGGTTCGTTTCAAAGACGAGCCGGGAAACTGGGCCTACTTTAGTTTTGGCCACAAGTATCCGTTGAAGGAGATGGCCAAGGTGCAGCCAGCCGTAAGCTGCAACGAATGCCACGACGGCGAGGCCGACGACGACTGGGTGTTTACACAGTATTACCCGGTCCTGCGTGCCGCCAAGAACTCCGCGAAGTAGCGACGTGGCGAATGGAAGATTTCACGTCAGCGGTCGCGGTCCGCGGTGAGAAAAAAACTTGGAATCTTGCCGGCTCGACGATGACACCGGCTGGCGTTGGGTGCGTCCCTTTGGCGAATTGGGGCCACCCGGCGGCGGCCGACAATACTGGCGGTAGACTTCAAGCCCGCGAAATTTATAATGAGCCGTCTCGCGGAGTCCACGGCGCGACTTGCGGTTTGTTAGCCATTTCACGTTCTTACCCTTCTTCCAAAGGATGCTCAGGTGCCAGAAAAAGTTGTCATTATCGGAAGCGGACCGGCCGGGTTTTCGGCGGCCATCTATGCGGCTCGAGCGAATCTTGACCCGCTGCTCTATGAAGGCACGGTCAAACCCGAAATGATTCCGCTGGGCCAGTTGGCGTACACCACCGAGGTCGAGAACTACGCCGGCTTCCCGGCAGGCAATGTGCGGGCGTTCGTGGAAAGCGCCGTCGATAACGACCGGCACTACAACCTGCCACCCGCTCCAGTTGGTCATGAGCGCGATGGACAACCTCACTATGCCGTCCAGGGCGTTGAGTTGATGGAACTGATGAAACAGCAGGCGCTGAACTTTGGCACGCGCGTGGTTGGCGACGACATTGTTGATGTCGATATCGACAGCCGCCCGCTGAAAGTCATCACGGCATCCGGAGAAACCATCGAAACGCACACCGTCATCGTGGCCACCGGGGCTCGCGCGAACTACATCGGGCTGCCGTCCGAGGAAGAATATAAGAATCGCGGCGTCAGCGCCTGTGCCGTCTGCGACGGAGCCTTGCCGCTGTACCGAGGCGTGCCACTTGCGGTAGTCGGTGGTGGCGACTCGGCGGTCGAGGAAGCGACTTACTTGGCCAATTTGAAGAACGCCGCCACGATTTATTTGATTCACCGCCGCGACGCGTTGCGGGCCTCGAAGATCATGCAACAACGGGCGATCGAGCACGAGAAGATCGAGATCGTCTGGAATCATGTAGTCGACGAGGTGGTCGGCGACGATACGCGAGTCACCGGCCTGCGGCTCAAGAACACCGTGGACGATTCATCGCGCGACCTGGAAGTCGGCGGCATGTTTGTCGCGATTGGCCACACGCCGAATACTTCGTTCCTTTCAGGAAAACTGAAGATGAACGACAAAGGCTACATCCAATGGACCGCGCCGTTCCGCACGTACACCAGCGCGGAAGGTGTGTTCGCCGCCGGCGACGTGGCCGACGACTACTACCGCCAAGCGATCACGTCCGCGGGCACCGGCTGCATGGCCGCTCTGGACGCGGAACGATATCTGGCGGAACGGGATCTTTAAAAAGCGGCTGTGTAGGGTGCGTGCTTGCACGCACCCTACCTGGACTAATTCAAAACGATTCCAACTCGCCAGTTTTCCGGTCATCATCGGGCCTTTCCAAGCGATAGCCCATGAGGCGGAAACATCCGAGGACGAAACTTGTGGTGAGGCTCGCGCCAATTCCAAAGAAGAAAAGCATCTTCACAAGGTCCACCAGCCAATCGAGTGGTGCAATCATGCTGACCAACACGACCCGCACCAGGAAAGGGCCGACGCAGGTCGTGGCTACCAGAGGGGCCAGCCAAAGCCAAGGGCGTTTTTTAGATAGAGTCAGAAACAGACTCGGCAGAGTTACCGACGCCAAGAAGAGTGCCAACACCCCCATTAGGCCAATCAGCGGCAGCCACTCGATCCTGATGTTATTCGGGAACTTGTCGGGCATCGATGACTTGACAATCACCAACAGAATCGAAATCCCGGTGATCAAGATGATCAGATGCTTCAGTCCGAATTGAGACCATTCTTCTTGGCGGGTGAGTTCGGTCGAGCTCTGAATTGTAATCCGCCGCATCGAGACGGCCCGCATGATCCATAATGGCATTTGCACGGACAGGAAACCCAACGTCGCGGCAATGATGGTGAGGATCGCGCCCTCGACCTTCATCCTGTCGTTATGAATTTGTAATCCCGCCACATAGGCACACGAAAGCAAGACGAGCAGCCCGACGGTCGCCGGCAGGCGAACGACAACCGTGCTGGGACCCACTGCCGCCCAGATGCCAAGCAACGCGACCTCGGCCACCAAAGCTCCACTGGCCATCATTGTCAACGGGTCAGACAGTTTCGGAAGCAGGGACGGACCTGCGAGATTTGCCATCACCGCGAGCGTTACGAACGCGGTGAATGGGAGAATATTCAGCCCGGATTTCATGCGGGTATTCTCACATTCAAGGCCGTTCATTTCAAAACGGTTTCCAACGCACCAGTTTTCCGATTCCCATCCGGTCTTTCCAAGCGATAGCCCATTAGGCGGCAACATCCCAGGACAAGACAGGTGGTCAAGCACGCGCCGATTCCGAACGAGAACAAGATTGTCACGAGTTGCCAAAAATCGGGTCCGGGACCGAACATACTGATCAACGCGAACAGCACAACGAACGGGCCGCCGCAGGTTGTGCCGACGAGGGGAATCAGCCAGAGCCAGACGCGTTTCTTGGATAAGGTCAGAAACAGGCATGGCAGGGTGACCGACGCCGAAAAGAGGGCGAAAACCGTCAGAATGCCAATCAATTGGAGCCAATCAGTGTTCGTGTTTTGCGCTGCGGCACTGGGTATCGAGGACTTGACAATCACCAACAGAATCGAAATCGCCGTGGTCCAACCGATCAGGTGTTTCAGACCGAACTGAGACCGTTCTTCTTGTGGACTGAGCGCGGTTGAACCCAGCAATGCGATCCGCTGCATCGAGACCGCCCGCATGATCCATAAAGGTACTTGGACGGCCAAGAACCCAAGCGCCGCACCGACGATGACCACGATCGCGACCTCGACCGGCATCGCTGACTCCGGGATTTGTAGGCCAACCACGTAGGCGCAGGTAAGCAATACGAGTACACCGACGGTCACCGGCAAGCGAAAGATAACGGTACTCGGACCCACTGCTGACCAGATGCCAAGCAGGGCGACTTCGGCCACCAAGGCTCCAGTGGCCATCGCGGCCAGAATCTGGTTCGAATCCATCCGGAAGTTCATGTCCCAAAACAGGGACGGACCCGCGAGATTCGCAACCGCCGCGAGCGTTACGAACAAGACAAAAGGAAAATAGTGCAGCCTGGAACTCATTCAGGTATTGTCGCATTCGAGGCGCGTTGGGAGAAGCTTTGCGGGCGAGAAACTGAATCAGCACCCGGTTTTGCTTCACGGCAACACGGACATCGTGAACCAGTTATAATCACTTGACAATTTGCCTTTCACTCTTGATTTAAGCAGGCCATGGAAAACGAATCTCTCAAACCTCAGACAGAACGCGACATACTCGTCGAAGCTCAAAGCAAGGGCCTCGTTGGCAAGCTGCTGGGCTACACCCGGCTATCCGGGCCCGGGTGGCTGCAAAGCGCCATTACGCTTGGCGGCGGATCGCTGGCCGGCAGCTTGTATATCGGCGTGATTGGCGGCTACGAACTGCTGTGGTTGCAACCGCTGATGATGATTCTGGGCATCGTCATGCTCAGCGCGATCGGCTACGTGGCGCTGTCCACCGGCGAGCGGCCGTTCGCGGCCATCAACCGGCACATCAATCCGGTGCTGGGCTGGGGCTGGGCGATTGCCACATTGATGGCCAATCTCGTGTGGGCCATGCCGCAGTTTTCGCTGGGCACGGCGGCGATTCAGCAGAACTTGCTTCCCGGCCAACTCACGGGAAGCATGGGAACGCAAGTCGAAAACCTGGGCACGTATATCGCGGTGGGCTTTTTGTTTGTCGTTCCGGCGGTCATCGTTTGGTTTTACGATAGCGGCGGATGGGGCATCAAGCTGTTCGATATTTTGCTGAAGATTATGGTGGGCGTCGTCGTGCTCAGCTTTGCCGGCGTGGTCATTGCGATGACGTTCAGCAAGGAAGGGCTCGATTGGGGTTCGATCATGGCCGGCTTTGTGCCCAATCCAAGCCTGCTGTTCAATCCGGCCCAGCGTTTTACGGAAGTCCTCGCGGATACAAGTGCCCCCGAATACTGGCGACAGCAGATCCTAAACACACAGCGAGACCGAATGGTGACCGCCGCGGCCACGGCCGTTGGCATCAATATGACATTTCTGTTGCCCTACTCGATGTTGAAGCGAGGCTGGGACCGCGTCTATCGCGGCTTGGCCGTGTTCGATCTGTCGACCGGACTGTTCATTCCGTTTCTGCTGGCGACCAGTTGTGTCGTCATCGCGGCCGCTTCGCAGTTTCATGGCAAGTATGACCTTGGTCTCGTTGGCGAAGGCCCGCGGACTGCCGCGACCGAGAAACTCGAAAAAGATTATCAAGGTCAACTGATGGGCATCACGACACACCTGGCCAAGAAAAATCCTAAAGTTACCAAGAAGTCTCTGAAGCCGGCTGATCGGCGCGTCGCTGCCATGTTGGTCAAGAAAGATGCATTCGTGTTGGCCAGTTCGCTGGAAGGGCTTACGGGGAAGACCATCGCCCAAACCGTCTTTGGAATTGGCGTGTTGGGCATGGCTATTTCCACGATCATCATCTTGATGCTGATCAATGGCTTTACCATTTGCGAAATGCTGGGCGCGGAATCCAAGGGCTTGCTCTATCGAGCTGGCTGCTTGCTGCCTGGCCTGACCGGAGCATTTGGTTTCTTGTTCTTGTGGAGCGATGAGCAGGCAAAGTTCTGGCTTGCGGTGCCCACCAGCCTCTTCGGCATGGTGCTGCTGCCGATCGCCTACGTGACTTTCTTTTTGTTGATGAACAACCAGAAAGTACTCGGCAAGTACATGCCGCGTGGAGTGACTCGTTTTGGAGTGAACCTCATTATGCTGGTCTCGCTGCTCGCCGCCACGATTGGCGCCGGGTGGTCGATTTGGGGCCGAACTCAAACAGTTCCAGGTACGGGCATCATGGTACGCTGGGTTGGAGTCGCGGCCGTTGCGTTGTTCATCTTGTTGGCGGTCGTGGTACACTTCATGCGAAAACCGCAATCCGACGCCAAATAGTCTCACGTGACACGGAGGGATTGATCTGTGGAAAAATGCACCGTCGCCGCCGCGCGGCAGAAAGATGCCGTCGGCCAGCAAGTGCTGTTGCAAGGCTGGATTCGCACTCGTCGCGATTCCAAGGGCGGGTTTAGTTTCCTGGAATTGAACGACGGGACATGTCTGGCCAATATCCAAGTGATCGCCGATGCCGACTTGCCGAACTATCAAGAAGAGATCACCTCGCTGACGGCTGGCTGCAGTGTGTCGGTGGAAGGCGAGATTAAAGAGTCGGGTGGCAAAGGCCAATCCACCGAAGTTCACGCCGCCAAAGTTACCGTTCATGGCACGGCCGATCCCGAATCGTTTCCACTGCAAAAGAAACGTCATTCATTCGAGAAGCTGCGCGAGTGGGCTCATCTGCGCCCGCGGACGAATACCTTCGGCGCCGTGATGCGCGTTCGCAATCGGATCTGCCGGGCAATTCACGATTTCTTTCAGAACGACGGCTTTCTATACGTCAACACGCCCATCATCACGGCCAGCGATTGCGAAGGCGCGGGCGACATGTTCAAGGTCACCACGCTGGACCTGGAAGTGCCGGAGAAGAAGGACGGCAAGATCGACTACGCGCTCGACTTCTTTGACCGGCCAACCTATCTGACCGTCAGCGGCCAGTTGGAAGCCGAAATCTACGCCTGTTCGCTAGGGAAAGTCTACACATTTGGACCGACGTTTCGCGCCGAGAATTCGAACACGTCACGGCATCTGGCGGAATTCTGGATGATCGAACCCGAAGTAGCATTCAGCGACTTAAGCGACAACATGGACTTGGCTGAGGCGTTTTTGAAATCGATCTGCCAAGGAGTGCTAGAGGATTGCGCGGAAGACATGGAGTTCTTCAATCAGCGAGTCGACGATACGGTAATCGATTCGATGCGGATGATAGCCGATGCCCAGGCGTTCGAGCGGATGTCTTACACCGACGCCGTCAAGACTCTCGAAGACTCGAAAGAGAAGTTTGAATTCGAGGTCAGTTGGGGGAAGGATCTGCAATCGGAACACGAACGTTATCTGACGGAAAAGAAACTCAAACGGCCCGTTATTCTTTATGATTACCCGGCCACCATTAAGCCGTTTTACATGTACGTCAACGACGGCGAAGAGACGGTCCGCGCGATGGACGTTTTGGTTCCCCGAGTTGGCGAAATCATCGGCGGCAGCCAGCGCGAACATCGGCTCGACATGCTTGAAAAGCGAATGAAAGCTCAGGACTTAAACGCCGACGAATACTGGTGGTATTTGGACCTGCGCCGGTTTGGAACCGTGCCTCACGCCGGATTTGGACTGGGACTGGAGCGGCTCGTTCAGTTCTGTACGGGAATGACCAACATTCGCGACGTGATTCCGTTTCCCCGCACACCGGGCAACGCGGAGTTTTAGGCCAGAGTACTGCGTCCGCGTTTTGACGAACGCAGCTAACAGGAGTTGGAGTTTTTCTTTTTGTAGCGATCGCAATTTAGCTTGTATATGATGGTATCCGCGACTCTGCCGGCCTCCGCACTCCGACGACTCCCCCCAATATCGAGAACCCACCATGAAGACTCTCTTCCCCGCCATGTTATGCCTAGCGACGAGCTTGTTCATGACCGCAACTACTCGCAGCGAACAACTGCTTTATTTAGCCTCGACCCAGGAAAAGAACATCGTCGCCCACGCCGTCGACGAAAAAACCGGCGAACTGACCGAGCGGTTTGCGGTCGACCTGCCGGGCAACGCGGGTCCGATGGCTTTTTCGCCCGATCGGTCTTTTGTCTATGCGGCGGTTACGGGATTGGCCGACGGCAAGGCTGGAGTCTGCACGTTAAAACGAAACCTGACCGACGGCACGTTGAAGCTGGTTGCCACGGCGACGATCACCAGTCGGGCTCCCTACATCCGCGCCGACAAAACGGGCCGCTATTTGCTGGCCGCCCACTATGGCGCGGGCGATGTGACGATGTATCGAATCAAGGACGGCGTTTGCACCAACGAACTGCTCAGCCACCACACCACGGAAAAAACGGCGCATTGCATCGAGATGGACCCGTCCGGCAAGTTCGCCTTTGTACCGCACACGTCGCCCAATAAGGTGTATCAATTCAAGTTGGATACGTCGGCCGGCAAGCTGACGCCGAACGATCCTCCTTTCGTCTCCGGTCCTGATGAAGACCACGACTATCACCAACCCCGGCACTTCGCGTTTCATCCAAGCTTGCAGATGGCGTATACATCGAACGAGCGGGGCGGAGGCATTTCGGCCTGGAAGTTTGATCCGGCCACGGGAACGCTCAAGCTGACCCAAACACTTTCGACGTTGCCTCCTGATTTTGAGGGCAAGAGCGCGGCAGCCGATATTCGGATCACATCCGATGGTCGATTTGCCTATGTTTCTAATCGCGACCTCACGTCAAGCAAGGATCCCAAGGACTGGCAGGACACGCTGGCGGCGGTTTCTCTGAATCTCAAGACGGGCGCGATGAAGATCGTCGGCCATTTCCCCACCTCACATTTTCCGCGGTCGATTTGCATTGATGATGGGGACCAATTCCTTTATGCCGCCGGCCAAAAATCGTCGACTTTGTTTGCCTACCGAATCGACGCCAAGTCGGGCAAACTGAAACTGATTGCCATCTATGAAACGGGCGGCGTGCCGATTTGGGCCATGTGCGCCACGCTTGGCAAATGACAATCGTCGATCAACATCCGTACGAGAACGCGCGTCGAACTTTTTGCCTCACCGCCTGCCGAGACCAACCTGAACCGTGACCGCACTGGGACCTGTTGATTGGACGATCTGCCTGCTGTACATGGCGGTCGTGATGGGACTGGGGATTTGGTTTTCCAGGCAGCAGCACACCAACGAGGAATATTTTCTCGGCGGCCGGCACATGCATTGGATCCCGGTCGGGCTGTCACTGTTCGCCACGACGTTCAGTTCCAACTCGTTCGTCGGCTTGCCTCGGGCTGCGGCGTTCGGGGACTATCATCTGCTGCTGGGGACTTTCTTCATTCCGCTAGTCGTTGTTCCCTTGGTGTGTCTTTACGTTATTCCGTTCTACCGGCGACTGGGCCTAAGTAGTGTTTATCAGTACCTAGAGTGGCGTTTTAGCCGCCGCGTGCGACTCTTCGCCAGCGCCGTTTTCATGGTTTATACCGCCGGCTGGATGGGGAATATGCTCGTCGCGGTTGGCAAGATTCTGCAAGTTGTCTTAGACACCACCGACAATCAAGTCTATTTCATCCTGATTGCCGTCGGTCTGTTCGCCACGGTCTATACGGTGATGGGCGGAGTTAAGGCCGTAATTTGGACTGACACACTCCAAGCATTTGCGCTGGGCGGCGGAATGGTGTTTCTGTTGGTCATCATCGTCGGCAAGATTGACGGCGGTTGGGATAGGATGATCCAAGAAGGTGTCGCGGCAAACAAGTTCGAAATGTTTCGTACTTCCGGTGGCTTCAAGGTGCCCAATTTCTTTGCGGCTTGCGCCTTTGGATTCTTTGTCTATATGGGTGGACAGGTGGCCAGTTACACGGCCGTGCAACGCTATCTCACCGTTTCGTCGATTTCGGATGCCCGCCGCGCCTTGATTGTTAAAGGGGTCTTTACGCCGATTGCCTGCACGCTGTTTTTCGTCGTGGGCACCAGCCTTTACGTCTTTTACCAACAATCCGCGCCGGAGGTTTTTGACAGCTTGAGCGGAAAAACGGAGGATCAGCTGCTACCGCATTTCGCCATGAACTACGCGGGCCGCGTGGGTATTGTGGGGTTGCTGTTGGCTGGCCTATTCGCGGCGGCCATGAGCAGCTTGGATAGTGGCATCAACAGCATGACAGCGTCACTCGTTACGGACTGGCTGGGTGGCAAGGAAGTCGGACCAGGCCGCAATCGTATTTTCACGTTGATCTTCGGCGTTTCGGCAATCGCCTTGGCATGCCTGATTCAAACGATCGACATGCCCGTCTTTTCAATTCTGATGTCGATTTCGGGAGGCTCCTTGGGGGTGCTGCTGGCCGTAATGTTGCTGGGAATGCTTATTGAGCGATCAAATGCGCTGTCTGCTACCTGTGCCTTCGTGTTCGGCATTTCTGGCTTTGTTCTGGCACGATGTCTCCATGTTCATAACTTCTGGGACGGGGCGTTTTCCTGCGTGTTTGCCTTGGTGGCTGGACTGGTATCGATGTACCTGGCACCTGCGCCGAAGACCAAGCAACTGAAGGGGCTGATGCTGTTTGGTCGCTTCAAACCGCCGGCGCATCCCAAAGATGAGGAATAGTTGCAGTGTCGTGGTTCGCTCCGCGAACCTAACGTTTTGATCGCGGAGCGATCAACGACTATGACCTAACAAGATATGGGCCGTTCCGCGCCTGTCGATACAGGTCTTTCCATTTGCCACTGCCATCGTCTGGCACAAGCTGCGTCGTTACGCCAGGCTTGAAAAATGGTGTTCGCTCTTGGCGTGACGCGTTGAGCATGAAATTTACACGTCCCGAATTGGCAATGTACATGCGCTCGCCGTTGGGCCAACGCGTTTCGATCAATCGCGGTGGATCGGGACGCCGCCGGGGCTTTTCAACCCGAAAGCGTTCGATCGTTTCCCAATCGAGTTCGTAGCCCAGCCCTGGCTTGTCGGGCACCGCCGCGAAGCCGCCCTTCACTTCGATCGGCTCCGTGAGCAATGTATGCGTGTAAAGCTGGTGGCAATTCACCGCGGGCCAAGTTGCATGGCTATGGACCGCGCCGAAGTGAAGCGACCAAGCCGCCGTGATGCCGGTGCCGACCAGTTGCAGCCAAAACGGCATCGCGGCCATGGCGGCGACCGAGCCTTGCTTCATGATGCGGCTGGCACCGCCGCCGATCACGAACCCGTCGCAAACCTGTTCGCGAATCGCGGTCACCGGTTCCGGACTGCCGTAGTGCATGGCGACGGCGACGCGCGTGGCCTTGCGAATCGCTTGATTACCGGCGATGTCCCGCTGGAAAATCGGCGTCTCGTAGATGTCAACTTGCGGAAATGTCTCCAACTGCTTGAGAATCGGAATGGCCCGCCGGGCATCGATCAGCGTGTCATTAAAGTCCATGTCGATCTTGAACGCCTCGGGCACGTCGGCCGCCGACAGCTCGACCTGCCGCCATACATCGAACCAGGGCCGCCCCTTCGTTTCGTAGGCCATATAGCCTTGTCGCAGCGCTTCCTGGCATTCGGCGGCCATGTCTTCCGCCGACGTATCGATGTTCCACCAAGACAGCGGCGTTTGGGAGTGAACCTGCGCGCCGAGCAAGCGATGAACCGGCACATCCGCCGCCTTGGCCACGGCATCGAACAACGCCATTTGCAGACCGGCCCCCAGTTCATCGTCCCACATGATCGCGGCCGCGTTCTTCCCTTCGGCCCGCCGCACGTCGGCATCGTGGGTCGCTCCCCACGTGTAATACAACAACGTCTCGCCGTATCCGATATGTCCCGAGTTCAAATGAACTTTACAAATCTCGCTATACCGCCAATGCGGCAACTCCCGCGCCATGTTGCGACCGGGAATTTCTCGATAGGGAACTTTGACCGTCACCCGTTCGATTTTGGTGATGGCCAGATCCCGGGAAGGCGGCAGAGCGACCGCTGTCTTGCCGCACCACGAGTGAGCCACTCCGCCAATCACGGCTCCGGCAAGGCCGGCCCGCAAGAATTCTCGCCGGTGAAGCGAATCTTGCGCTTATTAGAAAATGATCGCATGCGACGACTCCCGAGATGCGTACCAAGATGATCTTTCCACGGAGCGACCGTGGCGTCCGCCTTCCATCATACTCAAACGGACGACGCGTGGTGGCGTTTCACACCACTCGGCGGTGGACAGGGTCGCAACGCAACTTGCAGTCATCCTAACCGGCGGCGAAATCGGCGGCCGGCGTATAACGCAGTGCGCGCAAATGCGGCGTGTCGATCCGTTTGCCGCCGGCTGCCCGTGAATCGTGCAAGGCATCAAGCACTCCCGTGACCAGCAATGTTCGTTCGACGGGATAGCTGGGCCGCCCGCTACGGAACATGGTTTCGACGTGATTACAAAGAAAGCTGAAGTGGTCGCGTTGCGGTTTGGGCAGGTATGCGTAAGTGGCGACCGGGTCGGGCCGGTTCTTCACTTGGGCCGCGAAACAAAACTCCGAAACATGGCCGCCCGCCACGCAAGCCGCTGCCTCAAAGCCGTCGCTGTACTCAATCCGAAAAACAATCGGGTCGCGGAGTTGGCTAAGGCTGAACGGCCGCTCGCGCTTCTTGCGTGCCTGGTGCTTGAGCGCGGGCGCGATGGCGGCGGGCGCGAGCTTCGCGGGCCATTGGCCGGACCGCGCTGCTTTCAAAGCGGCTTCACCTTGCAGCGCCTGGACGGCCCGCACGCCGGTTTCACCCCCGGCGCGCCGTTCGACAAAGGACTGTAAAAGTTCGAGGCAATGAAATCCGTAGCTCTCGAAACTGCCGTGTCCCATCACCAACGCCGACTCCAAGGGAATTCCAAGTCGAAACGAAAGCGGCGGTCTGCGCCAGGCGACCGGAACGCTGGAACCGGCCATCAGGGCGAAGTCGAGTTCCCGCGATTGGGCGTGCATCCACTCGGCGTTTTTCCACGAGTAGGAAAGATGCTTGTCGTTAAACACCGGCACGCTGGCACCCGATTGGCGAAAGGCCTTGACGATCTGCTCGAACAGCCGGCGACGGGGATACAGCTTTTGGCCCTTTTCATTCGTCGGATAATCACCATGCTCGCCGACCAGCAGCACGCCGTCGACGGCCAACTCCTTTCCTCCCAACGTCAGCGCTTCGGCGGGTGTGTCGACCAACGGAATGCCATAACGGGCCGCCATGCCGCGGCCGATGTCGGTCTTTGGAAACTGGTCGATGTACAGGCTGACGACCTGGCAGTGCGGCAAATGCGTTCGGCCCACGAGCCCGTAGCCTTCGATGAACTTCGTGATAATGTCATCGGCGTGCGAGTATTTGTAATAGGTCGTCGTGATGGCGGCGATCCGTTTCTTCTTTCCCCGTGGCGCGGGTAAGCTGTCCGTGGGCAAGACGACTCGTGGGCTGGGAAGTGCTTGACTGCTCAAGATGTAATCGGAGGCCGAGTGCTTTGCCGGTTCGGCGGCCCGGGCACGAGCGAGTGGCGACGCCAAGCCGGCAGCGCACACCGCAGCGGAGTTGGCAAGGAATCTTCTG
>JAJDEH010000130.1 GCA_029259935.1 Planctomycetota bacterium
GTGACCGCGTCGGTTATCAAATTGTAAGATTCGGTCGTGATCGAACCGCCATCAATGCGAATTCCGTAACCCACGCTGCCCGTAATGATGTTGTTTTGAATGACCGCATTCGTGCCTTCCACGGATAGGCCGTCGTCTTGCGAACCATGGATCGTGTTGTGGTAGACCGTATGGTCGTTGCCAATCACGACTTCGTCCCAACTTGCCCGCGAACTGTTGTCGTACACGACATTGCCAATGATCTGCATTCCGCCCGTACGCGTACTGACGATGCCGCTATATCCCTGACCC
This sequence comes from Planctomycetota bacterium, assembly GCA_029259935.1. Next base: position 292 of record JAJDEH010000130.1, read on the forward strand.
GTGATGATGTTGCCTTCGATACGGTCGCCGGTTCCGCTACCGACCGTGTAAATTCCTCGTTCCCAGTTGAACGCGATCAGGTTGCCTTCGCCGGCACCCAGGCCGCCGATAAACGTGTCTTGCGTGCCGCTGGAATCCGCCAGATAAACGCCGCTCATTTCATTGCGGATGTTTTCCGTGCCGGTGACTCCGCTGCCAATCGTATTGCCATGGATCTGGCTGCCACTGCCGTCGTCGATGTTGATCCCGTTTTGGTCGTTGCCCGAGATGATATTTCCCGCGCCCACTGACGCTCCGCCGATGATATTGTTGTCCGCGCCATCTCCCACATAGACGCCGCTGAGGGTGTTGCCTCGATCGAGCGTCCCGCTTACATCGGTGCCAATGTAGTTGCCGCTGACGGTGTTGCCAGAAGCGCCATAAAACGCAACGCCTTCGCCGCCATTTGACGAAATAATGTTACGCTCCGCCGCCGTCGTGCCGCCGATGGTATTGCCGGTGGCTCCGGCTTCCAACAGGATCCCGTCGTCGCCGTTGCCCAGCGCGGTCGTTCCATCCGATCCTAGCCCGAAGTAATTTCCCTGCACAACGCTGCTGGTCACGTTGTCTAGATCGAGGCCATCGTCGGTATTGCCGGATACGACGTTTCGATCCGCGCTGGTCAGTCCGCCGATGGTGACATTATCGGAATCGATGATATCAATTCCGTCGTAGTTGGCGGCCGCCGTCAATCCCGTGATGTCCGTGCCCACATAGTTTCCGGCGATGACCAAATTATCGGCGTCGATCGCTTTGATGCCCGTGTTGCCAAAGTTATTGATGACCAAGCCGCGAATCGTCGTGTCCGGCGATATGATAAACAGGCCGTTGGCATTCACTCCGGCCGACGTTCCGTCCAGTTCGATGACCGGCGTACTGCTGAACCCCGGTTGGGTACTCGCATCGATGGTCACCGCATCGGTGATGGCCGTCAAAGTACTGCCGACCTGGATGCTCCAGTATTCATCACCATCTCCGGGAGTAGCATTTGGATCGACGTAACCGGGGTCGGAAGTGGCGATATTGAATTGAATCACGTCCGCGCCGCCTGAATTCGTGGTGGCGTTGGTTGCTAGGATAGCTTCCCGCAGCGAAATGCCATCACCGCCGTCGCTGGCAATGAGATTGTCGATCGACGAAGTATCCCCATTGACGACATCGAAAGTGTTGGTGACGTTCACTGTGTGGCTGGTCGAAGAAGCGGCCGCGCTGGGGGCGGTGTAGTCTATGATCAGTTTGGGACGCAACGTGGAGGTGCCGTCTTCCGAAGTGCGAAAGTCCCAACCGTCTTCATCGTTGCTGGTAATCACCCAGCCATAATTGGTGTCTCCATCCGACCATTGCTGCACGCTGGCTTCCAGGCCAGTGAACGAGACCGGTCCCGATACACCAGGATTCGCCAAACGGTCATCGCGAGTACTGGAGGCCTCGATATCGTCTTCGTCCACGCCGTCGCCAAGTTGATTCCAGGTGGCGCTCGACTCATCCCAGTTCACGAGCATCTGATTGATGTCAATGTTCGCTCCCGAGTCGGAGGCGTCCGCTACCTCAACCGTCAGCGTCACCGAGTTAATGGTCGAACCATAGGCGATCTGGCCAGCCCCCGAGCCAAACAAGTTGTCGAAGCGAATCAGGGCCTGCGTCTCACCGCCAGATTCATCCGCGTCGACGGTGGCAGTTGTATTGGAGCCCCACGTGGACGAGGGCCAGGCTTCGGTGATGTCCGTGTCCTGCGTTCCCGAGTAGCCGGAAACGCCTTCTTGAAATGTCGCCGTGGCTAGTATGCCATACCAATCTTGTTGCAAGTCCGCGCTGAAGGCGACGGCGGTTTCAATCGTTCCGGACGAGAATTCCAATTCCCAGTTGCCGCCGAGCGACGCATTGCCGGTAACGTCATCACTTGCCGACACATCGCAGTCGCACAGCGCACCAATCGAATCCAGCAACGTCCGTCCATCTTCGTTGGATGCCAGGTCACAACCATAGAATAACAAATCCGCGCCGTCGCCAAGCGAATCTTGCCATTGATTCAACTGACCGGCGTACGCGCCGACATTCGCCGCGGTAAGCCAACTGTCCCCCAGTTTCACTTGGCCGCCGGTTCCGTGCGATACGATGTGCATCGCGTCCACGTCGTCGTATTGAACGAGCGTTTCGGTGATTTGTTCGATTCCATCGCGATCCCCGTCCAGTAAGATGACTTCGAAATGGCGGTTCGAATCTTGATTGGACAGCAAATCGTCCACTAGCTGCTGATAGTCGGGCGCGCTCGTGTCGACAAAAACCAACTCGCGGCTGACTTGGTCTTGAACATCGAGCAGCAGATTGTCCGTGGTCTCGTCGGCCTCCTCCTGATCACTTTCCGGTGGAGGTTCTTGAAAGTCGTCACCAGTTGGCAGCGGCATCGAGTCCAGAGCCGGTTCTTCCGCTAACTCGCCCAGGAAGTCGCCGCCCTCGGCCGGAGCCTCGACAGGCTCCACGATCATGGGCGACGCGCTGTACAAGATTCGATCTTCCAACTTGGACAACTGCAGCCTGCGCGGTGACGAGTCGTCATCGCCATCCACGCCGGAACGAGTTTGTTGAGCGAGCCATTGGAGCATTTGGCTAGGGAGATTCTTCATCATGCTCGATCTTTTCGGCTTCAGGCAAAAGAAGAGTGGGGCATCGGTTCGCCCCGCGAACGAGGGCGCATTCCACCTAAAATGTAGCTTTGGATCTGAGCACTCACGCCAATTCGTCTTGCGTGGGCTCGTCAATTTCGAAGGGATTGCGATCCGAAGCGTTCCGATCGGACCGCCAGAAAATCAGCACAAATCGTGTCGTCGGATCACACGCGATGACTCGCGTATTCGTCCCAATCCGAACTCCTATCTCGAAATGATACGCTTCGGCATTTACTCCGTTGAATGATGCCCCGCTTCGGAATCTACCCGGTGATAAGGTGTGCCAGTCGAATTCATTGCGCGCGTCGCGACGGTGGGATTGCCAAATTGCGAGACCCTTATCCTGTCCTCTGACCCAGGTTCAATACGAACTAAAATGATGGGGCTGCACTTCGTCGAGCTGGCGCATGTCAGGATTTTTCCGAACAACCCTAATTATCGTCACGATGGTTAGCATGGGAGTGTTTGCCGATCCGTCTCTGCGCGCGCAACCTCAGCCTCGCTCGACGGGATCCCAGCAGCCCCTCTTTCGACTTCCAGAAGTTGCGCGACCAGATTCCGTCGCAAGCGACCGCCCTGCTCGAGCATCGGTCGAAAGGTACGATCTTGAAGGCGAACTCAGGCACCCCCGTCGTTCTCGTTCGAACATTCCCGCGCTTAGGACGGCTGTATCTCAGCCGAGGATGCCGATCTCTCAATCGAGGGCACCTAGATCTCAGCCGAGCAAGCTTGGATCTCAGTCGAGTACGCTAGTATCTCAGTCGAAGGTGTCCGTGTCTCCGTCGAAGGTGTCCGCGTCTTCGTCGAGCCCTCCCGCAGTGCATTCGACTGCTTCTACCCATCGTCCAGCCGTTCCACCCACATTCATTCCTTGGTGGCGGCACCACGTTGTTCGCCCGCTGCGCAACGAGCAGCAAGCATTTGATCTATTTGTGGATCAGCTTCTTGTCGACACACTGCGATACTCTCACCGCGTGCAGGCGATCAGCGATACTCCCTTGATCGAAGAAACTGAAATCATCCGCGCAAATGCACGATTCGACGCCACGGCCTTTTGGGAAACGAAGTTTAATCGAATCAGCGAGCCGGTCGGCAGCGTCCTTACCACGGGGCCGGGCGGTTCGTCAAAGTTCCGCGATAAGAATTGGACTTACGAAGGGGGCTTGCGCAAGCGGAATCTGCTGGGTGGGACCCTCGATCTGTCGCAGAGGGTTGGCTATCAGAATACCAACTCCAGCTTCTTCACGCCTCCCAACCAGGGAACGACTCAACTAACGCTAAGTTACAACCAGCCGCTGCTCAATGGTGCCGGCAAGGCATACAACCGAAGCCTGACGTTGTTGGCGGAAATAAATACGGGGATCGCATGGGATCAGTTTTCCGGCCAGTTGCAAGATGAATTGTTCAATGTGACGCGCGCCTATTGGGAGCTGTATTTGGAACGCGCATCCTTGCTTCAGAAACAGCGGTTGCTCGATCGGGCCAAAGTGATTCTCCGTGAATTGGAAGTCCGCCATGACTTCGATACCCTCGGCAGCCAGATCGCTCGCGCCCGCGCGGCCGTCGCCACTCGCGACTCCGAAGTGCTGCGGACGCGGTCAGCCGTGCGGAACGCGGAGGCGAAGATACGCACGCTTGTCAATGCTCCCATGTTGAGAGAAGATCCAACGGTGGAACTAATCCCCCAACAATTGCCCAGCACGGCCTATGTTGAAGTCAACGCCAAGGATGCCATGATCATGGCGATCCAGTGGCGTCCGGAGGTCGACGACGCTCTTCGTCGTGTCCAAGCGGCCGGCGTGCGCGTGAATATGTCGAAGAATGAACTACTGCCCGTGTTGGACGTGGCGGTGGAAACCTACGTGAACGGATTGAGAGGAAACGTGGATATCGGTCAAGCTTGGGCGGATCAGTTCCGCCAAGGAGAACCGTCCTATTCGCTGGGGCTGGTCTACGAGTTGCCGATCCAAAGGCGGGCGGCCAAAGCCCAACATCTACGTCGCATGCTGGAACTACGTCAAGTCACCAGTGAAATGAACTCGACGATGGACGACCTGCAGGAGGAAGTCGAGGTGGCGGTACGCGAGGTCCGCACGACGTACGGACAGATTCAAGCGAAATACGAAGCCATGCGGGCCGCCGATGCGGAGGTTTCCTATCTTGAAGCTCGTTGGCGCGCGTTCCCTGGCGAAAACCAATCCGCCAGCTTCCTGCTCGAAGACTTGCTAAACGCGCAAGAGCGATTGGCCAATGAGGAGTTTGGATACTCTTTGGCGCAGCTTTCCTATATTGTTGGGCTCGCCAATCTGAACCGAGCGACAGGAATCTTGCTGCGTCGCGAGCAGGTTACCTTCGAGCGGACGACGGATGCGTGTGGAAATCCACGGCTACTATTGAAAAAGCATGGCACCGTTGTACGCTGAACCGTCAGATCTTCAAACGGTGCGACTGGGCAAACGGCCAAGGTTCAACCGGCGAAAGGACATTCCGCTCAAGTACCAACCCACACCGGATGGCCGACACCAATGGATCGTTCCACCAACATTTAGCGGCACGTCGTGGGGAATGGGGATTTCGACAGTTACGGGACCCGTCGTCAGTGGCTGGGAGTGAAAGAGGCCCAGACCAGTTGGCGAAATGTCACGGCTGAAGACCTGGAGATTCGTCCCCTGCATTTGAGCGGAGACAAGCTGGATTCGCCGCAGAAATGAAACTCGATTCTTGTTGCGCCGATCTAGGTCGGCCAATACTCGTCCAAGCAATAGACGAGCCATGTCTTCTGTTGAAATCTGCATGAATCGACCGCCGCTAAAGTACCATTCATCCGCCACGGGTTGGCACCACAGTATTTCCGTTTGCAATCTCACGCTGCGATCGTCACCGATCGTCAAAGTGACCGTGTGCATTCCCAGCTCAACCGGAAATCGATGCAGAAGACCAATGCCCGATAGCGAGAGATCACGACTAAACGCGTTTTGCAGCGCATTCGATTCAGGTCCGGCAACGGTTACAGGCGCAAAAAATGGATGTCGACCGTGGTAGCGGCGATTGGCGGTCTCTTCCATGGCCGCCCGTTGAACACAGCGGTCGATGCCACGATTCACCGCGTCGTTGGGGTTTTGCAAGACCGTTGGCAGCCCGTCGGCGCAAGGCGTCCACGCACCATCAGGCATCAAGTTGGTTAAGGGAATATCCCCAAGAACATTGCTGGTTCGCATGACTGCCCCGTCTGCTAGATCAGCTTCAATCGTAGCGTCCAAGGTATGGACGACTAGGGTCGGTTTAACTTCCGATCCACTCAAAAATAAGCTACTGTTTCGACACTTGCAAAAAGAAAATGGGATCGTAACCGGTCGAACGCACTAAGATCTTCCTATCGTTGAAAATGTATTGTTCGACACAACCAGCACGCCGAATCTCTGTGGCGACGTTGACCGTTTGCACGGCTCTTTGGGGCTGCGCGCCTGGACGGCTGTTTGCTGAGTCCTTCGAGGGTTTTACCGAGCCCTATCGAGTAATTGACGTGGCGGCGGCGGAATCCGGACGGATCATGACAGTACACGTGCGCCACGGGGACCATGTCGAGCAGGGCCAAATTCTGGCGACCTTGGAAACTGAAATCCAACGAGCCTTGCTGGCCGTGGCCGAAAAGTCGAAGAACGCCAAAGGCCGGCTTCATGCGGCCCTTGCCGAGCAGAAAATGCGGAACCGGCGACTCGACAAATTCATGAAACTGCGGGCCAACGGGCACGCGCGCCAGGAAGAAGTCGAACGGGCTCGCGCCGATGCGGAGATTGCCGATGCCAATGTCCTGGCCGCCCAGGAGGATCTGATGATTAAAACGCTGGAGTATAAAAAGATCCTCATGGAAATCGAACGCCGAACCATCCGCGCGCCGCTGGCCGGGTTCGTCACCGAGATTCTAAAGGAACAGGGCGAATACGTTCCGCCAACCGATCCCCATGTACTGACGATTGTGCAGTTGGACAAGCTGTTCGCGACATTTGACGTGTTAAGCGACTTCGCCGAAAACCTGGCCATCGGAGACCAAGTGTCAGTCCAATTCGGAGGCCGTGCGATCAAAGCGAACGGAACCATCGAATATCTTTCACCCGTGATTGACGCGGAGAGTGGAACGATTCGCATCAAACTGCGCGTCGAGAATCCGTCCGGCAAGCTGCGTAGCGGAACGCGGTGCAACCTCACATTGTCAACGCCATGACAGCCACACAGAACGAGCCTCGCCCTAGTGTCCAGCCGAAGAGACGTCTACAGGGACAGCCATCGGCTCCCTTGGACGTTTTGCCGGCGACGCTCCATCAGATTGCCAGTTCCGCGCCGGACCACCAAACTGCCGTCGGCCGCTTGCTGGAACTGTTGCGACAAATCTGCAATCCAGTGGACACGATCTACGTTGAACGAAACGCGGAGAACAAATTCGCCATATTAAAGTCTGGCCGTACAGATCCGTTGCCCGAGGATATCGAGCGTTGCCTTGGCTCGGTTGGGGAATCCGCCTGTCAATCCAGTAAAACGATTGTTCACACGTTGGAGCGCCCCGCCGGATATGTCGTCGTGGCGACGCCTGTTCTTCATCAGCGAGCGGCCAGCAGCGCGATTGTCACACTCGTGAAAACTTCGACTTCCGTGGAGCAACTGACCGCGATTCAGCAGCACGTCGCGACTCATTTGCTGCTCTGGGAGGCGCTGGAAGATTCGCGTTCAGGTCGTCAAGATGACACGTCCGCCATGGCGTTGCTCAAGCTGCTCATCGAATTAGACAAAGCCAAGAGCCCGCGGACCGCGTGCTGCCGCCTTGCCAACGACTTGCGGGTGGCCTTGCAGTGCGATCGAGTTGCGGTCGGTACGACCCAAGGAACCGGGCGGATCTGTCGGCTTCAAGCAATTTCCGACGTCGCAACGTTTGACAAGAACAGCGAAGAGTCTCAAGCCATCGAGGCGGCTTTGAATGAAGTGATTCTTCGACAGGAACCCGTGGTCCTGTCCGCAACTTCGTCGATCTCTCAGTCCGCCACGTTGGCGCATCAGCGACTCTGCTCGTCGAGTAAGTCCACGGGGTTGATCAGTACACCGCTTCGCGACAACGAGGGCCGCGCGGTCGGCGCTTGGATTTTCTGGAAAGATTTCGAGGAAGCTCCTCAGGCCGACGACATGAATTTCATTCAAGTGGCCGAGCGACCCATCGCGAATCGCATGCGAATTATCCAGCACTCTCACGGCAGTTCGCCGATTCGCGTTGCCAACGGAATGCTCAGCGGTCTAAAACAGCGGCGGGGCTTGGCACTGTTGTGCGTCGTCGCGGTTCTAGCACTTGGGTTGCTGCTGCCGGTTCCATTCAGGTTGAATTGTGAGTGTACCGTCGAGCCCGTGGTGCGGCGTTTCGTGGTGGCACCGTTTGCTGGAACGTTGGCCGAAACTCTGGTCCGACCCGGCGAAATGGTGAAGGCCGGACAGCCGCTGGCAACCATGGACGGCCGCGAGTTACGGTGGGAGTTGGCGGCCCGGGACGCGGATTTTAACCAAGCACGAAAGAAAAAGGACGCGGCCATGGCAAGTCGCAAGGTTGCCGAGGCCAATATCGCGCGACTGGAGATGGAACGGCTTGAACTTCAACGGAAGTTGTTGCGACATCGATTGGAAGACTTGTCCATCAAGAGCCCGATTGCAGGCTTGGTCGTGTCGGGCGACTTGCAGAAGGCGCAAGGTGCGCCGCTGACCGTGGGTCAATCGTTATTTGAAATCGCACCGTCCGGCGAAGTCGTCTTTGAAATTGCCATTCCAGAGCGCGAGATCGCACAGTTTGAAGAGGGTGACGCCGCTGCCATCCGCCTGGATGCGTTAGCGAACCAACAGTTTACGGGCATGATTTCTTCCGTCCACCCACGAGCAGAACTGCGCGACCAGGAAAGCGTATTCGTCGCCGAAATGACGCTCGATGAATGCGATCAGGCCATCCGGCCCGGGATGCACGGGCACGCCAGGATCACCGGCAAGCGACGCATGCTCGGCTGGGTCTTGTTTCATCGCCCGTACAACTATTTGATCACCGAGATCGGGTGGTAGTCATGCAATCGAACCAGCCAAACCGAGGGCTTGGCGATACCCTCGTCACGTTGCGATCGGACCTAAGCGTCGTTCCGAACTTTGACGAAGAATCGCCAAAGTACATCATCGAAGATCCGCTCAACCTGGCATTCTACGAAGTGGGACCGCTGGAATATGGATTCCTATCGGCCTTGGATGGCAAGACGACCGTGTCTCAAGCCATCGAGTTGGCTTGCCGTTCGGCTCCCGAACTTCGACTGACGGAACAAGAAGCGGGTTCCATCTGTCAATGGTTGATAAACAACGATTTGGCCTATGTCGCTGAATTTTCCAATGCGGAACAACTCGTCACAAGGATGGAGCGATCCGAACAACAAAAGAGATGGGCGCTGCTGAACATACTCTTCATGCGCGTGCCGCTCTGGCATCCTGATCGTTTTCTGGCGGCGTTGAGGCCGTGGCTGGGCTGGGTCCAGCATCCCGTGGCGCTGTTTGTGACGGGAATCATGGCCATCATCGCCGGCGGAATGGTGCTGCAAGATTGGGACCGAGTGGTTTCTTCGTCGAGTAGTGTTTTCCTACCGTCCAGTTGGCTCTGGCTGACCGCATGCTGGCTGACGCTGAAACTGATTCACGAGCTGGCCCACGGCGTTGTTTGCCGCATCTACGGGGGCAGTGTTCGCGAGGCGGGCGTTGTGTTTGTGTTGTTTGGGCCACTGCCCTACATCGACGTGACTTCATCTTGGCGTTTGAGGTCGAAATGGCAACGCATTCACATCGCCGCGGCTGGAATGATCAGCGAGTTACAGATTGCCTCGATCGCGGCAGTTTGTTGGTGCCATACCGAGCCGGGGGTCGTGAACTTTGTTAGTTTCAACATCATGGTCGCGGCAAGCTTGGTGACGGTTCTCTTTAACGCCAATCCCCTGATGCGTTTCGACGGGTACTACATTTTGTCTGACTTGCTGAGGATTCCCAATCTATCCGCGTTGGGTCAACAATCCTTGCAACAATTCGCTCGCAAGATGCTGTTCGGCTTGCCAACGCTGAAGCCGATTCGAACCGGCATTCAAGGATGGGTCGTCGCGACCTACGGCGTGGCGGCCTTCTTCTGGCGAATCCTCGTCATGATCTCGATCACCATCGCGGCTGCCTTGCTGTTTCAAGGCGCGGGCGTCATCCTAGCCGCCTTGTCGGTCGCTTTGTGGCTGGTTCCCGCGATTTGCAGATTTTCGTTATTCGTGATTCGAAGTGGCGAATTGGCCTGGTGGCATCGTCTTCGGTTTCTGGTGGTGACTGGTACGATGGTAAGTGGCGTTGCTCTTATCACTTGGATCGTGCCCTGGCCAGGAGCAACCACGGCACCGGCGATTGTCGATTACTCGCCTTCCACAATCGTCCGTACTCAAAGCGCGGGGTTCGTGAAAAAGGTTTTCGTCCGCAATGGGCAGTCTGTCAAAAAAGGTCAGCTCATTGCCGTGTTGGAGAATGAACAACTGCAAGTCGGGCTGGCCGATCTGAATCTCGCGCTTCAGCAATCCGAGCAGCGTGCCCGCTCGCTTAGCAAACGCGGCAGCCTGGCGCTTCATCAAGGAGAATTGGCCCGGCACTTGTCCTTGCACAAACAACTGGCGGAGAAACGTGCCGAAGTCGACGGTCTGAAGGTGCTCGCGCCGCATGACGGAAGAATTGTTGGGCGAACGCTGACGCAAGCTCTAGGCACGTACCTGAAAAAGGGGGATGCCATGGTTGCAATCGGGATCGAAGGAAGCAAGGAGATTCAGTTGGCCATTGCCCAGTCGAACCTCACGCCGTTCACCCAACGAGTCGGGACTGACGTTTCAATTCGCCTGCCGACCGGCACGTTTCTCGCGCCGCTGGACAAGATCGATCCACGAGGCAGCCTGTCGTTGCACCATCCATCATTATCCGCGTCCAACGGCGGACGACTGGCTGTTCAACAAAGCGGAGTCGGGGATGACGCATCCCGCAAGCAATTGACCTACGAGTTGCTCGAGCCGCATTTTATCGGCTATGCCACCATGACCGAGGAACAGAGCCAGCAACTGTGGGTGGGCCAGCGAGGACTTGTCCGAATCCAAGATCATGATCGCTCGATCGGCCGTTACCTGTACGAGGCGATCGGGCAATGGATTACCCAGAAGATCTCCGCCCGGCCCTCACGGTGAACCAACGGAAACGGCGGATGACGCCGAGCCGACAACGCCGCCGGCCCCATGACGCCGAGGCACCCGCGCGGCACGCCGGCCGGAAACCCGAACGCGGCAAATTTTGCAATTTTTCGCGAAACAAGTGACCTAGGCCGGTTTCGGCGGTTCTGGTATCGTCCCCTCCCTCATCTCATTCAGCCGGTTGGTCCGTGGCTTCCAAGCCTCCTTGTCTGTTCGCCGGTTCGGCACCAATCCCATGAACAGGCAAATCAGCGAGAGCCATATCGAACGGGCACGGCCAGCGGTTTGTCGAGTCACTGTTGGTTCGTCTAAACAGGAAAAGTGACATGAAAAAGTCTTGCGTGTTACCGTCGAAGCCTTGTCGCGCCGCGGCATATCGATACATCGTGATAACACTCATCGTGCTGGCAATAACCGCGATGACCGGCAAGTCGGCCTTGGCTCAGCCTAAACTGAGAATCCCCTTTCCGTTCAAGCGAGTGGAAGCGGATCCGGGCAAGTCCTATGTGCTGCGCGAAGAACACGGCCCTTGGCTGATCTTGGCCGCCTCGTTCTTGGGAGAACGGGGCGAACTCCAGGCCCGAGACTTGGTGCTGGAATTGCGAAAAAAACACAAGATGAAGGCCTATGTGTTCAAACGCGACTTCAATTTTGGGGAGACCGTCCGCGGGCTGGGTGTCGACAAGTTTGGAAATCCCAAGCGCATGAAACACGTTCACTCGTCGCACTTTGAGGAGACCGCCGTGCTGGTGGGCGACTTTCCTTCTCACGACGATGCCAAAGCACAAAAAATCTTGGAGAAGCTGAAGTACGCCATGCCTGAATCTCTGCTAGGCCGATCCACCCAGCGTATGGGAGTGTGGCGGTACGAGATCCAGCGTCGGATGAGCGCCAATAAATCCGCTCGCAAAAAAGGCCCCATGCGCGGTGCCTTTATCACCCGCAATCCGATATTACCCGAGGCGTATTTTGCCGACCAGGGTCCAGATCGGCTGATCCTTAGTTTGAATCGAGGCCTTGAATACAGTCTTTTGGATTGCGACAAGAAGTTCACCGTCCGTGTGGCGACGTTTCGCGGCAAAAGCACGTGGAACGTCGATGAAATTCAAGGTGCCACTCAGGGTCCGAAATCGGCGATTTCTGCACAGGAAAGTCAGCTCGCCCAGGGTGCCGCACAGGCGCGAAAGCTCGTGTCCGCGTTGAGGCGGCGCGGAATCGAGGCCTATCAATTCCACGATCGACACGAAAGCATCGTTACCGTCGGGTCGTTCGATAGTGTGGGCGAGAAACGGTCAGACGGCAAGATCGAGATCAATCCTCAAATCCACTCGATCATCAACGGCTACCGAGCCCAACAAGAGAATCATCCGGGACTGCCAGGCGCGCTGAGCCCGCGATTGCTGGAAGGCATTCCTTTCGATGCCCAGCCGATTCCAGTGGAAGTGCCTCACCGATAATCGGCGGGGCGAATAGTCGGCGGGTCGATTTTGGCGGTGTTGCCCGTTCCGCGACAGCCGCTAAACTTCTGTTCATGACCGAATCGCCGCGCCAACTTGTGCTTGGCACTCATAACCCCAAAAAGGGGCGCGAGTTGTACGACATGCTCGCCCCGCTCGGTTTCCAACTGCGCACGTTGGCCGATTTTCCGGACGCGATTGAGGTCGTGGAAGATGGCCAGACATTTGCCGAGAACGCGCGTCTGAAGGCGACGGGGCAGGCGGTGCACCTTCAACAGTGGGTGCTGGGAGAAGACAGCGGGATCGCCGTCAAAGCACTGGACGGAGCGCCCGGTATCTACTCCGCTCGCTTTTCCGGCGCGGAAGCAACCGACGAAACGAATAATCAGTTGTTGCTGGAGAAACTAGGCGATCTCGCGCTAGCCGAGCGATCCGCTCATTATGTTTGTTACGTTGCCTTGGCCGACCCGCAAGGAAATGTCCAGGCCGAATACCAGGCAACGTGCCAAGGAAGAATTCGCTTCGAGCCCGCCGGAAGTGGGGGGTTCGGGTACGATCCCCTATTTGAGATCGTTGAGTATCACAAGACGTTTGCGGAATTGGGCGACGCCGTCAAATTGGTGCTGAGCCATCGTTCGCGATGCTTGCGGATGGTCGTCCCGCGAATTGCTGAACTGCTTTGAAGCCAGACTGCCAAAGCGCAAAAAAAAAAAAGGCCCAGGCGAAATAAGTGCCTGGGCCCCGCATAACAATGCCTGACATATGACGGCATATCGAAAATGTAGTGATTTGCCCCGATCCATCAACCCTTTTGTTAGGGGATTTCCCGTTTTTGCAGAATTTTTTTCAGATCGTAAACCATCATTTACACTTCGGGTGCCGGCTTGACGTGGTCGGACGCCGGTTTGCCGTTGCTGTCTCTAGGGCGCGCTAGATGAACGTATTCTCCTTGTCGAATCCAACATGGCTGGCGATCTACGTCGTTCTGCTGATGGGTGAATTCTCACTGCTAATCGATGCGCGAATTTGGGCTATGAGCGAGATGTCACGGGCCAGTTCTCACGAGAACTGGAATGCGTGGAAAGCCGAAACTGCGCGGCAAGCCGAAGGGACGGGCCCGGTGTCTCGGCGGGCGATCGTCAGTACGGAACCGCCCACGCTGGTGCTGTTGCGCGACTATTTCTGGATGCTGGCGATTACCCTGTGGGGCCTGAGTACGGTGCTTTATGTTGGCTTTGCCGCCAGCCTGCGGGGGGCATTTTCGACAAAAACGGCGGCAATCGTCCCACGAGAGGATCAAGATTACGGAATTCCAGCGTAAGATAAAGAAGAGAAAGCCAGGGCCACGGACTGCTGGCCGAAAACGCAACAACCGTCATTGATGCATTCGTTTTCCATGAACTCCACCACCGAGGAAATCCCTCTCGCCATCAATCTTCCGCCGGCAACGCTGCAGGTGGTCGATTGGCCGATTCGCGACGGGGGTCTCTTGAATTGGGTTTTGTCGATCAGTGCCATGGCTGGTGCCATGGCGCTGGGACTATGGGGCGGACGTGCTTTTTGGGGTGGTGAGGTATTTGGCGGCGGTGGAATCCTTGGCGCGGCCATCGGAGCGTCGGCAATGATTCTGGCACTGTGGCGGATGTGGATTCCCTTGCGATTTGACTTGAGCCCCAAGGGGGTTGCTTGGCGAATGTTGGCCTGGCGACGACGGATTCCGTGGTCGGCGATCAACTACTGCAAAATCTATCGCCACGGGATCTTGTTTTCGGCCAGCGACGCGACGCCCCTTTCCACCTTGCAAGGGACGTACCTTCGCTGGTGCGATCAGCGCGAGGAAATCATTTCGATCGCCAAATACTATTTAAGCGACCGCGTTGTGGAATGAACTTGCACCCCGAGCGGCGCGCGTTTCGGTGAACGATTCAAACGCCGTCCGCCTTTAAGCAAGATACCTGGTGCAATTTCCCTTCCAGATGGGGAACGGTCGAGCGGCAATCAGGTTCAACCATTGGGCAGCGATCGGCGAACGGGCATCCTGGATACTCTCGATCCGGCGTTGGAACTTCTCCCTGCAGCACAATTCGTTGCCTTGTCGCCTCGATGTTTGGATCGGGCACGGGGGCCGCCGACAGAAGCGCGCGAGTGTAGGGATGTCTTGGCCCGGCGTACAGTTGGGCGGCGTCGGCCAGTTCGACAATTCTGCCCAAGTACATTACGCCCACGCGATCAGCAATGTGGCGAATGACGGACAGGTCGTGAGCAATGAATAAATAGGCAATGCCTAATTTCTCTTGTAACTCCATCAGCAAGTTGACGACCTGCGCTTGAATCGAAACGTCCAGCGCCGACACAGGTTCGTCGCACAGAATGAGCTTCGGCTGAACCGCTAGCGCCCGGGCGATTCCGATTCGCTGCCGCTGTCCTCCGGAAAACTCGTGCGGATAGCGATTTAGAAAACGAGGATTCAAACCGACCAGATCCAGCAAGCGAATGACTTCCAATTTTCGCTGGCTCGGATCGTGCAGGTTGAAGATCTTCATCGGCTCGCCCACGATACTGCCGACGGTCATGCGGGGATTCAACGACGCAAACGGATCCTGGAAAATCATTTGAATGTCGCGTCGAAAGGGACGCATCGCCGATTCGGAAAGTCCGTCAATTCGATGTTGGTCAAACTTGACGGCTCCGGCGGTCGGCTTGACCAAGTTCAAGATGGCCCGCGCGGTGGTCGACTTTCCACAGCCGCTTTCCCCGACAAGGCCCAACGTCTCGCCCGGACGGACGTCAAACGAGACTCCATCGACAGCCCGCGTAAAGCCAAACTCCGGCTTGAACAACGTTCCCCGGCGAAAGGGGAAATGCACCTTGAGGTCTCGAACCTCAAGCAGGGACTGGCCGGGGGGAGCCTGACCAGGAGGCAGGGTGGCGACCGGCGGCTTTTCAGTCATGGATCACCTCATGCCGCTGGGCCGTATCGACGTCGACAAAACAGGCGAACTTTCCAGACCCCGATCCGCCGCTGAGTCGCGGAATTTCCGTCTTGCAACGATCGACACGGTACGGGCAGCGAGGATGGAATGAACATCCCCCGCCGAGGTGAACAAGATCGGGCGGCTGTCCTTCGATCGCTTGCAACATGTGGCTGCCGTCTTCATCCCAGCGAGGCACGGATTCCAGCAAGCCCATGGTGTAAGGGTGTCGCGGATGGGCATACAAATCGTGCACTTCGGCCTGCTCGACGATCTTGCCGGCGTACATCACATAGACGCGCTCGCAAATGTTGGCCACCACGCCCAAATCGTGCGTGATCAAAATAATGGCCGTGCCTTGCTCCTGCTGCAGCTTCTTCATCAGCTCGAGCATTTGGGCTTGGATGGTGACATCCAGGGCGGTGGTCGGTTCGTCGGCGATTAGCACGTCGGGTTTGCAAGACAGCGCCATGGCAATCATGACCCGCTGCCGCATGCCGCCGGAAAACTGATGCGGGTATTCGAACACCCGTTCAGACGCGGATGGAATTCCGACCATTTCCAACATTTCAATCGCGTGCCTTGTGGCTTCTTCCTTGTCATGTCCTAGATGCAGCCGGGTGACTTCGGTCATCTGTTCTTCGATCGTCAGAAACGGGTTGAGCGCCGTCATCGGATCTTGAAAGATCATGGCGATATCGTTGCCGCGGATCTTGGCCAGTTCGCCCTGCGTGGCACCCACCAGTTCCTTCCCGCGATAAATCACGCTTCCGCCGGTGATTTTGCCGGGCGGCTGCGGAACCAGTCCCATCACCGCCAGATTGGTCACCGACTTGCCCGAACCGGATTCGCCGACCAGCCCCACGGTCTCGCCCGGGGCCAGATCAAACGACACTTCGTTGACGGCTTTGACAATCCCTTCATCGGTGCGAAATTCAACCTTGAGATCCTTAACGCGCAGCACCTTCTCCGACGACGAACCGCGCTGGCGTGGCGCGGCACCCACGTGGGCCTTTTTCTGTTGTTGCTTTCGTTTGTTGCGTCGTTTTTGTTTTGCCACGCTGAATCCAAATGCGATACGGTACGAGTTAATTCTTGTCAACGGTTTTTCAAACGTGGGTCCAGCGCATCACGCAGGCCGTCGCCCAGGAAATTGAGGGCGAACAGGGTCAGCGTTAAGACCAATCCCGGAAACAACACCAACCACCAGTAAATCTTGATCGGGGTAATGACCTTGATGCCTTCGTTGGCCAACTGCCCCCACGAAACGTCCGGCGGCTCGACTCCCAAGCCCAGGAACGACAAAAACGCCTCGAACAACATGACGGCTGGAATCGTGAGCGTCAAATAGACGATCACGATGCCCATCACGTTGGGAATCAGATGCCGAAAGATGATCCGCCATTGGCTGGCCCCGATCGTTTTGGCGGCGTCGATGAATTGCTCGTTCTTCAGCGAGATAACTTGTCCCCGCACCACGCGGGCCATCGTCAACCAATAGATCGCCCCGATGATGATGAAGAACGCGACAATCTGGTTGATGCCAAACTTCGCCATTTCTATTTTTACTTGGTCGTCCCGTAAGATGGTGATGATGAAAATGACGACAAAGATGAACGGAATCGAATACATAATATCGACAATTCGCATCATGATGCTGTCGGTTCGGCCTCCAAGGTAGCCCGCCGTTGCACCGTAGCTGACGCCAATCACCAGCGATACGAAAGTGGCTACCAGCCCGACCATCAACGATATGCGCGCACCCCAGAAAATGCGTGCCAAAACGTCCCGCCCCAAGGCGTCGGTTCCGCAAATGGAGGGAATGCACCACTCGCCAAAAATCGCCAATCGCATTCGAATGAGCGGACGGACAAGGAAGTTTGGCTTTAGCCAAAGCTGTCCAAAGGGATGTTGACGCTCGCGGTTGTCGAGTGCCGCCTGGGCCTTGTCCTTCTCGACTTTCGTCTCGGCATCCGCCAAGTTCTGCCGGAAACGCGCAACGTCGGTCTCATATTTCTCCAATTCTTTCACGAGCGACCCTTGCTCGAAACGCAGTCCTTCACGTTGGCCCAGATAGATTGGAGTCGTCGAAGGTGGCAGAAACTTTCGTAGCTTGAGGTCTTTGTCGATCGGCGACTGAAGCGGAAGTGCCGGGGTCAAGATGGCCAGCAGTCCGACGGTGGTTAGAAAGTAGAGCGAGATCATGGCCGCCCAACTCTTCCGCAACCTACGCCAGGCATCTTGCCACAACGAAACGCCTCGTATGCCCTCGGCCTCCTTCAATAGCTGCTGAAACCGCTCGGGGCTCTCTTTACCCGCTGGCGTCGGCGGCTGTCGTTGTTGATCGTGCGACTCGGTCATTAGCGTTCCGCGAGTTTCACTCTAGGGTCAATCACGGCGTAGGAGATATCGACCAGAGTATTCATGACAAAAAGCAACACCGTATAAACCAGCACCATGCCCGTCGCCAGTGTGTAATCCCGATTGAAAGCCGCGTCGATGAAATGGCTTCCCATACCGGGCAACAGAAAAATCCGTTCCAGCACTAATGAACCGGTCAAGATTCCCGCCGTCGCGGGCCCCAGATAGGAGACCACGGGCAGAATCGCGCCTCGCAGCGCGTGGCGCATGATGACGCGCCGCTCGCTCAGCCCTTTGGCATAAGCGGTACGTATGTAGTCGCGGCTCAGCACCTCCATCATGCCGGCTCGTGTCAAGCGGGCGATGTAGGCGGCAAACGGCGCGGCCAAACAGAGGGAAGGCAGGATAATCTGACGAACGCTTCCCCAGCCGCCAGCCGGGACAAGGTGTAACTGAAATACAACGACGATGACCGCCAGGCTGGCCAGCACGAAATTCGGCACGGCAATCCCCACCGTCGCCAGCACCATCATGCCGACGTCGTAGACCGAGTGACGCCGAACCGCAGAAACGACGCCCGCGGACATGCCGAGCGCCACGGCAAACACCAGTGAGAAAATGCCCAGTGATGCCGATACGGGAAATCCTTGCGCGATGATCTCGTTGACGGTAAAGTCTTCGTTTTTATAGCTTGGTCGTAGATCCAACTTCGCTACGTCCAGCAAATAGTCGCTGTATTGTTTGTACAGCGGGTCATTCAGCTTGAACTTGATTTTCAGATTCCGTTCAATGGCCGGCGGCATGCTGCGTTCGTCGCTGTAAGGCCCACCGGGCACGGCCCGCATCAGGAAGAAGCAAACGGTGAAGATGATCCACAGCGTGGCCACCAGCCAGAGGAACCGCTTGCCTAAAAACCACAGTAGAGTCATCAAAAATCCTTCGCCGCCAGCCGCTCACCAGCTTGGCGCATTAACGCTCGACACGCAGTAAGTGCAAGGGGTGCAGGTCCTGAATGTTGGGGTAGAATCCCTTCACATCCTGATGGACCATATTGGTTCTGAAATAGTAGTAGATGGGCACGATTGGCTGTTCATCCATCAAAATGGCCTCGGCTTGCTCCATGATTCGCAGCCGTTTTTCGCCGTCGGTTTCCTGAGCCGCCTTAGCGATCAATTTATCATAGGCCGGGCTGCTCCAGCCCGTTTCATTGTTGTCGCCATCGGTGATCCACATATCGAGAAAGGTATTGGGGTCTGGATAATCGCCGACCCAGCCGGCGCGGGCCACCGAGTATTTCTGCATGTGCATCGTGTCTAGATACGACTGCCATTCCATATTGACCAGTCCCACATCCAGACCCAGATTGTTCTTCCATTGTTGCTGAATGACCTCGGCAATATCGCGATGCCTCTCAAGAGTGTTGTAAACGATTTCGATCTTTGGCATTCGCTTACCCTCGCGGGCATACTTGGACTTTGCCAGTTCCGCTTTCGCCATTTCGATGTCGAACAGGTTGCAAAATTGCGGAGTGTACCCCGGCAGTCCCGGCGGGACGACGCTCCGCGCGGGTTGCTCGCCGGCTTGCGTCACGGTGTCGCAAATGAGTTGTTTGTCGATCGACATATTCAGCGCGCGACGAACGTGAATGTCATCCAGTGGCGGCTTGTTCACGTTTAGCCGGTAGAAATAACATATGAGCGACGGAGACCCATAAAAGTCCTCTCTTTTCTTCAACTCCGGCATGATCGAGACGGGCAGGTTCGTGGTCCACTCAATCTGTCCATTGAGGTACATGTTCAAGCTGGTCGTTTCTGACTGGATGGCCAGGGCGTCGACAATATCGAGCCGCACGACCTTCTTATTCCAATAGTGGGGGTTGCGTACCAGCCGCAAGCGATCGCGAATGCGGCGGAACTCGACCTTGAATGGACCATTGCAGACGAGATTTTCGGGCTTCGTCCATTTCGGAACGCCGTGCTCCTCGATGCAAGTCCGATTGACGGGATAGAGCGGATAGAATGCGACCAGATCGAGAAAGAACGGAGTGCGGTTCATCAACTGAACCACGAGTGTCTGATCATCCTTGGCGCGAATCCCCACTTGGCTGTCAAAATCGAACAGCAGATTACGGATTGTTTCAACCTCGCCGGTGAATTCCACTTCGCTGAAATCGGAACCGGCGTCTGTTTCGGCGTCTGTTACATTGGTTGTTTCCCTGTTCGATGTTGCTTCGCTTTCCGCGTCCTTTTCGGGCACGCGTTGAAATTCAAATTTTGCCAGGTCTTCTGTTAGTTTTCTACTGAACGCCTTCAGTTCGCCACGTTGTTGCCAATCAATCTCGCCATCAATTTCCGGCTTGATCTCAACGACAAAGACCCACTGGTCTTTCCATTCCAGTTCCTTGTCGCTTCGTTTGTTTTTATCCTTAATACCATCTAGGTCCGGTTTGGGAGGCTGGCCAATTTGCCGCACAACTCCGCGCGACATGGTCCCATGCGGAAACGTTTGTTCCGGATCTGGCCGGTCGTTCAGTTCGACTTCGACGCGATCGCCTACATCAACTTCGCTGCTATTAAACTTGTGTGCCCCTTCCACGTAGAGTGTGAGTTGATAGGCGTAACGTGAGGCGGTCTCGGGGTGCAACATGCGTCGCCAGGACCAAACAAAGTCGTGCGCCGTGACTGGTTCGCCGTTCGACCAAGCGGCTTCTTTGCGGATTTTGAAAGTGTAGGTCTTGCCGTCTTCGGAAAGCTCGTAGCTTTCCGCCATCGCCGGAACGAGTTTCATGGGGACGTTGCCGTCCGCTTCGGGGGTCGGGAATTGCGTGATGTTCCCCTCGTCGTCGAATTCCATTCCGTCAGGATGGTTTCGATAGAGTCCTTCAAAGATCGCGTTGATGATCCGGCCCTCGGGAACTCCTGTTGCCTTGGGGGGATCGACCGTCTTGACCTCATCACCGTTGTTGAACGTAAAGTCCGCCTTGGGCAGCGTGCCGAAAGAAATGGCCCACAAGACAGCTAGCAGCGCCACGCCGAAAACGATGTAGGGAAAGGCGTCGCGGATTTGACGATTCATCAGTGCTTCACCCGGGCTTAACACGAACCATGGAGAAAACTTACAGCTCCACCGCGAATATCCTATGGCCGACTTGGGAGCGAGGCAACCATAGTAGGAATGAGGGTGCCACACGTCCCAGGATCTACCATCCACTACTCGCGGCCCTCTGGAATTGCCGAAAGAAAACGGTGAATCTCTCAGTTTTCATTGCCACACGAGAGCACTTACAGTTACAATATCTTGCGTAAGTCGCTGAGTACATTGGGTGTGTTTTTGATCAACCCACATTCGTGGAACGCCCCTTGAGCCAGTGCAAGTTTTCGTTCTTATCAGATTGGGGAACGCCTAGGCGATCGATTTCTTAGATCCCCTGAAAGCGCCCGACAAAAAAACTAACAGTCAGACTAGCGAGGCAACCATGGCGGAGGTTTTGCTCGACCCAAACAAGGAACAGGGGAAGTCGACAATGCTTCAAAACGAACAGATTGTCGGGGACACGGATGTGCAACAGTTACCCGACTCGGTGGCCGAGAATCTCGTGCAACTCTTTAAGTTGTTTTCCGACGAGACACGGCTGCGGATCCTGCATTTTTTGATGCAACGCGAGGAATTGAACGTGCGGACGTTGTGCCGATTCCTCGATCAAAGCCAGCCGGCCGTCAGCCATCATTTGGCCTTGCTGAAAAGCGCGGGCCTGATTCACTGTCGCCGCGACGGGAAACACAATTTCTATCGAATTGTGTCCGACCGATTCCAGCAGTTTGTCGAACTGATCTTCGAGTCGACGCCACGGGAAGCGAGCAACATCTGCTTTAAGACGTTCTCGCTTAGCTATAAGCCGCTTTCCGGCTCAGCTTGACGATCGGATCGGGAACGTCCGCCGCGCTCCCTTGGCGAGGATCCGTCCAAAGCCAAGGAGCCTGCTGACGCATGACGCGACCCGTCATTTGATGAACGTAAACTCATGCGTTTCGAGCTGATCGGACTCGGACACGTAGCCCGCATCGTCGACCACCACGAAGTCTTCTTCCTTGTTTTTGTCGTACACCACGCCGCTGGTTTGTCCTTCGGCCCAGATACGGAACTTCCGACCGTGAATCTTGAAGTCGCCGTTCATCAGCGGCGCTTTGTCGCCCGGTTGGAAGGTGAACCATAGCGCCCGATCCATGCTCGGATACCAGCGGAAACTACCATCCGGGCTCGTTGTGTAATACTGCAGGAATACTTTCAGCGGTTCGCCGGCTCGATTGGAAACGGTCAGATACTTCGTGCTGAACTTGCGGTACTGGTCGGGTGCCAATTCCACCGACTTCTCACGATCCCGTTTTGCCGCCGCCGAGTTGCCTTCGGCGTCGTGGGCTCGACCGCGTAGGTCGTAGGCGTCGGCGCTGGCCTCCAGTTCGATCGACTTCGTCAAATCGGTGACCGCTTGAGCGTGATTGCCGTACTCAAAGGCCGAGTTGCCTCGGTTGTACCAGTACACCGCGACGTTGGGATTGAGATCGCTGGCCTTGGCAAAGTTCATATAGGCCGTGCGAAAGTCCTTGGCTTCAAAAAAGATGACGCCCATGTCGTTGTATAAGTCGTCATTCGACTCGTCCAGTTGAATGGCCGCCAACAGATCCTTGGCGGCATCTTGATAGCGTTCCAGCAGGCGAAAGGCGTCGGCCCGGTTTTCCAAATAAACCGGATCGCGCGGGCGCCGCTGAATCGCCTCGCCGTAGGCCTTGGCCGCCATCTCGTAGCTTCCTTCAGCCAGCCAGGCGTTGCCGGCCAAATTAAAGTATTCCGGGTTTTGCGGGTCGAGTTTGAACGCGGCATCAATGGATTGAATGGCTTCCTGATAGCGTTCGAGCTGCGTCAGCACATGGGCCCGGTTAGCATGTGCCTGGGGGTGTTTGGCGTTTGCCACGATAGCGCGGTCCAAGTCACTCAGCGCGGCTTCGTACTGTTCCGTTTCCGAATAGGCATCGCCGCGGTCGGTGTACAGTTCGGCCATTTCTTCCTTGTCGGTACAACTGCGAATCGAGAACGTCAGATCGTCGATCGCTTTCTCGTAGTTGCCCTGTTCCAATTCGATCGTCGCCCGCCCGCGGTAGGCGTACAGCATCGTCGGGTCAAGCTTGATCGCCGTGTTGAACTCGGACATCGCCGTATCCGTGTCGCCCTTTTGATAAAACGTCCAGCCACGCGACGAAATGGCGTAGCTGTGCTTGGGATCTTTGCGAAGCACGGAAGTAAAGTCAGCCAAACATTGGTCGTAACGGCCTGCTTCATAGTGCTGTTCGCCGCGCGACACGAACTGATCGACGGTCGTTGGTTCAGCCAACGGCATCGTTTCGTTTAAAAAGGAACGCACTTCCGAAAGGTCGATGTACATGCTGACCGAGCGCGCCGTGGCCATGTGTCCTTCGACGACGGCCACCAGTTCGCCGGCGTCGTTCAGGATCGGACCGCCACTGTTGCCCTTGTTGGTTTGCATGTCGGCTTCGACCGTTTGGGCTCGAAAGCCCGAAGCCAAATGCCGGCGATAGACCGCGCGAACAAAGCCCTGCGTGTAAATCCACAGTCCTTCACTGCCGGCCGGGATGCCTCCCAGCGAATGCAACCGCTCACCGATTTCGGTGCTGCGTGGTGCCAGCGAAAGTTGTTGCACATTGGCGGGCAGCGATTCGGCTTGAAGCAGTGCCAGGTCCCGCTTCTTGTCGCCGTAGACCACTTTCAATTGGATCGGCCGGACGTTGTTCAAATAATGCTTCACATCATGGACGAGCCGTCCGTCGCGATGGTCCGGAAAGTAGGCCTGGAACTTCTTGATCGCTCCAAAGCTGGAATCGTGTCCACCGACGTTCGCCACGTGGTCGTTCGTGACCAGCAGGCGGCGTTCTTTGTCCACTATCCAGGCCGTGCCGCTCCAAGTTCTTCCATTCTCGTCAGCACCTTCCACATAAGCGGTGCTTCTGAGCAATCGGTCGATGACTTCGCGGCGCGCCATCGGATTGGCGGGCTTTTGATCGCTGCGATTTCGATCCGTGGTGCTCGTCGTGGTGTCGGCGGGCGGGCGAGCGGTCTCGGCGGGGACTTGGCTGCTCGCCTTGTCAGCAACAATCCGAAACGGATAGCTGCCCAGATCAGCGTCGTTAAAGAAAAAGTGGGCACGATAATCGGTGCCTACGGGAAAGTCGGATTTGGGCGTGAGCGAAAACAGCCCATATGGTTTGTAATCCTTCGGCACATCGCGGCCGCTCAGCTCGGCAAGATCGAGGGCGACCTCGGTAATTTTCTGCTGCTGATAGTAAAACTCGCACCTTAGTTTTCCCGAAGTCGGGCGGCTGTTCAGCGACGCTTTGACGCGGATTTTCTCGGTGGGGAAAAATTCGTTGCCTGGCTTAAGGGGCTGATCCGCGTTGTCGAACTCGCGGGCGAAAACGACGTCGGTCAGTTTCACCGGGTCGTCGGCGGCGGCGAGGTGGGAAAGAGAAGGGGCGGCGAGAGTCGTCAGAATATAGAAAATCAAGGTCGAGGCGCGTCGAAGCGATCTTGGCATTGTCAGCTCTCCCAAAGTGGCCTGGCACCCTCCTTGGTATGAACTCACGCAAAGCTCCCTCTATCATTCAATCCGGTTTTCGGCTCGCTTCCGGACACCTAATTTGCCCCGGAGCGAGTTTTGTCCCCGCGGACCGCGGCGGACAGACTTAAAAACTCTAGGTCCCTTCATATTTGGACGTACCGGAAGACAGTCCCGCGATAAAACAACACCGAAAGAGCGATGCCGGTTGACCGGACCGTGAGGATTGTCCTGGCATAACCCACTGCGTTTCTTGCAACCGCCACCCCACGAGAATACCGTAGAGAACATCGCTAGGGCCGGGCACCACGCTCGATTCGAACCGTACTTCGGCCGCATCGGGAATCACCGCATGTCTGACGAATCCACGAAAGCAGGCAGTAACTTTGATCCGCCCTCATGTTCAGCTCTCCCTTTGTCGGCGGTTATTCCTTGTGCTATCGTGGATTTTGAACGTCTTCCGCCGCGGATGGCCGCGCTCGTGTTTTCTTAATCGGAAGGGCTGATGTCCGACATCCGTATTTTTGTTAGCTACAGTCGTGAAGATAGCCTGTGGATTCAGGAAGGAAGCCATGGCTTGATCCCCTGGCTGGCTCGCGCTTTGAAGCGAGACGGGGTCGAGGTCTGGTGCGATCCGGAATTGCGGAACGATCCGGGCGCGGATTTTAAACAGCGCATCAGGCAGGAAATCGAGCGAGCGCATGTCGCCGTGCTGTTAGTCAGCCAAGATTTCGTGAACTCGGAATTCATCGGCCAGTACGAATTGCCGTGGGTCCGCGAGCGACTGGAAGAGGGCGCGCAGACAGTGATCCCCATCCTGGTCGGCCCGGTGGCGCGGGGCGAGTTGGGCTGGATCAGCGAAAGGCAAATGCTGCCTAGCAAGATGGATCCGCTGATCGATGTGATCGAAAGCGTTTCCCGTTGGAAGCATGCACAAGTAGAGATCCTTAGCGCGGTCCGGCAGCACATCCAGACCATCCGCAAGGCTCGCCAGTCGCCATCCAAGAATGCCGGCGTGTCGCCAACCGCCACGGATCGGTCGCGCAACTTAATGAAAAAGGCCGGACCGAACTCAGACGAGACGCAAGCGCCGGCCTCCGCGCAGCGGGAACGCCATTTCTTCGTCCGTACGATCTGCGAACATCCGTGCCTGCCGCTCCAAGACGAGCAGGAATGCCGATTTCAAGTTGAATTGCTGGTCAATCCTCAGAAGCCAGACGAGCAGTCGCTGCCGTCACATCTGTGCCTGGTACTCGACTTGAGCGGATCGATGTCAAGGCAGAATAAATACGGGCTGTTGCGGCAGGCTCTGCGATCTCTGTTGGCGAATGCCGATCGAGAAATCTATGTTTCGGTGGTCGCGTTTTCAGAGGGCGCGAAGCCGATTGTTTTTGCACGCAAATGCGGCAATTTGGATCCAGACGCACTCTTGGCCGCGTTGGATGGCAGCCAGGTAAAGTTCGGCGGTCTTACCCAATTGGGAGCCGGATTGAAAAAGGCGGCCGAGTTGTGTCGGAAGTTCTCGGATCACTACTCCAAGAACATCTCGCGTGTCTACGTCATGACCGATGGGCGAGTTCATGATCCCAAAGTTTGCGCAGCCGCGCCCCGGTGGTTCATCAAGCAAGATACCGAGGTTCATGCCTTCGGGTTTGGAGAAGATTACGATCCCAAGATTCTTCGCGGCGTCACGCACGGTTGTGCTGGAGGAACGGTCAAGTCTTTCAAGGACTTGGACGGCATCATTACGGCATTTGGCCGCGCCGCGGTTTCCACCAGCAACGTCGTCGCCACGAACACTGTGATCCGTTTTCAGGCCGCGCCCTCGGTGCTGCTGAACGAAGTGTATCTGTTCCGGCCTCGTGAATTGGATGTGAGCAACTACATCTCTAGTGATTCAACCTCGTGCGAACTGGCGGGCCTGTGGCCGAATTTCGAGAGTCGCCGCATCTACAGCGTTTTACTTAAAACCAGGATACCCGCCGGAACCGGTAACCGCACGGCCATCGGGACGGTCATCGTCGACGCGGTTGTCGGCGGCGTGCCCGTCTGCGAGGAAAGCCCCGTGACCGTGGGCCGCAGCGAGGACGCCGCCCCTTGCAGTCGGATCAACGCCAACGTTTCGAAGGCGTTTGATTCCTGCGAATTTCGCAACAGTCGCGATCCCCAACTAATCCTCAAGCACCTGCATGCCTGCCGCGATCTGTATCGTCTCGAAAAACGCGACCAGGCCACCATGCAGGACGTGGAAAACAAAATTCAAGAAGTGCAGTCGATCCTCGTCAAGCAGCAACAACGGGCGGAACGCCAGGCAAAAGAGGAACGTCGCCAACGAGAGTTGGAGTCCTTGTCCTTGGACGATTTCGAAGACGACAGCCTCTCGTTGGAGATTCCGGTGGAAGAATCTCTACTTGGTGAGGATTCAGATCTGAGCCTGTCGGGCGGCTCCGACATGCGATTGGGGCAGATTGTCGACGACATGAGCGATCCCGGTAGCGACGTTGTCGCGCTGGAGTGGTCGGATACAGACGGTGGAACTGAATCGGGATTGAACTTGGATGATGAAGCCATAAGCTTGGCAGATCCGTCGTTGGACGACGAGTTTTTCGACTCCGACCTTGTCGATGGTGATTCGTGAGAAGTCTGAGTGATTCCAGTTATCGCAGTTCGCCCGCGCCGCTTTAGGAGTACACCATGTCACGCCATTCGCTCCCCGTTCGGCAACAAGAGGCACTGCTCCGGCTGCGCAAACGAAATCTGGATCACTTGGAGGACCGGCTGCCCGACATGTTTTCCAGTTGTCTGGGCGACCGCTTCCGTCCCCGTCACCTGCTGGCGGTCGGTGCCATGG
Organism: Planctomycetota bacterium; assembly: GCA_029259935.1. Next base: position 27,521 of record JAJDEH010000130.1, read on the forward strand.
GAGCCTTATTCATCGCCTCGGATGAGGACGACTTGGATGCACTCGTAGTCGTCAAACTTCCGCTCTTCGATTGGGCTCGGCCCGGCAAGATTGCCACGCGCGATTTGCAACGGTTACGAGAAGCACTGCGGGTCGAGGCCCGGATATTGCAGCGAACGGGCGGGCGAATCATGCCCGCGTTGGTTGACTGCTTTACCGGTCGCAACCCGCTGGTTGTGGAGCCCGAACCGCGGGCCGCTCCGGATGAGTGTTTCCTAGTCATGGAATGGATCGACGGCGACACCGTGGACGTAGTCGCGCGGACGGTGGCTCAACGGCATGGACCGGACCACGTCGAGTTTATCAATTGGGTAGCCGTCACCACGCGACGCATTGCGGAAGCACTACTGGAATTGCGGCTGAAAATGCCCGACTTTATCTACTACGATGTTGCTCCGCGGAATTTTCTGATGCCCAACGAAGACTCGGTGCGCGTTGTCGACGCGGGCGGCTTTGCTTCCACGAGCGAACCCCTGGACCGCGTACCGTTTACGGCCGAGTACTGTCCGCTGACTGCGGATGAGCGGCGCGGGCCAGGTAACGAGCACATCGTGACCCGCCGACTAGCCCTACTCGGTCTCGACCTGCTGACGGACAAGATCTCGCGCCGCGTTGCTTACCAATCCGTCGTCGAACAACTGGTCGCTGGCCCGGCCGAGAGATTGGCAAAACTGCTCGACGAATGCGTTGCATCCCAATCGACCAAGTTGACCGATTTGTCTCAATCGCTGCGCGGCCTTTGACGCACAACGATGGACTGGACTGGTTTCAGCTTAGAGTTTGTTGGCCCTGGGTCCGGTTCTTCCCCCGTCAAACGCCAAGGTGCTATGCTTCTTTCATCCACCCTCGCAGCACGTCGCGCAACATGGCGAGTTCGCGAAACAGGGTTTTTCGGTCTTGATTGGCATGCTCTAGACACCACGGGCCGCGAAAACCGGCTTTCCATCCGATCTCGAAGCAACGTTTCAAGTCGTATAGGGCGTGCTCGCCATTGGCACCGAGTTGCCGCGCTTTGAAGTCGCAGGTCACAGCCAACGGAAACGTCTTGGCCAGCCCCGCGTAACGGATTTCATTGCTATCCCAGTTTCCCGTGTCGGGACACGCGACGACATCGTGTCCAATCGCCTTGACCAAACGAACGACCGACTCCGGATCGGACTGCATCCAGCCAAAGTTTTCGACCAGCATCTGAATGTCGCGATCGGCGGCATACTCGGCAAGCTCCTGGTAACCGCTGACGTGGATCTTCATATCGGGCCGTTCCTTCAAGGGCAGCGGCCGAGCCCAGCGCAACCCCAGCCGCGCGGCCGCATCGATCGATCGTTTGTAGGCTTCGATCGCGCGGTCGCGGACACTTTTTTCTCGACTGTTCATATCCAAGCCACGTTGATTCATCTTCAAGTTGGTCAAGACACAGCCACATTCATCGGCGGCCCGGCGAACCAGCTCGAGGTACTTTGCATCGACGGATTTCAAAGTCGAAGTGTTCAGATCGATCACGCACATATCCAATTCATCGCGCATGATCCGGGGCAGTTCCAGCAATGTAAACTTCCCCGTGGCCGGTTGCGTGGCGATGTGTCCCGACAAAGAGGAAGTCGTGATGCCAACTTCGCCGGCCAGTTTTTCATCCGCCGGTTTTCGTTTGTCGGCGGCAAAGGCGCTATGACTCGCCGCCGAGCCCATGAGCAACGCGGCTGACGACTTGATAAATGTTCTTCGAGATGGGATCGACATGATTTTGGTACTCTCTGGATATCGAACCGCCCGCGTCTAGCAAAGGGCCGACTCGTCACGGCGTCAATTACGGGGCGACCGATGGCCGCTGAATCCGAGCAATTATCGAACGTTCGCAAGCCACTAACTGAATCAAATGTGGCTGCAATCCGCGAATTATAGCTGCTGACTTCTGGGTATGCCTGCAAAAACCGTTCACGATGGCCCATCTTGTGTGAGATGGCAGCCTGCAAGGCGGCGAGCGGCTATTCCAGTAAGTTGAGCGATTCACGGCCAGGAAATGAGCGAACGGTTTTGCTATTTGCTCCATCCCGAGGCGATGGCGTTGAGGGCGAATCATGCTACCGCTCAAAGAACGAGAGGTGCTGCCTGAGGAGAAATGTGACGGGGTAGGTCATTGCGGGCGGTGCGGTAACTGCAGCCGTGCCCGGATACCCTCGAACGCTTCGTCGAGCGGAGTCCCCTCACCGGCTTCCATTTGGGCGATGCCTTCAGTGTAGCCGCTGCTATTCCTCAACCACGGATAGTTTTCGCCCCAATCAAATTGTGGTATCTGTTTCACAAACTCGCCTCGGTTGGCCTCATTAGCGAAGCAGAATTCCCCGAAACCGTGGTCGTAGTCTGTCTTCCCAAGCCAATGAAGCGTCCACTTCTCCTACGTGGCAATGGGCAGCTACGGAGCGATATTCTCTTTTTTCCCATCGTTCGCCGTTGACTTCACACATCCTTCGTTGTTCCGTCGACAACACAAGAGGACAGGATGGATACTCCCAATCCCAACATTCGCCATGCTGTGGTCCGAATTTCGACCAGCACCATCTAAGAGCTACGCCAACTTCTGGAAAGTCGCCCTCGATCAAGACTACATAAGGAAACAATGCATGCAGGTCGTCGCGTTCTTCTGGATCGTAGAGCGGGGCGGCTTGGTTGTTAACTTGTTGGGGCAGTTTCTTTTAGGGAAGTTCCGCCACGAAATTACTGGGGGATAGCTTGCGATGGGCGTATGTTACACCTTACGAAGTGCCCCGCTTCGGGGCCCGCGCTTCAAAGCAGCGGCAGGATCGGATCCGTTGGCGCCACTGACGCGTGACGCGGTCAAAGCGGCGGCAGGGCATCAAAAGACCTACGATGATACGGCGACCGATAAGCAGGCCGCCTTCGCCACGACCAAGATCAATACCGAGTGGACGCTGACCACGGATCACGCCCAGTGGTACGA
>JAJDEH010000014.1 GCA_029259935.1 Planctomycetota bacterium
ACGCCCGTGGCCGCGGCCGCGGAGAAGATCGCCGCACGCCCGGAGACGATCAGGGCGCACCTTGTCGCCGCGCTGGACGATTGGCATCAGTTGGCCATGGACAAGCCGGCGGATCGCAAGTGGCTGGCGGAAGTTGCCGAACGGGCCACGGATAGTTCCTCGATGCAGTCCGTGATTCGCCTAGCGATTCGGCAGGGCAATATCGACGATCTGGTGAAGTTGGCGAGCCGACCCGAGTTGGCCGTCGAGCCCGCCGTAACCTGGATGCACCTGGGAGCGGCCCTGTTCAAGCTTGGCGAGACAGAAGCAGCGGTCGACCTGCTGTTTCGCGCGCAGCAAATACACTCGACCGACTTTTGGGTCAACCACGACGTGGGCCGATATCTGCTGCACACGGATCCGCCTCGTGCCGTGGATGCACTCCGTTTTTTCACGGTCGGCGACGCTCTTCGCCCCAACAACGTCGTGCTACTAGCCAACATGGCCAATGCCTACCACGATGCAAATCGCCTGGCGGACGCCATCGCAGTCAACCGAAGAGTCATCCAGCTCGATCCCAACAACTTTCAAGCTAATCTTCAATTGGCTTCCTGCCTGGAAAGAGACGGCCAGGCCGACGAGGCGATCGAGCAGTATCGCGAGGCCATCGAACTGAACCCAAATAGTTCGCTCGTTCACAATGGCCTAGGCGTCCTGTTCGCAAACCAGAAGCGCTTCGAGGAAGCACAGGCGGAGTTTCGCAAGGCGGTCGAATTAGATCCCGAGTACGTCCGAGCCCGCAAGCAGCTTGCGACGACTTTGCGTTTGCTAGGCCAGATCGAAGAATCAGTCGAGCACCTGCGCAAGGCGGTCGAACTGTCTCCAACGGACGCGGAAGTCCAGGCGGAACTCGGCTTCTCGCTGATTCAATCGGGCGACTTTGCGGGGGCACTCGCTGCCTTTCAGCAAGCACATGCCTTGGGTTCACAATCGGCAAGTTGGCCCTATCCGTCCGACCAATGGGTCGAACGGGCCGGGCGATTGGCGGAATTGGAAAAACGCATGGCTGCGATCCAATCCGGCACTGCTAAACCTGCTAATAACCTTGAACGCCTGGCATTGGCGACGGAAGTTTGCCTCCCGAAACGTCTCTACGCGATGGCGGCGAGCCTATTTAAGGAGGCCTTTGAAGCCGAGCCAAAACTGGCCGACAACTTGCGAGCATCTCATCGTTACAACGCCGCTTGCGCCGCCGCGCTGGCCGGTTCCGGAAGCGGCCAGGACGCCCAAGAACTGGACGACGAAGCCAGAGCAGGCTGGCGGAAGCAGGCAGTCGACTGGCTGCGGGCAGATCTCAAGCAATGGGAGAACCGGTCGGGGAGCGCGGACTCGCAAGCCCGCGTCCAATTACAAACTCAACTCCGCCATTGGCAGACCGACCAAGATTTGGCGTCCCTACGAGGCAAGGAGGAGTTGGCCAACATGTCCGAGTCCGAGCGCCAAGCTTGTCGCAGCCTCTGGGACGACGTGGCGGCCTTGCTGCAACAGACCAATCCATCAAACGAAAAATGAGAAGGCCGCATCGCCTGGACACCGCCCGTATGGCGATCGGCGCGGTAGGCGTCGTGGCCCAATGATGCACGGACTATTTCGACGATCTCGGAACGGCCTCAATTGCCCGCTGCATCTCTTCCATCAAACCGGCGCGTTGGAACCCAAATACTTCGAGATACTCAATCGCGCGTGTGCAGCCAACGTAAAAACTGGCGCGTCCTTGAACATCCATCGGTATCAAGTTTGCCGACGCCAAGAGTACGCAGTAAGCATCGTAGCCCTTGGATGCGGCGATCGTCGAGCAGGTCAGCCAACCACGCTGTTGAAGTGATTCGTCCTTGTTCTTGGTGGACACATTCACACCGGATACACCCGCGATTCCCTCCTTCTCCACGAGCATGGCCAGTCGTTCAACCCGTGCCGTCGCGAGTGACAGAACGAGGATGTCTTCGGGCCGCACCTTTTGTTCTTCGATGAGCCAACGCAACCGCGTAACAACTTCGGTTTCTTCCGCCTGGCGGCCTTCGACAAGTTTGACTTTGACGGGCAAGCCATCGCGTTTGGCAAAGCCAACCTGCCAAACGCTCTCTTGGCGGCGCAGCAATTGCCGATCTTCAAGTTCCTTGACGTCGGCAAATCCTCGTGTTGGCACTTTGGCCTTGTCGGTCGCGAAAGATCCGTACAGAACGTTGAACGCGAACTCGACGATGGGCTTCGTGTTTCTAAAGCACTCGGTCATGACATGAGCCCGCCCGCCGCCACCAATGCTTATGTCCAGATCCTTCCAGACGGGCCGTTTTCGACCGAACAGGTTTTGAGCATCGTCATAGAAGATGAACAGACTCGGTTCATCGTTCTCGCCAGGGCCGCAGATCTCCTTGAGCAGCCTGAACTCGTCTTCGTGAAAATCCTGCCCTTCATCCACGTAGATTGCATCCAACGCACATCTTTCAAAGGTGGACGGGTCATTTTCTTTTGTAAATTTCAGGTCGTGAAGATATTGTTTGGCTCGTTCAACTTCCTCGTGATCCGTGCCCTGATATCGCCACAAACCTTTTTGAGACAGGTGCCACATCAGGCCGTTGAAGTGAAGCACCTGAATCAGCGCGGGATCCGGAACCGTCCCTGTTCGCTGCTGATAGGCGGTTTCGATTTTCCGCCGGATGAAGGGAACCAGTTTCCGGTTGAAACAAACCGCCGCAATCCTCGGAAAACGGTTTTCACCTAGCAACGTCCTTTGGCGATTCACGGAACGAACAAGACGTCTCGCGTAGTTGTTGGCCAGTACGATCGTCTTCCCACTGCCAGCTACTCCACGAATGAGCCTCGGTCCGCTGGCCCAATGCTGTTCGGAGAGTCGTTGTTGGTCGTCCGACAGTGCCTTGTAGGCCTCGGCGGCATCCTCGAACAGCTCGCCCAGCGAGCCTTCGGTAACCGGTTGGCGTTCTCGCTGATCCCTTTTCAGGACACTGGTATCACCGAACGCCCGTAACACGCAATTCAGCTCTTCGGGTGGCCAACGATCGAGTTGCAAGTCGTCCAGTCGTTTCTTTCCGGCCTCCTTGAGAATGTTCGGAAGTCGGGCAACATCATCGGCGAACAGCAGTTCCGGTTGGGACGGTGCCAAGTCTTGCCACTTTTCACGCCATTCAGCTTTCGTGATCCGCGCCAACACGACCCAGTACTTAAACGGCAAGGACAGCTCGTCATCGCGCCCCTGGTTCATGAAGGCGCGCTGCGTTTCACTCTTGATATCAAGCAGAGCGTTTCTAACTTGGAAAAATGGATTCTTACCCGATGGAGAAGAGTCGTACTCGATTTTGAACTGTCCGCCCGCTTCGATGCCCACAATCTGGTCGAGAACGATTCCCTTGATTTCAAGCACGTGCAGTCCCGCGATCGGATCGATCGCCACGATGTCGGGTGGACGGGCATTGGATCGGACCAGGCTGGGCTCGCAGAGAATTGTTGAGTCCGCATGATCGAACCCACGGACGATCGCTCCCAACAGTTGCCGGTGGGCGCCGTTCCCTGCGTTTTCCCAGCCGGTGACTCTGCACTGGGACTTCTTGACCAGGTTGGAAAGAGAGGTTGGGTTCATTGCTCATTCTACGACGAATGCCGGGCAGCGGGCCGCGCTTGGAACGAACGCGGCGGCGCGCGGCTGAACGAGTCAAGGTCGCCAGTGAGCAATCACACGCAGTGGAGTTTTGTCTACATGGCGCTTACGCACTCACGCGAGGATTGGCCTCAAATCTCCCAGCCGGCTCGATACGACTTGGACAAATATTGATTGGCCGTTGCCACGTTGGTGACCTTCATCGTCTTAGGATCATAGGCGATCGTTTCGCCGGCTCGATAAGCCACATTTCCTAGCAGCACGACTTCGGTAAAAGGACCCGCATAGCTGAACGAGCTACCGGTGCGGCTGCCGGTCTTGCAGGCTGCGATCCATTGTTGATGATGGCCGGGCGACTTTGGCAAGTAGGGATCGGGCCCTTTGAAATCGGCGAATTGCTCGACGGGCAACAGTTTGGGTGCCCCGCCGTGAGTGACGGCGATGCGGCCTTTTTCGCCCAGGAACAACGAGCCGTTCATTGGCAATTCGCCGGCGATATCAGGCCGCGGCTTGGCCGTGCCTTCATACCAAAAAACGTCCACCGGCGGAAGCTTGCCGCGCTGGCCGAATTCGAACTTTGTCTCCATCCACTTCGGCCCGCTATGCGGATGTGGCGAGGGTCCTTTGGAAGTGACTTTGACCGGCCCGCCCAGTTCCAGCGCCCAGAAGGTTGGATCCATTAGGTGGATGGCCATGTCGCCGATCGCTCCGCAACCGAAATCCCACCAGCCGCGCCACTTGAAAGGAACGTACGCCGAATGGTAATCACGCTCGGCCGCCGGTCCCAACCATAAGTCCCAGTGCAGTCCTTTTGGCACGGCTGGCTTATCTTCGGGCCTATCAAGTCCCTGCGCCCACCAGCGTCCGGGCCGATCAGTAATGACGTGAACTTCCTTGACCGCGCCAATCGCACCCGATTGAATCAACTCGACCAATCGCACGTACCCCGGATGCTCGTGGTTTTGCGTACCCATTTGAGTGGCGAGTTTCTTTTCGGCGGCAAGTTTCGTCATCAGCCGCGCCTCTTCGACGGTATGCGTCAGCGGCTTTTCGCAATAGACATGCAGATCGCGACGCAATGCGCGCACGCTGGCGGGGGCGTGATGATGATCGGGCGTCGCGACGACCACGGCGTCCAAATTCTTTTGATCGAGCAGCTTGCGATAGTCAAAATACTTTTTGGCCCCGGGATGCTTCGCGGCGGCGGCATTCAAACGGCCTTCGTCAATATCGCACAACGCCACGATGTTCTGACTGGCAACACCAGCCAAATCTCCCGCCCCACGGCCACCCACGCCGATCACACCAATATTGAGCCGCTCGTTCGCTCCCAACACACGGCTGGGCAACAGCGTCATTCCGGCCAGCCCCGCCGTCGCGCCAAGTGAGGTTCCCAGAAAACTACGCCTGTTTATTCGATTACGCATTGTCAATGCTCCTGGTCAAGGTCAGCTACTATTTCGGACTACTAGAATACAGGAAGCAAGCTCGGTTTGCGAATATCCGCGCCGCTGTACTGAGCAAACGGGCACTCGTGGAAAATCTAAAATTGCTTGCGGAAAACGGCGGCAACCGGGAGAATACGGTTGACCGAGACTTTCCACGGATAGACGGCGAAATAGCCTTTATTGCGTATGACTAGTCCACTTTACTATCGGCGAGTTGGTTTGGCGTTGGCTAGCGCCGTTGTTTTGGTAGTCTCAAGTGCTGCCTTGGTCGCCGTGCATCAAAACTATTCGGAACGTCGTGACCGCTTTCTCGACCTGCGCGCCGATGCAAAGACAATTACCCTCGGCATGCCTCTTTCCGAAGTGACACGGATCCTCGGCGAACCGGATGCGGACGACGCATGGCTGAAACATTTTCCGAAATGGCGTCTTTACTATTTTGATATCGACCGAAAGAACAGCCTGGGGCGAAGTCCTCGATCGTATGTTTCGGTGCTGGTAGATTCCGAATCGGGGGTCCAACTGGTTAATGTCTTCGACCCTGAGTTTGAGACCTGTTCAGGAAACAAAATCCAGAGCACCTGTACACCGATCAACCGCAAGCACCACGATCGGTTTGCGGGTCCCGTGATTGTTGGTGGATAGGCTCTGTTGAGCCGCGCTACAATAGCTTCAATTCTCCGCCGCTGCTTCTCGCGCGATTTGCTCGTAGGTCTTGACCGCCTTGAGGTAGGTTTTGTGGGCTGCTTCGCGTTCGCCGACCGCAATGCGCGTTCGGCGATTTTTCCACAGCAGTTTGATCGTCTCGGCGCACCAGCGGGCACTGTCGCTGGAGGCGCGGATCGGCTTGTTGTCGACCAGTACCGTGACCGGGTTGGTGTGCAATTGAGGGAAATGACGAAGGGCGATCCAACTGCTCTTTTCGACTTTCACGGAAAACTCAAGATCGTGAATCTTTCCGTCAGCGGGAACCGTCTTGCTGGCGACTCGCTGGCCGTTGACCACCAAGTCGACTGTTCTGTCGCCGCCAGCGACCATGTCTTCGGTTCGCGGGGCGTGCAGGTTAATGGTATCGCCCACCATGCGGCGTCCGGCGGCTGGCGTGAGCTGGCCATAGGCGACCGCCTTGGGAACTTCGGGTGAAAATGCAACTTGGGCTTTGACCGTGACCTCGCCGGGCTGCTTCAGTTCAACGGCTTCGTTGCCTGGTTGCTTGCCGGCGACCGTGAAGTCGACCGCGTGGGCGTAGCCGTCGGATACATAAGAACGGCCCTCGCCAATGCGGTTGCACCACTGGCTGAAATCCAACTTGTCGATATCTCCCATCTGGACGTAGACGCGGCCTTGACCCACGCGACGGCTGCTCATGCATGGAAAATCCGTCTCGCCGCTCAGTTTGATCGGGAATCCGCAGTTGAGCAAATGGTACCACGTGTTCCACTCGGGAATGCGGGCCGTATCCATCGCGCTGATAAAGTCACACACACCTTCCGCGGTACTGACGCAAATCTCCATCGCACCCGCTCCGTTCATTGCCGGCACGGCCAGATTCGGCAACTGATCGGCCGCGCGGTCGACGCCGTGCTGAAGTTCGGTGCGAGTCAGCGTGCCGTTTTTGTCCGTGTCGATTTTGGCGAACGACTCGGGCAGCAACGCCGTGGCGGCTTCGTCGCGGCTGAGCCTTTTATCCTTGTCGGCATCCGCGGTGTCGATCAGCCGCTCGGCGGCCGTTACGGGATTCACATGCATTGCCGAATGCGGATAGCCGGTGACGCCACCTTGTTCTTTACACCACCGCATCACTGGAACCGTCCAGGTGGGCCATCCCTTGTGCTTGCTGCCTTCCGAACCGGGATACGTTTGGTCCTTCAGATTCAACAAGCAAACATGCCCCAGGGCCGCCGAGCCGAATCCGCTGATTTCCAGGTCGTACTTGAGCAGCGTCAGCGGCTCGCTGATTTCGTCGGCGACGGGCGAAAAGAACCGTCGTTGAAAGTCAAAGCATGGCCCCCAAGTCAGCACACAACCGACGTTAAGGCCCTCGCCTTTCACCTGCAAGAACATATCCTGGGGCGTGACTCCCTCGGTGGGGCTCGCATAATGCGAGCAGCCCGCGCCGTGGATATGATGATCGCCGCAGTAGAATCCGTACTGCATCGGATCGATCCAACGCTTCACTTTCAATTCGATCCGGGCCGGTCCCTTGGCTGGGATCTCTACCTTCCGCCGCAAGTTTCGATACTCGGGTCCCCGGCAATACTCGACATCAAACGTGCCGGGTGGCAGTAAGACCGTGTCGCCGTGAGCCCGATAGATTTGCGGCTGAAAGAAAAAGTCGGGAGCCAGCCGTTTGGCTTGCGGCGGGTAAACACGCCCATGACTATCGCGAAACGTGAGCCGTGCCGTGGTCGGTGTTCCGTCCACGTCGTGAATCGACAGCTTCACGGGAATCGCCGGTTGCACGTCGAACAGCACGGGCAGTTCGCCCCGAAATCCAATATCCTGCGTTCCGGCACCGACATCAAACCCGATCGTCGCCTCGCGTTTGCCCGCCTCACGGCTATGGATCAGGACAATGGCGTATTCGACCTTGAGCCCGCTGAGGTTCTTGGTCATCGGCGGCGACCGAAAGACTTCCAAATCGATAAACCGGTCGGTCGCGCCGCCCGCTTTTTCGTTGTCGTTGAGCTCGGTTTGAGCCTGGCGTTTCAAGGTGCCGAGACTCGCGCCGGCGTAAACAGGTCCTGCTTGAGGGCTCATCGCACGCAGTTGCCGAGTCACCGTACTGTCGTTGATCACCTTGACCAGCAGCGGCGTAAAGCCACCTTGTTGCAGCGTTGCTTCGCCGGGGCCGCGTCCGACCTTGACGCGAACTTCCGGGTTCAGGCTGACCACGAACAGAACTTGCGGGTCAAGCAGTTGTTGAATCTTCTCGGCATCCCGATCACGAGCCGCCATGTTGAGCTTTTGCACTGCCTTGGCCGGCAGCGGCGACCCGAGAAACTCCAACGCCGTAATCAGCCGCTCGGCGTTTGCCGCCAGAGGCTGGCCTTCGACCGAATCGACCAAGGGCACTTGTGTCTCGGCGGCGGCCGCCGCGCACAACAAGAGCAGTGTGGCCATGACGCAAGCAAGCCGGAATTTTTTCATGTCGCCTCTCCATTCAAAATCTGAAATACATGTCGCTTTGATGCCCTAAGAACATGTAAGCGCCATGCTGGTCCAGCTTCACCAATAGGTGAGAGATTCGCCGGGAGTGATTTTTGCTATCACCGGCTCTCATCGTAATGCGTTGCAAGTGTCGAAACAACTCATTGCGATATCGTGGGTGGATGGCGGTTTGGCTTGACTCCGGTGGGCATTCGCGCTACGAGCCATGTGCCGTTGGGAAAAACCTGCTCCGTTGGCTCCTGAGCGGTCGCCGGAAAACGGCGTGAAGTGCGCCCAAAACGCGATTTGGAAAATTCGCTATAATATCACTGGCTGCTCGCTAACCTAACTCAATCTGGGAAGAACCATAGTGAATAATCAATGGCCAACCGTTCGTACACTTTCACTCTTAATCCTCTTGCAAACGACTTGTTCCATCATGGCTGCCGAAAAGAAGAAGGAATATCCCGAACTGCCCCGAGGCATTACCAGTTTTGGCGCGGCGGTCGTCGACGATTGGCTGTACGTGTACGGCGGACATTTCGGTTCCGCCCATCGTTACTCCACCAAGTCGCAATCCAACGAACTAAGCCGGCTTAATCTAGCCAAGCCCGATCAGTGGGAGGTCGTCGCCACCGGTCCGCGCCTGCAAGGGTTGGCGATGGTCGCTCACGGCGGCAAGCTTTATCGTGTCGGTGGATTTACCGCTCACAATGAAGAAGGAGCCGAGCATGATCTGGCCTCGGTTACCGACTTTGCGCGCTTCGATCCCAAAACAAAAAAATGGGAGTCGCTTCCTCCCATGCCCACCTCGCGATCGTCGCACGACGCCGTGGTCATTGGAGACAGGCTGTACGTCGCGGGCGGCTGGGCGCTGGATGACGATGATGAAGACGACGGCGACTGGCACGACACGGCGCTGGTCGTCGATCTAGCCCGGGAGCCGCTCAAGTGGGAACAACTGCCCAAGCCACCATTCAAGCGGCGTGCCTTGTCGCTGGGTCACCTGGACGGCAAGTTGTACGTTATTGGCGGGATGCAGAAAGAGGGAGGCCCCACGACGAAGGTCGACGTTTTTGATCCTGAAACGAATAAGTGGTCGAAAGGGCCGGCGCTCAGCGGCGAGGGAATGGAGGGCTTTGGCTCGTCCGCGTTCACCGTGGCCGACAAGCTGTATACCAGCACTTACGCCGGCAACTTGCAGAGCCTTGCGGAAAGTGAAAAACCTTGGCGGATTGCGTCCAAGTTGCGAGAAGACCGGTTCTTTCACCGCATGCTGCCTTATCGAGACCGGCTAATTTTGGTCGGCGGGGCTAGCATGGAAGAAGGCAAACGGCTCGGTTTGGAAACCGTCGAGTTGTCGGATCTGAAATAGAATAGAATAACGAGGCAGGGCCTCAAACCAAAAACGAAGTACCGTTCGGCTGTGTTGACCCGCTCACGCTGTTCGCTAAAACTGGACTCAAGATTACTGAGCTTTCACTGATAAGTGGAATCATGCCCCAGCGGCCTAACCGTCGTTCAAGGCGTCTCACCCATTATGCTGCCCACCAGCGCACTGCCCACCCCCGCGAGGAATGCAATGCAATTGTCAAAACGATTCGGCGCGACAACGTTGTTCTTGCTGGCCACCTGTTGGCTACTGTCCGCCGGCGCCGCGATAGCCGCCAACCCACATGCACCTGATCCTGATGCCGAACAAGACATCACGGAATCAGATCCGAAGGCCGCGGCCGAGCGTGAAGCAATGCTGCTGACTCGCACTCGTCAATTGACGTTCGAAGGCCGCCGCGCGGGCGAAGGATACTTCAGTCAGGACGGTTCCCAATTGGTGTTTCAAAGCGAACGCCAGCCCGGCAATCCGTTTTTTCAAATCTACCTGATGGATTTGGAAACGGGCGACGTCGATCGCGTTTCGCCCGGTCACGGCAAGACGACGTGCGCTTGGATTCATCCCAATGGCCGCAAAGTCCTGTTCGCGTCGACTCATGACGACAAGCAGGCGAAGGCCAAACAAAAAGAGGAAATCGAACTGCGGCAAACGGGTAAGGAACGTCGCTATTCGTGGGATTACGACGAACACTTCGAAGTCTACGAGCAGGATCGGGAATCCGGCAACTACGTTAATTTAACGAACACGCGCGGTTACGACGCCGAAGGTTCCTGGTCGCCGGACGGTAAGTTGGTTGTGTTCACGTCGAACCGCCGTGCCTATGAAGGCGGATTGACGGCGGAAGAGAAAAAGAACTTTGAAATCGATCCCGCCTATCTCAACGACCTGTACATCATGAACGCCGACGGCAGCGATGTGCGGCGGCTGACGACCGCGCCGGGCTACGATGGCGGCCCGTTCTTTTCACCCAACGGTTCGAGAATCTGCTGGCGGCGATTTACTCCCAACGGCGCGATCGCCGAAGTGTGGACCATGAAGGTCGACGGTTCCGACCAGCGGCAACTCACGCGGTTGGGAGCCATGTCGTGGGCACCCTATTACCATCCGTCTGGCGAGTATTTGATTTTCACCACGAATCGGCACGGCTTTGCCAACTTTGAACTTTATATGATCGATGCCGAGGGCAAGTCGACGCCCGTTCGCGTCAGCTTTACCAAGGGGTTTGACGGCCTACCGGTTTTCACTCCCGACGGAAAGAAACTGGCATGGACCACCAATCGCACGTCGGCCAAGAAGTCTCAAATATTCATCGCCGACTGGAATCACGACCAGGCGCGGAAACTGCTGCGACTGGAGGAAACCGGCGACGAAGATTCTGAAAAGGCGCGAGCCGTGGCTGTGGCCACCCGTAAGCAGTCGAGTACCGGATTCGCTCCGGAAGACGTAATGCGTCACGTCGACTACCTGTGCCGCGAGGAATTGGAAGGCCGCCTGACGGGAACGCGCGGCGAAAAACTGGCCACCGCCTACGTGGCCGCTTATTTTGACAGCTTGGGGCTGAAGCCCGCCGGAGACAAGGGATCCTGGTATCAGGGCTTTGACTTCACGGCCGGCGTCGCCTTGGGCAAAGACAATTCGCTCGCCAGTGGCGACGACCGATACCGGGTCGATCAGGATTGGCGGCCGCTTTCATTTTCGAAAACTGGAAAGATCGAGCCGGCGGGTGTCGTGTTTGCCGGCTACGGCATGGTCGTGCCGAAGGGGGAAAAGCAAGCAGAATACGACTCTTTTGTCCACCTTGACGTGAAAGACAAATGGGTCGTCGTATTTCGCTATATGCCGGAGAACATCTCTAACGAGCGGCGGCAACATTTGTCGCGGCCCTCTCAATTGCGTTTCAAGACGATGCTGGCCCGCGATCGCGGCGCGCGGGGATTGATCGTTGTTAGTGGGCCGAATTCCAACGCCAAGCAACAACTCGTGGCGCTGCGTTCGGACGGCACACTGTCGGGATCGAGCATTCCCGTCATTAGCGTTTCTGATCAGATGGTCGGAAAGTGGCTGGCGGCGTCCGGGATGAAGAAGACACTGAAGCAATTGCAAAACAAGCTGGACACGGGCGAAATGGCGATGGGGTTCGAGATCGAGGGCGTCAAGCTGGGCGGCTCGATCGACATCGAGCAGATCAAGCGTAACGGCCGCAATGTTCTGGGTCGCCTGCAAGCGGGCGACAAGCCGAGCGATCAAGTGATCCTTGTCGGTGCCCACATCGACCATTTAGGGCGCGGCAACAGCAGTTCGTCGCTGGCCCGCGATGACGAAAAGAACGCCATTCACTTCGGCGCGGACGATAACGCTTCCGGGGTCGCGGCGATGTTGGAAGTGGCCGAGTATCTGGCTCATCAAAAAGCGCAAGGAAAGCTGAAACCGCGGCGGGACATCTTGTTTGCCGCCTGGTCGGGTGAAGAGTTGGGACTGATCGGCTCGAATCACTTTGTCAAGAATTTTCAGCCAGCACATGGTCATGACCATCATCACCACGCTCATAATGATGGACACGGCGACAAACCGGTTGTTGCCGTCGCCAAGCCGAAGTCGACGTTGCCGGCCAAGCCGAAGACTGCGTTGCCGACCAAGCCGAAGGCCAAGAAAGAGTCGGGGCAAAAGGTGGAACTGCCTGGTAACAAGAAGGCTGGTCATGGCGGCAATCCTCACGCGGAACATGCTCATCACCATGACCCGCACTCGATCTATCCCGCCATCGCCGCCTGCATCAACATGGATATGGTTGGTCGGCTGGATAAGAACCTGGTGCTGCAGGGCGTCGGTTCGTCGAGCATTTGGCGACAGGAAATCGAAAAGCGTAACGTCCCAGTGGGGTTGTCGATCACGATTCAAGAAGACAGCTACTTACCGACCGACGCGAGTTCGTTTTTCATGCGTGGCGTGCCGATTCTTTCGGCGTTTACCGGATCACACAGCGAGTACCACACACCGCGCGATAAGCCCGACACCTTGAATTACGAAGGTGCCTCGCAAGTAGCCCGGCTCATGGCGCTCGTGACGCGTTCCCTGGCTATGCGAGAAACGGCCCCCGACTTTATCGCTCAGGAAGGGCCGAAAGAGGGACAACGCCGTGCCAGTTTGCGCGCCTATCTGGGGACGATTCCCGACTACGCCGAGGAAGTCAAAGGCGTCAAACTCGGCGGTGCCTCGAAGAACGGACCGGCGGCCAAAGCCGGCGTGAAGGCGGGCGATGTCATTGTTGAACTGGGCGGCAAGAAAATCGAAAACATCTACGACTACACTTACGCCATCGAAGCCCTGAAAATCGGCAAGAAGGTGAAAATCGTCGTGGAGCGGAAGGGAAAACGAATCACGTTGGAAGTTGTTCCGGGCTCGCGCGAGTAGAGCTGCCCAGTTCACGTTGTTCCGGCGCTGGCCGCCCGGTTCAAGCTGGCCGTGGAGTTGGACCGAAGAGTAAGATGCAGTGCGTGTTCCCTTCCTTTCGTGGTGCAACATTCTAAAGGTGTCGGTGCGTGATGGCGGGAAACCCATCGGAGCTTCCGACCGGATATTGGCATGAATCGCGGCGGCCGCTGGTTTGTTTAGCGTTTGTTGCCCCCATGCTGGCAGTTTATGAACTGGGCGTGCTGACTCTTGGCGCGCAAGCGACTCGCAACGGAATCGATGTCTATCTCCGAAATTCGCTCGAATTGATCGGGTTTGGACAATACTTCTTGCTGCCCGCGCTAACCGCGTTTGCTTTGTTGGCTTGGCATCACATGTGCCGTCATCCGTGGCGGTTAAAGATTCCCAACCTGCTGGGTATGCTGTTTGAATCGATTCTGTTGGCGATGGCCTTGTTGGTACTCGCTCGCTTACAGTCGTCGTTAATGCCGACCGCCATCGGTTGCTCGACCGGCGAGAGTTCCGAAGCACTTGGTACGGCCAGCCGATTGGTTGGATATTTAGGCGCGGGAATCTACGAAGAGTTGTTCTTTCGACTCATCCTGTTGTTGCCGCTGGCCGGTTTGATCGGCTACTTCGGGGTATCTCGTCAAGCCTGTCTATGGTCCGCGGTGGCCATAACCAGTTTGCTGTTCTCGGCCGCTCACTATGAGGTGTTCACTTTTAACACGGGCGCGGAACCCTTTGCTTGGTTTAGCTTCTTGTTTCGCCTATCGGCGGGTGGATTTTTCGCCACCCTGTTTCTCTATCGGGGCTTCGGTATCGCGGCGGGCACGCACGCGTTGTATGACATTCTCGTCGAAACGTTGTAAGCATTTCTGCTCGCGGCGATGAATTGTTTCGGTGCGTCCGGCAACGGATGGTTCGTGCCACGGAGCGGTGAAAGTCGTTGTGGCACGCGCGGATTTCCCGGCACGCTAGCATGGATAGGTGGCCCTCGCGCTCGTTTGTCAATAGTCAAAATGAAGTGTTTTTAAAGAAGATAAAACTCCCTTTGTCGTGCGATTGCGAGGGCTTATAATGGACGTCGGTTTGAACAACATGATCAACAAAAACACTCAACAACACGACAAGGAACCACCCACGTGTTGTCCGCAAGACCTAAAGTCGCCGAACTGGCGTTTCAGTTATATGGCCGTTCCTTACACCCCGAACTCTTCGACACCTATCGCACGCGTTCAGTAGAGCGCGGCGGATACAAGGCGAAGGTCGACATCACCAGCGCCGGCCACGTCGTCACTTGGTGTTATGGCGGGCTAACGCTCACCGAGGTTGCCACGTCGGCTCAAAATCCGTTGCCCCAAAAGCGGCGTTTGTTGGGCTATAAGTTGAAGGGCGAACGCAATGATCGCGTTGAGTGCCGCGGCGGTGTCGTCTATTCGGTGAATTTTCAACTGGAACCGGTCGATCCCGAGGTATTTTGGACTTTTCAACAAGAGTTGATACAAGACAGCGAGCGTCAAGGGCTGCTGCACACATTCGACGCCAGCGGACGAATGACGCTAGGGGCGATCAGCTACATCTACATCGAGACCCGCGATCGCAGTATGAGTGTGCAGTCGTTTCACACCTTTCCCGACGACTACGCCATCGTGAAAGTGCAGTCGCTGTTCGAATTGCCGTGAGCCGAAAGCACGTTCGCTAGGTGCCGAGGAAATCTCGGATGGCCTGATTGACCTCGGCCGGTTTTTCGAGCGGAGCCATGTGCCCAGCACCGGCAACTTCCACGAAGGTGGACTTCGGCATCGCGGCGGCGAAACCGCGCATCTCATCGCTGGGTGAAATCACATCGTGTTCTCCGCACAGCACCAGGGCGCGCGTTTCCATATCCGATAGCAAGCCGGAAACATCT
This sequence comes from Planctomycetota bacterium, assembly GCA_029259935.1. The sequence continues at coordinate 14,967 of JAJDEH010000014.1, forward strand.
TCGCGATCGGCCATTCCCCGCTGGGCGGCGGCGACGCCTTGAGGGTGCGTTGACAGCATCGTGTTTCGCGTGGCCTGCACGACTTCCGGCCGCGAACGGACAAAGGTTTCGGCGAACAATTTCGGCAGCATCGAATCGACAAGCGCGCCCGGCCCTTCGGCAACCACAGTCTCCGCGTTGTGCAGCCGATTTTGGGCAGCTTCGGGCGAGTCGCCGACGGCTCGCGTATCGCACAGGATAAGCCGATCCAGGCGATGCGCATGATGTTGCCAGAATTGCCATGCGACATATCCGCCCATCGAGAGTCCACAGAATGCAACGCGAGATGGAATGGCCAACGCGTCCAGCAATGCCGCCATATCATCGGCCAAACGGCGCATCGTGACGGTTCCGTTCGTGACGTCGCTGGAACCAAACCCACGCAAATCCGGGGCGATGACCTGAAAGCCGTTCGACAAATCGTCAATTTGCGGCTTCCACATGGTGTGATCGAGTGGAAAACCATGCACCAGCAGCAACGGCATTCCGGTCCCGCGGACTTCCACACTCAATTCGACGTCACCAATGGATACCCGTTCCATGGGAAAGCCTTCCTAATATGATCCGGTAAGCAGTTTAAAAACCCACTGCGATAACATGACCGCGACGGTTACATACAGAGCCCAGGAGAATTGCCGCAGATGCAGTTCGTCACGGCCATTCCTGACTCGCCAGATTTGAACGAGACGATAGGGGAACTGAAATAGTAGCATGCCGAACAGCAGGAAGCCCGCTGGATTGAAATGCCAAGCGCGCCCCAGTTCGCCATGTGAAATGCTGATGAAGCACCGCGTCAGACCGCACCCAGGGCAGGGAATGCCCGCATACTCACGGGCAAAACAGAGGCCCGGCAGGGAAACCTTATTCAGAAAGGGGAGGTAGACTCGCTCTTCGCCCGGTACTGAGAGCAACAGACCGAGTACGACGACTAAAGCCGACAGGGTGAAGAATACCCAATGCGGACTGGTCGAAGGCCGCGAACGGGGACGTTCCGCCGCCGAGTCTTCGCTTTCGACGGCTAGTGCCGGTGGCTCTTCCTCGGCAGCATCTTCGGAGACGGGACGGGACATTTCGGCCATGTGTACTGCGGGTCTAATTGTCGCCGGTTTCTTTTGGCCGAGAATCCGATTCCGTTGCTGATTCTTCCTTGAGAGATTTCTTCGTCGCCTTGAGCGCGTCTTCAAACTCCGCGAGCTGCCGCTGAATTTGCAGCGAATGTGGCTCCATTTCGACCGCCCGACGCTGGACCCTTACCGCGTTTTCCAAATCCCCCTTGGCGAAATAGCAGCGGCCCAATGTGTCCAAATAGCCACCTTCGTCAGGCCGCAGCTCAAGCGATTTCTTACTTCGGAGCAACGCCTCGTCTTGAAGTGCGGGCTGATTTATTTCGGCCGTGTTCCCGACGAGCCAAGCAAATTGATTGCAATTCGTGGCCAACTGGCGATGGGCCCATTCTCGTATAGGTTCATTGGGAGCGCGAGCCGCCTGGCGCTCGTAGTTTTCAACCTCTCCACGAAAGTGGCCCGCCGCCTTATCGATCAGTTGTTTGGTTTTTTCCCGCCATGCCGCGTCCCCATTGGGAAGTCGCTTCATGGCGATTAAGACGTCGGCGTCCGTCGGATCGGCTTCCGCTCCCTTTTCCAAATGCTCCCGCATTTTTTGCAGGTCGCCGTCCGTCTTGTATTGTCGTGCGTAGAAATAGTGCATGCGAGATTTGACCGATCCCAAATCTCGACCGAGGCGATTGGCGAGTGTTTCTCGTGCGGCGGCGTCCGTTTCCAACACGGCAACGGCTCCTTGCAGCACGGTCGCCGCGGCCTGCTCCTGCTCGACATCATGCAGCAACTCGGAAAGCAGCAGCCGGGCTCGTTGATCGGAAAGCGAACCGGCCTGCGCGGTCTTCATCACCCAGCGATACTCTTGTTCGGCCCACTTGAAGAGCCCACGATCTTGCAACGAAAAGGCCGTGACAATATGTGCGTCGGCCTCTTCGGGCGTCAACTCGATAGCCTTCTTGGCGAGTGCATTGGCTTCGTCGGCCAACCCACGCTGCTGCTTGGATTCGGCCAACCGATATAGCAGCAAAGCATCTTCGTGAAATCGTGCCGAAAAACGGTCCGCGACTTCGTCGACAATCACCCAGGCTTCGCGTTCCATCAGCCAATCGACCATGTCCAAGATCTGCTCACGCGAACCGTCCAGCAGGTCGATCGCCCGCCGCATGACGGCCACGGCATTGTCTTGTTGTTTCACTTCAAGCAGTTGTTTCGCCTGCCATCGCAACAGGTCGCGCACGATTTCGCGACTGGACCGTTCGGGAAACCGCGTAAAGACCTCTAGTTCATCCGTTGTCAAACGATCCCATTTTTGCAAGGACGATTCAGGATCCACCAAAGTTTCGGCATAGTTTCTGACCCAATCCGAGGACGGCCGCTTGCTGACCCCGACGGCGGATTTGATCTGCTTGGCGATTCGTTGCCGTTGTTCGGAATCCCGGGGCGAATTGTGATTGAGAACAAGCAACGCGGCCCGTTTCGACAACAGCCCCGCCCGTTCGTAGCGAACCAAACGACAAAGCGCCGGGATTCCAGCCGATTGCTCAAGGCGAGAAAGCTTTTCCATGCGCGATTGGCGCTCGCGTTGGTTTTGTCCGCCATATTCTCGCAGAATTTGCTTCACTTCGGGGGGATCCTCTTCCTCCGACACTTGGAACTTCATGCCGTCGATCAGGTTTCGAGCCCGCATCGCGATTTCCAAGTCGTCGTCGCTTTGTGCTTGATGCAGGGCGTCGAAAGCAACAAGGCCCAACCGCTCGAGTTCCGAATGCGCCTTTTCGCGAGTCGCATACTCGGTATCTCCAAGTTCCCGGATCAAAGTTGCGATCTTCGCATCCAGAGCTTCCTGGCTAATCTCATGCGAGCTGTCGGCTTCAGCGGCGGGGACCGACAAGACGCACATCAGTAGTGACGTGAAACCAAGAACCCTAAGCGGAACGTTTTGAGTCATAACGTGACCTCGTTATCGGATGGGCGTAACCGTTTCAGAATACACCAGATCGAAAAATGCGTAAAAGTCAATCCGAGCGAAATTGTTGCGGATGCTCCGTGATCACGTTTTCTTTACCCTGGGCTCGCGCTGTCCTCGTCGTCATCCGGTTTGGGGGCGTCCTGAGCATCCATTTCTTCAATATAACGTCGTAATCGCTCGTTCTCGTCGGTAATGTCCTTCAATTGCAGCATGTTTTCGACGCGTTTTAGCAGCTCGATCTTGTTCACCGGTTTGGACAAAAAATCATCTGTTCCGGCGTGGACGGCCCGCTCGATGTCGCCAAGCTCGTTCAATGCCGTGACCATCAGGATCATGATTCGCCGAGTGGCGGCATCCTCCTTTAGTTGCTTGCAGACCTCAAACCCGCTGAATTTCGGCATCATCACGTCCAGCAAGATCAGGTCCGGCTGAAAGGATGCCACTTTTTCCAGTGTGTCCTGTCCGTCCCTCGCAATTTCGACAGCCGTGTCCATTTCCGCCAAATAGGCTTCCAATAGCTCGCAGTTCGGCTCATTGTCGTCGGCGATAAGGATCTTTGATTGGTTCTTGGTCATTGCGGAATTGGTCATTCTATGCTGCCGCGGGCTGATGGCAGACGGAATTAGTGCTTAGTCAAGGATTGAAATTGGAATCATTCGTCTGCCGAGGCCTTGGCACCGCTAGGGTGGCAATCACCCGCCTCTGGCTGTTTTCTCTGTTTGAAACGTGTGGGGCAAGCCTTCAAGCTTGTCGAAGGCCCCGTCCTATTCGAAGTTTCCAAAGAAGCCTCGTAGCTTGCCCAGCTTTGATTGAGGTGGGGCAAGGTCTTTTCTTGCCAGCAGTTGCGAATTCTCAACCAAAGCCTCCTTCTAGCCTTGATTATAGGCAAAACGGCGAATTTCGGCGACCCTCAGCCAATAGCACGTGAATCGGCATTTCGGCCTTGCCTTCGTGAATTCGCTGCGAATACACTCACCGCCCGGCTGGAGCCAAGCCGATCGTGCCTGGCCAAGCTATGTTTTAACTGGGAGCATGACGGATGAACTTAGTCCTCTTCGCCAGTTTGTTGTTGGGCGGCCCAAGCGAGTTGCCGGATACGGTGGTCGTTTGTCCCCATGAGTTTCGCGAGGCGCTGCAGCCCTGGGTCGCTCACCGGGTCGGACAGGGCCATCGCATCGCGTTCGTTTCAAACGCTCAATCGGCCGACGAGATTCGAGACAAGATCCGAGCGCATGCCAGTTCGGGAAAGGTTCGCTACTGCTTGTTGGTAGGCGATGCCGTGTCGGCGGCGGTACACAGCGTGTCGGGCCGCTTGCGATGTGTCCCGACGCATCTGGCCGCAGCCAAGGTGAACGTCCACTGGGGATCGGAACGCGAAATCGCCACCGACAATTGGTATGCCGACCTGGACGACGATCAAGTTCCCGACATCGCGGTTGGTCGCATTCCGGCGGATACGCCCGCCGAGTTGACTCGCATCGTCCGTAAGATCTTGTCCTATGAAAGCAAGCTGGACCATGGCCCGTGGCGTCGGCGAGTGAACTTGATTGCGGGGGTTGGCGGCTTTGGCCAACTGGTCGACACCGTGCTTGAGTCGGCCGCCAAAAGATTTATCGTCAGCGGCGTGCCTAGCGGCTATCAAACCAATATGACCTACGGCAGTTGGCAGAGTCCCTATTGCCCCGATCCGCGGCGATTTCAACAGGCCACGCTCGATCGATTCAACGAAGGGTGTTTGTTGTGGGTCTACATTGGCCATGGACAGCGACACTTCCTCGATCAGGTCCATGTTCCCGGCGGCCGTTTTCCTATCCTCGATACGGAGACCGTGCAACGCATGGACGCGCCGAACGGTGCCCCAATCGCAATTTTCTTGGCCTGCTACACGGGGGCTTTCGACGATTCTCGGGATTGCCTGGCGGAAGAAATGCTCCGGGCTGAAGGGGGACCCGTGGCCGCCTATTGCGGTTCGCGCGTCACGATGCCCTATGCGATGGCCGTCATGAGCAACTACATGCTCGACGAGTTCTTTAGTCGTAGGCGAGATACGTTAGGCGATGTCGTGCTTGCCGCCAAGCGACGCATGGTCGCCACAGAACCCGATGCCGACGACACACAGCGGCAAAACCGTCAACTGCTGGATGCCATTGCCAAGGTCATCAGTCCCTCCGCCGACTTGCTCGACGCGGAAAGAAGGGAACACTTGCACTTGTTTAATCTGCTGGGCGACCCCTTGTTGCGGGTGCGGCATCCCGAACCGGTAACGATCTCCGCCGAGAAGACCGCGTATTCCGGCGGCAGCTTGAAAGTGGCCGGCGAATGCGACCTAACGGGAACCTGCACCGTGGAATTGGTATGCCGGCGCGGACGAATTCGGTTTCGGGCACCGGCGCGGACCGATTTCGATCCCTCGGATAGCGCTCTCACCGCTTATGGAAAAGTCTACCGGGCGGCAAATGATCCACGGTGGTCGGCTCGGCAAGTAAAGATAGAACAGGGACGATTTCAGACCGAATTGCCGATTCCCGCCGACGCTGCTGGTCCGTGCCATGTGCGGGTTTACGTCGAAGGCCACGACGGCTTTGCAATGGGCATCCGCGACGTTCATGTTCGCCGACCACAATAGCTTACAAACTTACCGCTGCCGGCATATCGGCATGGCCGGAACCGGCGCTTGCGGCGGCGCGTTTCGATTCGATCTGATCATATTGCCCCAGGCAGCCGAAAATTTCGTTGAGAGTATTCTCGCCGACGTTTTCAATCTGCAACAACTGCTCTCTGCTCAGGGATACAAGGTCCCGCAGCAGAATGATCTCGAATCTCGAATCTTCCAGCAAGCCGATGGTTCTCTGGGACAGCCCCAGCAACTCCAAGTCGGCGACGGAATCGCCACGCTCAACCCCTTCTGTCACGGCCTGCTTGGCAGTCGTTGGAATGGCCGGCCGCGCGGCCACCTTCCTTCGGCTTCTCTTGCTCCGCTTGGCAGCGGCGGCATTTGAGTCGACTTTACGATTGGGCTCGGAGGTCCGTTCGCCTGGCGCGATTGCCTCGCCAGCTTCCGATGCGGCACGAGGGTCGCCGGTCGCCGTCCCTTGTTCCGGTTCAGCCCCATAGTAATTGGCCAGTTCGGAATTCCGCTTGGGGTGTTTCAGTTTCGCCAAGGCCCGTCGTTCGATTTGTCGAATTCGCTCACGCGTAACGTCGAACATATCGGCCACTTCTTCGAGCGTATGGTCGCGGCCATCGTCCAAGCCAAAGCGAAGCCGGACGATCTCGCGTTCACGCTGAGTGAGCGTCTTCAGCAACTCGCCGATGCGTTCACGCAGCATATTCTGACTGGCGCCGGTCGCGGGCTGTTTGGCGTCCTGATCTTCGAAGAGATCGCCCAGCGTGGCATCTTCATCCCGACCGATGGATTGCGCCAAACTCACTGGCTGACGCGTCAAGACGAGCGCGGACTGCGCTTCTTCGACGGTGGTGTCGGCGGCCACCGCGATCTCTTCGACGCTTGGTTCACGCCCCAGATCCGCCAATAGACTAGCGCGCAGGTGCCGCACCTTGGCCAAGCACGACAACGCGTGCGAAGGGACGCGAATCGTACGGCCCTGATTGGCGACGGCGCGGGTCATCGCCTGCCGAATCCACCAGGTGGCGTAGGTGCAAAACTTGAAGCCGCGTCGATACTCGAATTTCTCAACCGCCCGTATCAGCCCCGCGTTGCCTTCCTGAATCAGGTCTAGAAAATTCAACCCCCGATTGCGGTACTTCTTGGCGACGGAGACGACCAGCCGCAAATTGCCTTCACACAATCGCCGTTTGGCTTCGTCGTGGTCGGCGAGAATCTTGCGAAGCCGCTGAACGCGCCGGTGCAAACCACCAGGAGTCTGCTGGGTCGCCCGCAGCAGGCGGCGGAATTCCGCTCTGTGGGCACGATCCTGGTGATGCCCCTTCTTCATTACGGCAGGCTTCAATTCATGGATGCGGCAGTCGACTTCAACCAGCCGCTCGAAGAATTTTTGAAAGAACTCCGTCCGCAGTCCCAGTTCCTCGACGAGGCGAATCGCTCGCCGGCGTCGTGCCAGGAGCCGCCGCCACGCGTCGAGACGTTCGGCTTTGGCTCGCGACCGGCTGACGGCGACCTCAAAATCTTGTCGATTGCGCTCGAGCAGTGCGTCGACCGTTTGCAGATTGAGCGGCAAACGGCCGCGGATGTGATGTTCTTCCAGCCGGTCGCTAACGGCGACTTGAACGGTGCGGGCAAACGACCGTTCGTCTTGGTGGACTCGCTTCAACAGTTCGAATGCCTCGCGCAACGCAAAATCGCACTCCAAGACTTCGCGACGGAAACGGCTGCGAGTCTCTTCCACTTGCCGAGCCAGCGAAACTTCTTGGTCGCGCTTCAGTAACGAATAGCGGCCGATTTGCGCTAGGTACTGCTGAACGGGGTCGTCCGTCCAAGCGTCGGCGTCGCGGCCGCCAATCGGCATGGCATGGTCCAGGCATTCGCGCGTCGAGCGCGCGGATGCCGACGGGAGTTGCGTCAAGCTCTCCTCATGGTCCGTTAAGTTGGATGTCTGGCAAATCATGGTTCTTGTCGTTCGTGCCGCTGTCGCGCGGCGAAAAATTTACGACGCCGAGTCGATCTCGTCGTCGTCTTGTTGCTTGATAAATGCGAACTGGAGCCGGGGGGCGGCTTGACCAGTGCGACCCAGGTTGTCGTGATCTCAGATGAATGCCACGAACAAGGGGGCGGGAATTCGGGCGAGAAACCGGTCAGTCTACGTCCGTTTGGAATTCTATGCGCCGTCCACGATAAGGCCAGGGTGAAAGAGGCCTGAATTTCCTCGCGCTGCCCGCAGGTCTGAAATGGACCAGACTTCCCACCCGCCGCCGTGCGTGCTGGGCAAGAGCGGGATTGGTGAACACCGCCGCAAGTTCCGTTACAGATGAAATCCGAGGCGAACTCCGCTCGGATCCAAGTTCCCATCAACAACAAGACACTCGGCCGGACACCGGGTTCGCGCTAACGGGAGGATCAATGGCGAGTGCGCCGCCTTTCGGCGCTTGTCGCCCCCAGGTTTGGATTTTGAGCGGGCGGCCTGGTGCGAATTCTGTCGCCGCTCTGCCGCCAGAGTGATCAATAACCGTGTTTACTGCGCCGAGGAACGGCGGCCATTGGGACTTCCGGCAATGGGTTGGTCGGCGGGAAGCGGCCAGCTTGCGGTGAGGAATCCGCGTTGAAATAGCTCTCGTTTGAGTACAAGAAACTCGTTGAAGCTGTCGGGGTAGACCCAAACCGTGATGGTTGTCGTATCAGGGTTCAATCTGTCGATCTGACGACGGAATTGGGATCCGGGCCGGAGTGCCTGTTGAAATGGCTCCCCAAGCTTCTCGCTCATGGGCACCAAATAGAAGCCGGTGAATTCGACACCCTTTCGCTGCACCGCTCCGAATTGTGTCTGCTCGACACGATTGACTTCTTGGAGTTGATAGCGAAGGTGGAATCCGGAAATGGGCCCCACCGTCTCAACGATTTCCGACTGCTGGCGCAATTTTTCCGCTTTGTCCTTCATTTCGCCCTTCATCAAGTCAATCAACTCGTCCAGCGGCACATGGGCAAGATGGCCGGCGAGCAAGCGGAAGTGTATTTCCTTACCGAATACCGTCTTGGCCATCGGCGTGGGAATATGTTCCAGGACGATCGGTTCCGCGCCGGCGTTTTGAACCACATGACGCTTCTGCTCGAGGTTTTGCAGGTGTCGTTCCGCCGCCGTAAGATCTCGCCGTAATTCCAACGCTCGCCGATCGGCGCCGTTGAGCAACGCTCGCTTTTGTGAAATCTGTTGCTCGGCAAAGGTCAACATGAGTTGAATTTCGTTACGCTCTTTTCTGCGCGCGGCGACGGCCGCCTGCTCGACTTTCACTTTGCCGTTGACGTCATTAATATTTCGCTCGAGCGCCGTGGTGGCGCTCGCGGACACTTCCACGGCCTCTTCCAACTGGACAAGTTCCTCGGTTGGCTCGCCAGCCGAAGAATCGACCCACGCATCCTTGGCGCGGGCTCCCACAACCATAACAAGAATGATCATGATCCCGACCAGATTGGCCACGATGTCGAGGAACGAATCCTGGCCCGGCGCGTCGTCATGTTTTTTTCGTCTGCGGCTCATCTTGTTTTCCGGCGTAGGTCAAGTCCACTGTCGCGGAGCTGATCTTGGAGTTCCGCGAAGCGTCGTTCGGCGTCGGGAGCGACTTCGAAGTTGAGTACGGGTTTCCAATATGCGTTACGTCCCGCGATCCCCCATCCTTCCATGTGTTTCCAGACGGAATCCACAAGATCATCGACGGAGTCAGCCGTGGCACCCAACAACGGCGTGACGGAAGGACGTTCGTCCGTTCCGACCGGAACGATTATCACCCGGTTTGAATAACACACCACGCGGATCGGCCGCGTGAATGGAGTGGAGTTCGGCGACCATCCTCGCAGCCCCCAGTTCGCGCCGCGCGAACCGCCGCGGCCCTGAGTTCCGCTTGAAAACGGCGAATTGCCAGCTTGATTCGAGTTGGGTTGCCCATTCACGGCTTGGCTTTGTCCCGACCCCGCTTGGTTTCCGTTGGACGAGTTCGTTCTGTCTTGCACGTTGCCGGCTTGTTGCCGTGACTGCGACTGCTGCTGCCGCGTTTGCTGTTGGTGGGCCTGCTGTTGGCGGGCCTGCTGTTCTGGATTGGTCGATTGTCCGGTTCCTGATCCTGGACCGCGACCGGATCGGGGGCGGTCCGTTTTTCCGCCGCCGAAGTACGGATCATTGGTGCCCGCACCCTCTCGAACGAAGCCGCCACCGCCTGGCTTCAAACGCAGTACGGTTCGGTCGTCGCCGCCGCTGTTGCCGCTGCCACGACCGCCGCTGAAACTACCACCACCGCTGAAACTGCCGCGACCGCCCGTTCCGCCGGGGAATCGCGAAGGTTGAGCCCGCTGCAACGCTAGTTGCCGACGACGGGCAAGATCAATCGCATCCCGTAACGTCTTGGCCAGCGCCGGATCGGCGGCTGGGTACTTCAATTTTATTTTGTCATCAATCAACTCGTAGCCGAATTCATCATCCCATGATTTCATCGCCGAACGAGCAAGGGCATAAGCCTCCGCTCCACCAGGACGTACCACCAACAAAGGATAGGGTTCGCCTCCCTGATCAATCAGTCCGGAAGATGCTTGATACTCGCGCACCGCCAGTAGTGCGGCATCGAGCGGATTTCCGGGCACCAGCGGCTTGGCGAAGTCGGCCGTGCCTAATCGGATTCCTTCTGGCTGGATGATCACGGCGTCTGGCGTGCATTCGATATAAATGGGCCGCCGCGTCGTGCCATTCGGGCCCTTATAGACCAGCAGGGCGAACGACTTCGGCTGGCTGGCGGCGCGACGTTTCGCCTCTTCCAAGTGTCGAGCCTCGACTTCGATTTGACGCTTGAGACTGGCGAGCCTGGCGGCGGCCGCTGCCTGATCTTGCCCTCTGACCGCGTCCAACTGTTTCAAATCGTCCATCTGCTGCTTGAGCAAGGCCGCTTGCTGGCGCAACTGTCGGACCTGGTTTTCCAAGTGGCTCAGTTCCAGTCGCGAGTTGGCCAGTTGCTGTGTCATCATGGGACGTTGGCCGGCTAGCGTGTCCTCCAGGAACTTCTGGTCATCCAGTTTTCTGCGAAGCGTCTTTCGCGCTGTTTCGAGTTGTTCGGTTTCCTGATGTGAGAATTCCTGCGCGTGAACTTCGGCCTGCTTGACCACCAAGACCAGCAATACAATCAGCGCACCCATCGTGCAAATCAACACGGCGAGAAACGGGAATAGCGAAACGCCATTCTTGGGTTTTCGCGTGGGCGATCGTCTCATGCGGCGCGGCCTTGGGGATCGGTTTCCTTCAGTTCCACACGTTGGCCCGAGTCGGCTGACTGGCCGAGCCGCGCGTTGAGCAAGTGAATCGCGGCCGAGAGGCTCATTACCGTACTTTCAAAGTTCTGCGAACCGGCCAGCGCCTTGAGGTTTTCGTTCAGCACGTCTTCCAGCTTGATTACTTCGCCCGTCGACTGAACGACCTGCTTCATGATTTCGCCTTGCTTGATAAGCTCTTGCTGCTGTTCGTACATGGCGCGCGCATTTTCGGCGAGCCCCGCTTGCAGTTGCCCCCAGCGTTGCTGGAATTGTTCGGCCGAGCGTGTTTCCACCTGCTGCATCCGCTCGCCATGCCGCTCCAACGACTGATCCAGTGAATTCGTAAGAGCTCCTTGCAGTTGTTCGCCGGTGGCGCCGGTCAACTGGCTCCAATGTTGATGGGCCGAACTGATCGTCGATTTCCAAATCTCGCTTTGACGCTTGACCAATTCCTCGCTGGACTTGACCACGGACCGGCTCATTCGTTCAATCGATTGCAGATGCGGATCCGCACCGCCGCCAATTTGCTCGAAGCGGCCGACCAGATGTTCGCCAATCCGGCCGTCAACCGTCTCCAGCAATTGGGTTTCGAATCGATCGATAAGAAACTGAATGAACATCATCACCACCGACAGTGAGAGCGCCAAAGCGGTTGTGTCAAACGCAACGTACAAACCGGACAACAGAACTTCCATCGCGCCGCTCAGGTTGTCGTTCTCAAAATCTTGACGCCCGAATTCTTCCAGGGCCATGGTGATTCCGATCACCGTTCCCAGAAATCCCATCATCGGCGTGGCCCAAATCAGGATGCGCACCAAGGAGAAGCTCTCTTGCTGGCGCGCGACGTCCAGATCGGCCAGGTACTTCAATTCGTCGTCCAGACCCTCCGCCGACTGTTTGCGATCCACGAATTCTATCGCGTCGGAAAGCCGCCGGCCGAAATAGGACCGGCGAACGCGTGAGGACAGCGTCTGCAAATAGTCGAGTAGCCGCGAACAGTCTTCGATGGGTTGCCCGCCTTCAGGCGGTTCTTCCAAATCGACTTGCTCGGTGGCCATGATTTGCGACAGCACTTCAAGTGCTTTCATTGCCAGTGCGGCCAAGCCCACAAAGAACATGCCGGTCACCAGATGGCAAACGGCGTGGCCCGCGAAATACCGCAACACGAATTCGTTGCTGATCAGTTCCTGCTGAACCCCGAAGTAAAACAGCGTATATGCGCCCAATCCAATGATTAGGGGCCAGCCCAGATTACGGAGACTTGACAGTAGGGATGACTTATTCGACACCTGGAGCTTCCTTTCTCACAGTGCATTGCTTTGCTAGCTTGCGATCGATGGACCGCGACACACCGTCCTCAAAATCGGCCTAACCGGCAAAGTTTAATTAGTCTTTGTCGTGTGAATCAGAAAGAAACTGAATCAGTCCGCGCGAAGGTGTAGCCCAGGTAATCGACAAACTTTACGAAAGTCCCCCGCGCCCCCCAGCCGATAAACCTGTTGTCGCCAACAAGCGGTTCGCAACTATCCCACAGACAACACTATATGGCATTTGTATACCACTCCTACGCCCGGCATCCGAGTTTGGTGCGTTTAGAACGCAACGAGCCACGGTTTTCCGAGGGGTGACCGATCATCCCAGGGGGGACTCAGTCCGGGCATCATCCGTTTACGGTGGCCCGGACTATTTTTTTGCGCTGTTGTAGGTCGCAAAACACCGGGGCGTCTCCCAAAGATGGACTTCCGCAATGGGAAATCCATGATTGGCGGCAAAGTCGTAAATCAGCCGCGCAATATTTTCGGCAGTCGGATTGGCGTCGATCAAGTGCAGCGGTTCCCCCAGTTCGCGTAACACGGGCACGGCTGGATCATCGCGACACAGAATCATGCGATGGTCCAGGGTATCGTCGATCCACTGGCTGACCACGTTCTTGATCTCTGAAAAATCAAGCACCATGCCGCAGTCGTCCAGCGAATCATTTTCAATGGCAATCACGGCTCGCCCGTTGTGTCCGTGCAGCCACCGGCACTTGCCGTCGTAGTTTAACAGCCGGTGCCCATAGCAGAAATCAATCTCTCGCGTTACTCGATACATGCGTCAACCGATACTTTCCGTTTGCAGGTCGCTGGCGTAAGCTGTTTTGTCTGGGCGCGCATCGAGCGCGAAGGCGTTGCGACGTTCCTCGCATTTGTTGCACTCGCCACAATGCAGTCCATCAGCGGGGGCAATGCAGGAGAACGTCGACTCTAACGGATAGTCCCTCCCCAACTCCATCACCTGGCGTTTCGTCATGGTCCCGAATGGGCATAGAATTTCCAGAGAATCATGGCCGTTTCGATTGAGCAGTTGTTCAAAGTCAGCGCGGAAACCGCTGGTCGCATCCTCAAAGGGACTGCTTCCCAAGGTGGCCAGTGCCAGTTCCCGGATTCGGTGACGCTGGCACCAAACGGCTGCTTTGATCAACAGCAGTGCGTTGCGACTGGGAAGGTAGACCGCGTCATCCGACGTGCTGGCATCGGGAGTGTTCGTGCCGGTCAAGCTCCAATGGCCATCGTAGATATCGCCAAGTGGCAAATCGAGAACTACCAAGTTGCGTATATTGCTTGTCCGCAGCGTTGATAGAAATCGATTGAGTCCTCGCAGCTCGGCGGCTTGCCAGTACAGGCCCGATTGGACGTAAAATGGCTGGACCTGGCGGCCTTGGTCGGCCAGATGTGCCGCCAAGATCGAGCTATCGATCCCGCCACTTAGCATTACGCCGATCAGTCCCGTGTTCTCTTCAAACGAAACCGTGTTCTCTTCAAACGAAACCATGAGTTCTTATCGCGAACAAGCCGCTGGATGAATTCGATCTATTGTTTGGATTCCGCCAACTTGAGCGCCGGATCTTTCAGCTTTCGCATTTTGGCCAAGATCCTCTCGTGAAGTTGGGCAACGGCCCGCTTCACTTCGGGCCGGTCGGAATGAATAAGGTTCTTGGACTCCGCCGGATCGTCAACTAGGTCGTACAGTTCATCGCGCTCGGGATTGAGGAAGTCACGCACTAACTTCCACTGCGTTCCCCGGTACATGCGCATGTGGGTCCGCGACTGGTGGTGCGTGCTGTATTCCGCGTAAAAATCGTTTTCCCATTCCTTGGTGTCGCCGCGCAGCAACGGCACGATATTACGACCTCGAATCGTTTCGCTCGCTGGCAGCTTTGCTTGCCCCATCGCGACGATCGTCGGATACCAATCCAAATTGGAAACCGTTTCCTCAATCACGGTGCCTGGCTTGATGATCCCCGGCCAGCGAATCATTGTCGGCACACGAATCGAATGGTCATACATGTTTGGACGTTGATTCCGCGGGATATTCGGCGATGCGGGCGGCGGCTGCGTCAAAACCCAGTGGCCGTTTCCTTTGTGCCAGATCCCGTTGTGTCCCATGTTATAGCCGTGATCGCTAGTGAAAATCACGATGGTATTGTTACTCAGCTTCCAATCGTCAAGCTTGCCTAACAAACGTCCCACGTTGCGATCGACACTGGTGGTGCTGGCCAAATACTCGCGGGTCATCCGTTTCACGCGCGGAACATCAAGCTTGGGGTAGTTCGGATTGGGAATCGTGGGGTCGAGATCCTTATACGGAGCTAGATCCGAGTCGGCGACAGGCAACCAGGGTGAATGCGGTGCCCGAAAGTGCAGACACAGCAAGAAAGGACGGTCTTTGTTCTCCTCGACGAATTGCAATGCGTGATCGGTGAGGATGTCCGGCAGCAGTCCTTTGAACTTTCGCTCCTTGCCGTCGGCCTCCAAAATCGGATCGACCGGACGCGTGCCCCCGGTACGAAATCCCATAAAGTAGTCAAACCCCGTCCGCGTTGGATGGAACTTGTCGGGCACTCCCAAATGCCATTTGCCCACCAACCCGGTGGCATACCCCGACTCTTGCAGCACTTCGGTCCAGGTCACCGTGGCCGGATCGAGCCCCAATTCGGGCTCGGTTCGGGGATGAATCCAGTCAGTGATGCCCAATTCCGAGCCGTAACGACTGGTCATCAAACTGGCCCGCGACGGGCTACATACCGGCGTCACGGTGAATGAGTTGACCAAATAAGCGCCTTCGCGAACGATGCGATCCATGTTGGGTGTTTTGGCGTGCGGATGCCCGGCGGCTCCGAGCGCCCAGGGAGCTTGATCATCGGTAAACAAGAAGATGATGTTGGGTCGATCCGCCGATTGAGCCGATCGGACCCACAAAGCAACAACCAGCACGCACCACACAACAACGCGCGATCTCATCTCTAACTCCTCCGTTTGGTCGCTGCTCGGCAGGCGAACATGGCGTTTGCTTCGCCGTGCGAACCATTGATTAGTCTTCACCTTCAACGACTGGCGATGAGACCGTCCCTATCGCGCCAATGGATGCCTCGACCGTATCACCCGGCTGGAGGAAGGTGCCCGTCGTGGCTCCCACGCCGTGTGGCGTTCCTGTCGAAATGATATCGCCCGGCTCGAGCGTCACGAAACTGGAAATGAACTCGATCACCGCGGCCACGGGAAAGACCATTTGCGAAGTGCTGGCGTCTTGTTTTGTTTCGCCGTTGACCCGCAACTGCATATCGAGACTTTGAGGGTCGGCGATCTCGCTGGTCGATGCGATGCATGGCCCACAAGGGCAAAAGCTGTCGTGCCATTTACCGTGGAGCCAATCGAAGAACTGGTCTCGATCTCGCGGTTTGCGGTCGGGGTTGGGGCGAAACTTTCGATCAGAAATGTCATTGACGACGGTATAGCCGGCGACATAATTCAGCGCGTCGGCCTCCGAAACGCCCTTGGCCCGGCGACCGATTACCACCGCCAGCTCCAGTTCCCAGTCGACGGAATTAGGTGAAACCTTGGGGCGACGAATCGGAGCGCCCGGATCGGTCAGCGTGGTCGTGGGAGGCTTCATAAAGACGTAAGGAAACGTTTCGGCTCGCTCGGCGGCAATTCCGCCGCCTTCCTCGATGTGCTTTGCATAGTTGCCGGCCAACAGAAACAGCTTGTTCGGTCGAGGAATGGGAACCAGCAATTGCACGTCGTCATGGGGCAGTCGTCTTACGTTGGCACCGGCATCGGTGCGCAACCATTGATCGATTTTTTCGGCCAGTTCGCTGGCGGCACCGTCGGGCGGTAAGAAATCCAGCAGGCTCTCGTGGGTCCCGATTTCGACGGCGCTCGATGATGCTGACGCAAAGGCGTCGGTCGCGTCTTGAAGCGGCACCACGGCGTCGTCGAAATAAAATCCAACCGAAACATCATCTCCGACTTGATAGCGGCAGATTCTCATCTCCATGCTCCTTGCAGGGCAGTAGCTCTATTGTCAGTTCTAGTGGGCGACATCCGAGTAGAATTGTTCGACGCTGGGTTTGGATGCTTCCGTCAAACGTTTTCGCACGGCGTCGTGAGGATCGAGTTTCTTGGCGCCAACAACGAGTCGGACTCCCAATTCTTGATCCGTACTTTCATTCCACTCGCCGCCAACGTTGCGTCGAATCACCTCGCCCAAATAGCTGCCCCAGGTCCGTACTAATAGCGCGATGTTCTCGTCACTCCGGCCGCCTTTGAGCGAAAAGTCGACATCATCCACGAGCCCTTCTAGCTGCCCGATACTAGCCGGGGAAAAATCCAACTCGACGACGAAGTGCTTACGTGTCAGCTTCATCGCCTCCAACGCGTTGGCTTTCATTTCCTCATCCAGGTTCGACATCGCAACCTCAGTCGTCTAAAGATTCCGTTCGCCAGCCGGTCGCGTCAATTCGACGAAATTCGGTCTCCACGTCTTTTCCTTGATAAAAAGACAGCCAACCGCGAATCGACCGCGATTGGCCGGGCTCGCAATCGGGAAATTGTGGATCCGAGTGCATGCAGGGACACGGGGGATTCGACCAAGGACGTAGACACGGCTCCCAAGCGGTGATAATCCAACGGTCGCCGTCCGGGTTTCGACAGGCCACGTAAGGCGAAGACGTCACCTTGTTTTCATTCGTCTGTTGAGCAAAACCGGGCGCGCCCTTCAGCATCACGCAGTTTTGCACCCGCAAGCCGGTCAGTTTGGCTTTGCTTTCATTCTTGATCCACATCCGCATGCGAAC
The DNA here is from genome assembly GCA_029259935.1 of Planctomycetota bacterium. The sequence continues at coordinate 32,075 of JAJDEH010000014.1, forward strand.
TTCAGTCGCTTTGGGTTGAATCGCCGCGCCGAACGAAACTCCATTGGGCAACCGCCGATCGATGTACAACTGGCCGCCTTCTTTTCGCGACCACTCCAGCGGATCCAGTTCGATTCCTTGCCGTGTCCACATTGTCGGTACGTGCGTGTGAGCGAGATACAGCAACTCGCGTTGTTTGCCCTCGCCATTCCAAATCGCTTCGGGCACGTCGACCACCACGTAGCCACCGTCATTCCACGGAGTGAAAACGCTGATTTTCGATTCGCGCTGCGGGCGGATCGCCCCATCCAAGAATCCAATGCGCGGATGGCGGCCACCCGGATAGGGCAATACAACGAGCGGCTCGTCGGACTGGCGGAGCAGCTTGAGTTTTGGCTTGAGATCATATTTCGCGACCGCCGCTTGAACTTCCTTTTCCGAAAGTCCCGTGGCCGCGGAAACCTCCGCGGGGCGAAATCGGTGATAAACAACCATGTTTTCCAGCCAGTCACGCAGGACAATTTCGGTTTTGGGACGTCGGAAGTTTGACTTCGCGACGGGCTCCTCCGCTTGGCAAAGCGTGGCTGACAACAAGCAAATCATCGTAGAAATTCGGAACATTGGGAAACAGTCTCCGAACAGGAAGGCCAAGGCGGAGGGAATGGTGGTGGAACGATCGTTCCCAGTATCGGCCACCGAACCAACGGAATCAACCGGCGGCCGGCCCGGTAGGCCGCATTCGGCGAAGTGACGAACTATTCCAGTTCAATCTGCTTAAATAACGGCAGGTGCCGATAATAAACTTCCAGCGTGCAGGCGGCGAGCGCCGTGACATAAATGCGGCCACCGGCATTGGCCCAAATGAACTGAAATTTTCCCGTGTCGCCTCTGACCGGCGACCAGCTTCCCGCGCGATGCCCCTCGGTCTCTTGGCTGCCCACCAGAATGTCGCGCATGTCGGCGTTCCATTTGTGCCAGCTCGGGCCGCCATAATTGTGCATAACCTGAGTGGCGTAATACCAATAGTACATGTTTCCCCGGCCCGACTTCAAATCAGTCTTTCGTGGCGGGTACGATTTTGACAGCCACTCGATGCCATGCCCAAGGCCGGGCTCTTGCTTCGTCCACCCCAAATACATGCGACATAGCAGTGCTTCCGCAGTCATCGTTGGAATCGGCGGGCGGTCCTTCAAGTAGCCATAGCGCGACCCGCCCCACTCGTCACGAAACGACTCGAGCGCCTTGAGCGCGGCCCGCGTCTGCTCGCGTGCTTGCTCGGGACCGCGGGCACTTTCCAATCGTAATGCGGCTTGGGAAATCTCATTGCGGCAGTCCGCCGCGACACTGCCACAATTTCGGATCAGCAGTTCCGCAACCTTTCGTTGCTTGGCTACAAGCTGCCGTTGCCTTGCCTTGCTCCATTGTCCGCCCTCGATCAACTCGTCCAAGGTGGCGACAATCCGTTGTTGGTCTTCGACAAGCTCTTGGACCGGTGCGGCCAGCGAAACGCTGGTGAGAAACTTGCTCGCGCCTTGAAGTGTTTTCTCTGGAACGTCCAAGCCGGCAATCTTCGCGCTTTGCAACGCCATGAGTTGCCAGCCGAGTACGCTGGTATCGCCTTGCGACGTGGGGGGTCCTGGGTGATACCGCCAGCCACCGTCGTTGTACTGAGACTTGGCAATGAAATCGATTGACTTTTGCGCGGCCGCTCGCAACTGTTCGTCGCCTGAAATGGCGTAAGCTTCGCAGAGTACAATCGCTCCCTGGCCGTGTGCGTACATGCCGGCCGATTCGGGCTGCAGATAGCCGTCCGCCCGTTGCTGTTTCATCATCCACCGCAAGCCACGCGATACCGTGTCTTGATAGATGCCCGTCAGGTGGGTCTGCCCCGCGCCCAAAAAAGGCAGCAGGGCCAGCGAGGTGCCTGCCATGTCGCTACGTTTGATCGAGTCTCGATCCGACTTGACGAGTTCCCGCAGAGGATGCCGGTGGGGTCCGCAGTTGCAATTGGGCCGGTCGTCATAATCGTGCAGGCTCCAACTTCCGTCCTTTTCCTGATGCCGTGCCAGCCAACGCAGCGCGCGAGCGACCGCGGCTTCGGTCAGCGTTGTTCCGCCTTCCTGGGTAACCATTTCAGCGCGAACCCGGGGATCACGAGCGGCGAAAGTGCGCCGCGCGGTGTTCTCCGAGGTAATGGTGCGTTTAACGACATCCAGCGGGGCGAGGTGCCGAGTTGAAGCCTCGCCGGCGAGTCGCAGTTGGAGCGCGTCCTGCTGCGCTTTGATGACCGAATCTCGCACCTCCTCATCATTCAGATCCACATTGCCCGGCAACGGCAGATCCAAGTCGACTTCGCCGTTGGGGTCGACAATGGGCGCTTGCTCTCCTTCATGAGGATCGTCATTGACCTGTGTCGTCAGCCGAATCTTGGGATCGTTTTCCGCTTGGCTGGTTACAAAGATCGTGACCGACGAAGATTCCGGCTGTTCATGATACAGGAGGGCGAGTACGGTCAGCAGCAACAAATGAAACACCAGGCTGACCAACCATGCGGGCGTATGGCCAAGCATCTTTCCAACCACCGCGCCGGCGGATCCCGACCGGGCAACTTGCTGGATGCGTCGATTCGTTCGCGTTACCGAAGCCGGCGCGATGGCGGGCATCGGGCGAGGATGCTTGCGATCGGTGCGGCGAGGCGCGGGGTTGTGTTTGGATCGAGGGGCGGCAGTTCGTTTAGCCGGAATCGAACCGTTGGATTTAGCCGGCTGGCGGTCAAGCTGGGCCTTGCGTGGCGCAGGGCTGGCTTTCGTCGAATTTCCGTTTCGGGTTTCTTTCAATGGGCTTTCACCCGCGCTGACCGATCGCGGGCGACCGTTGCCTTGCACGGGTCGTTGATCTGCTTGGCGATCTTTCAGCATGCGCTGAATTTCTCGCTCTTCTTCCTCGGTCATCTCAATACTGGCCGGACAACGCCAACAATCCGCGACCATCAGCCACACACGAACCGACATCGGAGCGCCGCAATCGGGGCAGCCGCACATCACCACGTCGCCCTCGAACCAGAATTTCCCGCGAACCTCGTCGTTGGGCGAATCATGCGCGACTTGCTCTGGGAAGTCATCCTTAACGTGAGACGCGTCCGGCGTCGAATCAGAACTTTCGAGTTCCGGCGGAACCGCGCCGAGGTCGACCCGCTGGTCTTCTTCTGAAATTTCCGGAAGCGGATCATCCGACAGCAAATCGAAAACCGGCATTTCCGGGGGATGAGGCTCGTCTCCATGCGAACCTCGCGGGTGAAACGGCGCAGCTCCTAGCGATTCGTGCATAGAGGTTTTGGATGTGGGAGGCTGGGGCCGTGAATCGCTGCGTAAAGTTGCCAAGTGAATGTAGCTAGAACCAAAGGACATATTAGCAGGTTCAGTAGTCTTGTCTCAAGCGTTTGAAAACCCGGGGCGGGCCGCAATCGGCGGCACAAACCTAAACCATTGCCGCACAGGTAGTTGCCCTGATTAGGGAATGGCGTTTAAGATGGGTTTGGCAGGTGTGGAAGAATTCGCGACACTTGGCACGTCAACGTCTTTTCGACGACTTCGCTATATTCACTGTTTCTTGTGAGGAGATGCGGATGGCAACCGAGCTGGATACCTTGGTATCTAGGCTAGAGCAGAACATGTGTCAGGTGGTGCTCGGAAAGCCGGAGGTCGTTCGCCTCTGCTTGGTAGCTCTTTTTGCCGGCGAGCATGTGTTGCTGGAAGATGTGCCGGGCGTCGGCAAGACGCTGGTTGGCAAGTCGTTGGCCAAAAGTGTCGAAGGCGACTTCTGCCGGATCCAATTTACACCCGATCTGCTGCCCAGTGATATCGTGGGAAGCAGCGTCTTTAACCCCAAGACGTCCGAATTTCTCTACAACCGGGGTGCGATCTTTGCCAACATCGTGCTGGCCGATGAAATCAATCGCGCGCCGCCGCGGACACAAAGCGCGCTGCTGGAAGCGATGAGCGATAGCCAAGTGAGTGTCGACGGGCACACCTACCCAATCTCGCCGCCCTTCATGGTGATTGCCACGCAAAACCCTTTCGAGATCGAAGGCACCTATGCGCTGCCGGAGAGTCAGCTTGATCGCTTTCTGCTGCGGATCTCGATGGGCTACCCCAGCCGCGAAGATGAACGCAAAGTGCTGACTTCTCATCGACAAGGTGATCCGGTGGAAGATTTACGACCGACGCTGACCATCGATGAAGTGCGCCATCTACAAGCTTCCGTCCGTGAGGTGACCGTCGAAGATTCGATCTATGATTACATTTTGGATCTTGTTGAGTTGACACGGACCTGTGACGAGTTGCGTGTGGGCGTCAGCACGCGCGGGGCAATTTCACTTTATCGCGGGGCCCAGGCATCGGCGTTGATTGAAGGACGCGACTATGTAGTTCCCGATGATGTGAAGAAGCTGGCCATACCAGTACTCGCGCATCGAGTCAGCGTCAAAGGACACCTCTACGACGGGCAACGCAGTTCAGTCGAGGCGCTGCTGGAACGGATCATCGCAAACGCCCCCATACCGGAGTGACCTTGTGGTCGAACCCCGCCGAACCAGGTTCAGCCGCGAGGGGTGGTATTTCCTCTTCGTGCTTTCATTTATCATCGGCGGCGCGGTGCTGCGCGAAGTGAACTTGCTGATCATGCTGGCAGGGCTGATGGTCGGCTTGCTGCTGTTCAACTGGCGATTTTCCAGCAAGATGATCCAGCGTCTGACGGTGCGTCGGCGGCTGCCCCTTCGCGCCTGTGCGGGGGATGTATTCAAGGTGGATATCACGGTGGAAAACTCTCGCCGCTGGCTCGCCGGATGGGCTATCGCGGTCGAGGATCGGATTCAGCAGCAAGAGCCTGACCGAAGTGTGGGGAACGTCCGGTCGAGAGTGATCCTTCCCTACATTCGGCCGCAAAGCAGCGACCGCGCGACGTATCTTTGTCGAATTCCCCAACGCGGTGTTTACAAGTTTGGGCCTTTGCAAGTTTCGTCGCGATTTCCCTTGGGATTTGTGCAAACCTCGAGAAATGTGAGTCAATTCAGCGAAGTCACGGTTTTTCCAAAGCTCGGCAGGCTCACTTCGGACTGGTCGAGACTGATGGAGTCCGCTGTCGCTGGCGACGAGCAGTCTCATGTAAATCGCGGAATGACCGAGGGCGACTATTACGGTTTGCGGGACTGGAAAGCCGGCGACAACCAAAGGTGGATCCATTGGCGTGCATCCGCCAAGCTGAACGAACTCAAAGTACGCGAGTTTGAACAACGAAAAAACCGCAAGCTGACCCTGGTGCTTGACCTTTGGCAACCAGTGGACGCCGCGAACGAATTCATGGAACGCATCGAATCACTGCTTAGCTTTGCGGCCACGGTGGTGGCGCACGCCTGTCAGCAAGGCGAGGCTTACATCTCGTTCAAGGCGATTGGCAAGCCCGACTTCGACCGATCGGGAAACGCCTCACCCGCGCTCAGGCAAGATGTTCTCGACTATCTTGCCATTGTCGAAGGCACCGCGTCCGACCGCCTACAAGAAGTGTTGCAGCAGACGCTAGTCCAATCGGCGCCCAGGTCGAGAACTGTCATCTTGAGTACTCGATCGCGAGAGCAATTTGTTGGCAACGGCGAGCGTCTCGAAGCCAACGCCGCGGTCGACACTGACCCGCGCTGGCTTCAGCAACTGGCGCAAATCACTTGGGTCCAGGCCGACAGTCCAGAGCAATCACGCTATTTTGAATTGAACAGTCCAATTCCGGAGCAAGGCAGCCGTGAAGATCGAGCGGTTACTGCAAATTAATATCGCCGTAATGGCGACCATGGGCACCTTGCTGTTTGGAATCGGACAGCCGATTCCCAGCTTGACCTTGCCCTTAATTGCGGGTTTTGTGGCCTTCACCGCGGTCATTTTCACCGACGTATTGAAATGGTTCTACCTAAACAGATTTGTCGCGAACGGGCTGGCATTGGCGGTGGCGGCATACACCATGTACCGCTTCTTCTTGGCGGAAACTAGCGGGGAAAAGCTGCTGGAGATTGCCACTCTGCTGGCTTACTTGCAGCTCATCCTGTTTTATGAAGTGAAGGGGTCGCGAGCTTATTCGCATCTGATGGTGCTCAGTCTGCTGCAAGTGGTCGTGGCCGCCGCCCTGCACCTGAATCTGACCGCGGGTGCTATTTTGCTGGTGTATGTGATCGTGGCCATCGGCGCGATGGCATTGTACTATCTCTATCGCGAGCAACTTCGTATCGACCAGCAACGGCGTGCCGCCGCCGCCCAAATCGACGCGGGCTCCTCGCGATCCATCGTCGCCTTCGCCGAAGCGAACGACGTGTTTGGCGGCACGATGTCCGTCCGCACGATCGTACCTCATGTTACGGCCATGGTCGTCTCCGCCTTTTGCATTACGATTATCGTGTTTTACACGTTACCGCGACGCACTCCAAAAGTCTGGCAAGGAGCCGATGGCGGCGGAGCGCCCGTGATGGGGTTTCACCAACGTGTCGAATTCGGAGAAAGCCATCTCATCGAGGATTCGGAAAAGAACGTCATGCGGGTGTCGTTCGTGGATCAAAAAACGCTCGAGCCTTACGTGATTATTGGCGAGCCCTATTTCCGCGGCGCGGTACTGACCGAGTACCGGGATGCCGCGTGGCATGCGATGAACGAGGACAATCCGCGCAACCTTGTCGATTTGATGCCCGCCTCCCCGCAGACGGACCAAGTCCGCCAGACTGTCGTGCTGAGCCCCAATGACGACATGATCGTCTTCAGCGTTTTTCCTTGCTATGCCGTTTCTCCATCGAAAAATATCCGCTTTGATCTGAGCCGACGCCAACTGGTGCGCGCCGGCGACAGTGAGGGGCGCATCCGATCGTTGCGTTACACGCTTGCCACGACCGCCTTTCACAATGGAATTCAAAGGCCCGCAACCGCGTATGCCGAAGTCAGCCGCGGCATGGGTGACAGCTACAAGAGTATCGAGACCGGGCATCTAAGGCGATTTGATCAACGACGGTTTCCGCAACTGTCGGCCACGGCCGAAAACGTGCTTGCCGAGCAACAGACGGACCGCGACGACTCGTTGGCGGTCGCCCTTGCCCTGCATTCGTTTTTACAAAATTCCAGTGATTTCCGATACACGCTCGATTTTCGAAACGTGGAACGGGACCAGCAACTTGATCCGATCGAGGACTTCGTCGCTAATCATCATCAAGGGCACTGTGAGTATTTCGCCAGCGCGCTGGCGATGATGCTGCGCAGCCAAAATATACCAGCGCGGCTGGTGGTGGGTTACAAAGGTGGAGAGTTTAACCCGCTGGGAAACTTCTACCAGGTGCAGGAAAAACATGTCCATGCTTGGGTGGAAGCCTATGTAGAACCCAAGAAATTGCCGAAGGAAATGAAGATCCTGGGCGATGCGAGTCAGGGCGTATGGCTGAGACTGGATCCAACGCCGGGGATCGGTGCTGGCGAATCGGAGGACTTTGAGGCGAATTTTTTCACGCAGTTCGGCCAGATGATGGACTATTGCCAACTGCTGTGGTCCGACTATGTGCTGGGCTACAATTCCGATCGCAAGGAAGAGACGATTTTTCGAAATTTGAACCAGGACACGCCGGATAAAGTTGCCAACGTCTTTACACCGTCGAACCCGGAGCCCGCGGTTGTCCAAGTGGCGGAGCTTGCCCCCCCCAACTACGACGATCCGCATGCGAAATATCTAAGAACCATTTGGATAGGCGTTGTCGCCGTCACGCTGCTGTGGGTAGTGGCCTGGCTTGTTTGGGTTGGCGTTTTCTATCCGCGATTTTTCATCGAAACTAGAATCGGCCGACTGTTGATTGTTTGGTGGGCCCCGTTGAGTGGCTTGATAGGACGGCTGTTTGGCAAGACAACTTCCCAGAGGGTGGGACAACGAATAGGCGTTGATTTCTACAAGAGGTTCGTCAATCTTGTGGGGCGATATGGCCTGCATCGGGAGGGGCGACAAACTCATCGTGAGTTCGCCCAGCACATCGTCCGTGATTTTCTGGCCCGTGGCCTTCACGGCGTCCCCGCCGTCGAAAATGGTGGGACCAGCGGTCAGGGGCTGGAACTGGCGCGGCTGCCGAATAAAATCGTCGAAGCCTACTACGAAGTTAGGTTCGGCAAGCGGCAACTGTCCCAACTTGAGCAGGCAGAGATAGAAACGGCAATTACATCCATGGAAACCGCGTTGAAGATAGCAACCTCGAAATGAAAATTGGAATCGTCGGCTACCAGGGATCGGGAAAGAGTACTCTTTTTCATTGGCTTACGGGCAGTGCGCCCGATCCTGCCTTGTCCCACAAAATTCAAAGCGCCATGGCGATCGTGCCCGACGATCGCGTCGCGGACCTGCAGAAGATTTATCAGCCCAAGAAGACGACGTTGGCTTCGCTCGATCTAGTGGATACGCCGGGCCTCAGCCGCACGCATGAGGGCAGCGCCGCCAAGCTGGGAATGATTCGAGAGGCCGGCTGTTTGCTGATTGTGATCGCCGCGCACGGCGCGGCCGATCCCCTCGCGGACCTTCAAAACTTCGATGAAGACTTGCTGATTGCCGATTTGGAAATTGTCACCGGGCGAATTGAACGTCTCCGCGAATCCGTCAAGAAACCTCGGCCCAATCGCGACGATGATCTAGCCGAGTTGGCGGCGCTGGAGCCGCTACCAGAATGGATGGAGTCGGGTAAATCGTTACGAGATTTGGACATGACGCCCGATCAGCAGAAGGCGATTCGATCGTTCAAGTTGTTTTCGGAAAAACCGCGTCTGGTGATTTTCAACCCGGACGAAGGGGAAGAAAATCCAGACTTTCTCGCCCGAGTTCCCGCCGATGTGGAATCCGTCTGCTGTTCGCTTTCGCTGCAGTTGGAATTGACCCAGATGCAGCCTTCCGAGCGGCAGGAATTCTGCGAAGAAATGGGAGTTACATCGTATGATAGCGACGAATTGCTCCGAAAAATCATGCATATTTCCGGGCAAATGCTGTTTTTCACGGCGGGAGAGAAGGAAGTTCGCACCTGGATGATCCCCCAGGGGTGCACGGCCGTGGACGCGGCTGGCGGCATCCACACCGATCTGGCCAAGGGCTTTGTCAGAGCCGAAACGATGACCTGCGACGACCTAATCCGCCTAGGCAGCGAACGGGATGTCAAGGCAAATAACTTGATGCGACACGAGCACAAGGGTTATGTTATTCAGGAGGGGGAAATCCTCCACATTCTGTCGAGCGTGTAACTCCTACTCCAGCGAGTAACCCGAGGGATCATCAAACAAACAGCAAATAGTTCATGGGCAAGCTACCTCGCGCGTGGTAGGGCAGCAGATACACGAGCACAATGCTTGCCCATGAACTATTCACTGTTCGTCTCTTCCCGCTTCTCCTCACGAACAACCTAGCGGACGACCCATCGGCCGCCCGCCCCGGTCATTCAAGTGCTAGTCGAGCCGTCTTCGAATCAGGATCGCATTCTCCACATTGTGATCCTCGCCGGGCTCATGACCGACCGGAATCGAACGAT
>JAJDEH010000131.1 GCA_029259935.1 Planctomycetota bacterium
AAGCCGAAGCCGAAGCCGAGCGGTATGTCGCTCAAATGAAGCAGGTTGTTGCAAAGTCCAACCACCCGACCGGCGACGAAGCCCTGCACGTCGGTTTGGCGGAATTGCTGCGAGCCCAGGTGATTCGAGCCGGCGTTCGCAGCCTGAAGCCGACCGGTACACAGCTTCCCCAAGTTCGGCGGCGTCGCGAAGAACTGGTGGAGTTGCTGTTGCAAGTGGCCCGCGACGCTCCGACCAGCGACACATACTACGAACTCGGCCGGGCTTACCACGACCTGCATCAACACGAAGCGTCGGAAACGGCACTGCGGAAAGCCGTTGAGCTGCAGCCCGACAATGCCCCCGCGCTGGAATTGCTGGGCGATGTATTGATCGAACGATCGCTCAACGAGGAGGCGGTCGAGGTGCTTGACCGGGCGCTCGCGGCCAACCCGCACCAAAGCAAAGCACTGTTGATGCGAGTTCGAACGGCGGCCGATGAAGCCGAACGAAATGCGTTTCATGCCAAGCTTGACGAGTACCTGGCGCTGCCCGACGCGCGCCCGATCGACCGGATCAACTGGAACTTCGCCAAGGGGCAGCTTTTCGACAAGGCCAAGGACTACGACCGCGCCTTTGCCCATTATCTGGAAGCCGGCCGCCTTAAAGAGGAACGTCAGCGCGAACCTGAACCGCATGCGCCTGCCACGAACAACTTGTCCGCGTTTGACGTGGGGCCGCCGGCCGATCATCAAGACCGCCATGATCGCCACTACGAAAGTTCGCGGCGCGTGTTCACGCCGAGCTTTTTCGAATCACGGGCTGCGGCGGCCAATCCGTCCAGACGGCCGATCTTCGTCGTCGGCGTGCCGCGCTCGGGCACGACGTTGATGGAGCAGATTCTGGCGAGCCATCCGTCGGTGGTGGGCGCGGGCGAATTGCCGGAGATCAGCTCGTTCGCATCCCGCTGTAGCAAGTTGCACGAACCAGGGGGTGAAGACTATCCTGATTCGATCACAAGCATTCCCGCTGAAACACTGGCCTCGTTCAGTGAAGAGTACCTCGCGCAGCTCAACCGCGTGGATTCCACCGCCGAGCGAGTGGTCGACAAGATGCCGGGAAATTTGATACATGTCGGCATGATTCATACGCTGTTTCCCAATGCATCGATCGTGCGCATTCGCCGCGAGCCGCGAGATGTTTGTGTTTCGGCACTGAAGAATCATCTCGACTTTCCGCTCTGCAATCTCGAGAAGACGGCGCGTTTCTGCGTCGCTTGTGATCGGCTGAGTGAACTCTGGAACGACATACTGCCTGGTCGCGTGTTCCATTTGAATTACGAAGAACTGGTGACCGACCTGGAATCGAACGTTCGCAAACTGCTGGAATACTGCGAATTGCCTTGGGATGACCATTGTCTGGAGTTTTATCGTACCGAGCGCAACGTGCGCACCCCCAGCCGCTGGCAGGTTCGCAAACCGGCTTACAGTTCGTCGATCGGAGCCTGGAAGCGCTACGCCAACTCACTCACGCATTTGGACGCGATCCTCGGTCCAACCGAGTAGCTCGAGTTAACGAACGGAATCGGCTGACGTGGGGAGCCGATTTTAAGATAACTCCGTTTGGCAAAGCCGACCCGAATTATCTCGGCGTTACCAGCTCGTCGCGGAGAATTTCAGCGTGCGGTTCGCCATGTTAAGCTCTCTTCGTCTTGCGGCTTTTTTTTCCTTTGCCCGCCGATTCGTCTTCGGCGTCTTCCTTGACTCGCAGTAGAGTGTTTGTCCAGTACGCTTCGTACTTGCTGATCCACCGCTCCAAGATTTGGCGAATGGGAGCGACGTTGAGCGAATTGATGCGGCGACGGCCTTCGCTGCGCGTTTTTACGAGGCCCGCTTCGCGCAGCGCGTCGAGGTGTTTCATCACACCGAACCTCGAAAGGTGCGAAAATCGATCGACGATGTCCGTCGTTTGCCGGGGGCCGTCCCGTAGCATGTCGAGGATCTCTCGACGCGTTGGATCGGAGAGTGCTTTCCAGACGTGATCCAGGTCTTTGGTCATTGCGTTCTAGTTGTTAGCTGTTAGCTTTTTGGCGGCTGCGGCTATTCGGCTAGTTGTTTCACGCCCTTGAGAAAATAATCCCAGCCGTGCGTCACGCCGGCGCGGTGATCTTCCTCGATCATTCCCAGGGCTCGATGTCGCAGCGACAGTTCCGCGCCGCCCGGAATCTGGGTTAGACGTAACTGCATGTGTCCCGCGACAGGGTACGACATGAACAGCGGACCCTGGATCTCGATCAGTGTCGGCGGCTTAATGACTTGCACGAAGCCCCATAGATGCCCCTGGCCGTTGCCCAGATCGCGAAACCAACGGCCCCCGGGCCACTCTTCCAGCACCATCGGCATTGGACGGTTGTCGGGCGTCGAGTTTTGGTCGGTGAGGCGGTGGATCAGAGCCTTGTAGGCGTCGCCGATGGCCGCTTTGATGTCCGTGCTCTGGGAAACGTCCAGCGATAGTTCTTGTGTTTCGGGCATCGGTTGGATTCTCTCTGGAAATGATTGCGGGTGACCGCGCTTGACAGCGTCGGTCATCTTGTTATGTTACTAAATAGTAACGTGAATATTTTGTCACGTCAAGTGAAAGCCCTCAATTTACTTTTGAGTTCGGCGGCCATGCTGAAAGGCAGACTCGCCTGGACTCCAACACTCAAGGAGAAACCGATGCCTTCTCATGCCAACCCGGTTAACTGGTTCGAAATTCCCGTCAACGATATGGCTCGGGCGAAGGCTTTCTATGCAACCGTCTTGGAGGTGGAGATCACGGATTCGGAGATGGGACCCAACAAGATGGGTTGGTTTCCGATGGAGATGGGGAAGGCCGGCGCGGCCGGGACGTTGATCCAAGGCGACGGCTACAAGCCTTCGCACGAAGGCTCGCTGGTCTACCTGCACGTTGACAAGATTGACCCCACCTTGGAAGCGATCAACAACAACGGTGGTAAGACGCTGTTGCCCCGCACCGATATCGGCCAGCACGGCTTTATCGCTCATTTCGAAGACGTGGAGGGAAACCGCGTCGCGCTTCATGAATCGCCGGCCGCATCCTAGCGCGCCAGTGCCTCTGACCGATGTAACTCAGTGGATCTTCAAGATTTTATATTAAGGCGGCTGGGGTCGAGCGTAGCGAGTCCCCAGCGCGGAAGACTGGGGGTTCACTTCGTTCAACCCCAGCCACGCAAACACTAAACTCAAACACCAAACCTCGGGAGACTAACCGTGAACACAATCGACTACATCAAGATGTCCTTGGAAAACGGCAAAGGCTGGGCCATGGGACTGATCAACGATATGAAAGACGCCCCGTTGACGCAGCCGACACCCAGCGGCGGCAACCATCCGCTGTGGGTACTTGGCCATCTGGTTCGCGCGGAAAGCGATCTGTTGGATGGCTTTATTCTCGGCCAACCGAATCGATTTCCGGAGTTGGAAGGGCTGTTTACGATGGGCACGACGCCGTCGACCGACGCCAGCCAGTATCCGTCGATGGACGAGTTGCTTGGCAAGTTCGAGCAGATCCGTTCCGCCACGCTCGCTCATTTGGATTCGCTCAGCGACACCGACTTGGATAAGCCGAGCCACGCTCCGGAAGAATTCGGCCCGCCTTTCGCGACGGTCGGCGCCTGCTTTGCCGCCATGTCGAGCCACATGAGCTTTCACGCCGGACAAGTCGCCGACGCGCGACGAGCAGCGGGCCGTGGCCCCTTGATGGCGTGACGGAACGTACCGTGACCGGCGCGTCAAGGCTGCAAGATTCCCGCTCCGCCGACGAATAACCCCTCGTGGGACTCATGTCCTCTTGGCGAGCCCTAGCGTGACGCTGGGCGCTCGCTGCGGCTCTTTTCAAATGGAGGCGGATCATGCGGGCGATTGTGACCGTCGGTCTCGGCTTTGGCGACGAAGGTAAAGGCGCGACGGTCGACTTCCTAACGCGAGAACTTGGTGCCGATCTGGTCGTTCGATACAGCGGCGGCGCGCAAGCCGGCCACAATGTGCAGCTTCCCAACGGACGACGGCACACCTTTGCGCAGTTCGGCGCGGGGACGCTGGCGGGCGCGAAGACGTATCTCGGTTCGCGGATGATCATCAACCCGGCAACCATGGTCCCCGAGGCGGAGCATTTGCGCGAACTGGGCGTTGCCGACCCCTGGTCGCAAATCTCGGTCCACCCCGACTGTTTGGTTTCGACCGCCTACCACGTGCTGATGAACCGGCTGCGCGAAACGTCGCGAGGTACTGGCCGGCACGGCTCGTGCGGACTGGGTATCGGCGAGGCCCGGCACTATTGGCTGCGTTACGGCCAGGATGCCGTCTTCGCCAAGGATCTGGACGACCGCCGAGTTTTAATGCCGAAGCTGGCTTTGCTGCGCGATCGCTTTCTGCTGGAGATGCAGGAGCTGCCCCGTCTCGAAAGCAGTTTGTCGGCGCAGTTGCACGAGACACTGCCTGGCGATGAGGCGGACGTGCTGCAACACGCATCGGACGAATTGGCGGTCGGCTACTGCATGCCGACCAGCGACACCGTGATTTTCGAAGGCGCTCAGGGAGTGCTGCTGGACGAATGGAAAGGATTTCATCCGTATACAACTTGGAGTACGGTCACGCCGCTGCATGCCCTCGAGATGCTGCGCGAGCAGGGTGTCGACGACTTCTTGGTGTTGGGAATCACCCGCGCCTTCTCGACACGGCATGGGGCGGGGCCGTTTCCGACTTGGTCTCGCGAGATGTCCGCCGAAATGGCCGACTCGGGCAATACCAAGAACGACTGGCAAGGCTCAATCCGCTTCGGTCCTCTGGACCTCGTTCTAACGGAATACGCGGCGCGAGTTTGCCAAATCGACGGATTGGTTGTCAATTGCCTGGACCAACTTCCCCAGCGGGCAAGCGTCTGCACTCGCTATGCCGGCTTGGACCGCATTGAAATTCCACAAAGCATTCACGAACAAGAGCAGTTGACCGCCGCGTTCGAATCGGCCGACCCCGTCGAAACTGACACAACCGCCGACGGCATCATCGATTTGTTAGGCCGGATCGCGCCGGTGGTGGGCACCGGCGACGGCGCATCGTGCATGGACCGCGAGTTCACGGCGTTGCCGATGGCTGCTTCGGTTGCCGGATGAGAGTTGGCGTGAGATTACGATTTTTCCGCTAGCCGAATCAAGCGTTTCTTTTCGCCTTGCTCCAAGAACTTCTGTTTGGAGATCGCCTTGAGCTGTTTGGAAGTGAAGGCGTCATGAATCGTTACCGATTCGTCGATCGGTTCGCTGTCGGAGACAACGAGTAGATAGGTTCGTCCGCCGCTCTGCAGGTAGTAGAGTGAACCGGGCAGTATGTCCTGCTCGGTGCGAACTTTAAAAGCATCAAAATGCTGGCGAATGATTTTGAACTCGTTCTCTGGAGTCTTGGCATCCTGGTACGCGGAAACGAAATCGGCGGGCAACGAAACTTCCGGCCCGGTTGGAATGGTTGGGTCCGAAGCCGGCTCGGACCAATCCGTTTCGACATTATAAGAGCGGGATTTCTTTTCCAGCAGTTCCATTCGCCGCAAGATGCCGACCAAGGCATCAAACTCGGCCAGCATCAGCTTGCACTTCTGAATTCTTTCTTGTTCCCGAAACGTTTGCTTTTCGCTGCGGGCGTCGGAGGGCTCGCCGCCTCCTCTTCGCTCAAGCAGATGGCTCTTCTCATATCGCCTGCGAACATCTTCAATAAGCTGGACGGCGTCCAAGTAGCGCTCCTCCAGACAAGCTTCCTCGGCGTCGATCAAATAGTTCGCATACGGCACGCCTCGAATTTGATTGTACAAGGCGCGCAGATCCTCTCCCTTGACGATTCTTCTGATTGTGGGATTACCGTTTTCGGGATTTGACACGGCCAAGTACTCCTACCAGCCTCCAGAGCAAGGTTGATGAAGATACGGATACAAAAGCAAAAACACCCTGGGTGGGTGAAAGAAGAGTGTATGTTCCTTGTTCCATCTTAATCTCAAGGATGCGATTGAGGCCAGTGGTCGCGCCATAAATTCGCGCCGCCGCCAATCGCTTGAAATCGGAAAAACCGATAGAAACACTCCGCTATTCTTGGCAAAAACGCCGATTCACGCCAGGCGGGACACTTCCGCGATTTCACTCGCCGATCATATCGACCGGTTGCGGATAATGTGGACAGTAACCCAGCGGCAACGTGACTCCCGAAATCCAACGCGCCTCGTCGGAGGCCAGGAAGGCGACCGCGCTGGCCACGTCTTCCGGCAGCCCGATTCCTAGCGGATGCACCTCCATTCCACGATCCGCCCGCTCGACCAATTCTTCAAAGCTCTGCGTGCCGGGGTCGCCCAGATAGCGGCGCGTCATGGGCGTCAACACGGTGCCGGGCGCGACGGCCACCGCGCGCTGCTTCTTCGGCACCAACTCCATGGCCAACGATCGTGTAAAGCCGACAAGGGCCGCTTTGCTTGAACTATAAAGTGTCTGCAACGCATTGCCCGCCAAGGCGGTCGCCGAGGTGATGTTGACGACGACACCGCCGGGCTGAGTCAAGTGCGGCAAGACCGCGCGCGTGAACTTCATGACGCCCAGCAGGTTCACGCCCACGACGCGCTCGATATCTTCGTCCTCGAAATCCGCTAGCGGTCCCGATTGGTCGATGCCCGCGTTGTTCACCAGTACGTCGATGCGTCCGTGAATTCCGGCAACTTCTGTTACAAAGTCGTCGATCTGATCCCGTTCGCGGACGTCTCCCTTTCGCCAAAGGAACGCGCGGCCCAGTTTGTCGATTCGTTTAGCCAGCCGCTTGGGCTCTTCCAAACCGAAGACCGCCAAGTCGGCACCCTCGCGGGCTAGACGCAAGGCAATCGCCGCGCCAATCCCTCGATCGTTGGCACCGGTCACGATCGCGACACGATCGGCGAATCTGCCACCGGCGGTGGTTGTGGTTGAATTAGAAGCTGTCATGGCCGTATCTAGGCGGTTAGGCGATGTGGCCCATTATGCTCGGATTTGGGAGGGTGTAAACTGTTCCAGTTGTTGTGCGTGGCCAGATTGAATGAAGACAGTAATCATTGCCATGACGTAACGACCAGTCCAACGTTTGAAAAGCCGTGAAACGGCGGCAGCATGTAGCCGCAAGCGTAAGCCTGCGGAAAGCCGGTCGAGGAAACTCCAGCGGCGACAGCGGAAACCGGGCGCTGTCGCGGCTTGAACCGTTTGATTTCAAATGGTCCCCAGGCTGACGCCTGGGGCTACATGCTGCCGCCGCATTCGCGGCTACTTCGCCGCTGAGACCAATCTTTGCGTGCCATCGCAACACGCATCGCGCGATACGGCGGTGGTCCTTGCTTACAAAAAGAAACATGCCGGCTCAAGCAGTTCTCAAACAGTACTTTGGCTACGACACGTTTCGTGGCCAACAGCTCGCGGCGATTGAGCATGTAATGGCCGGCGGGCATGCGCTGGTCATCATGCCCACCGGAATGGGTAAGTCGCTCTGCTATCAAATTCCCGGTATCCTGCTGGCCGAGGAGCATCGTAGTAAACCCGGCGGTGGTCGGGCCCCATTGACGATCGTTATTTCACCGCTAATCGCGCTCATGAAGGACCAAGTCGACGCGCTGCGCCGCCGCCGAATCTCGGCCACGTTCATCAATTCGTCGCTGATGCGCGCCGATCGGGAAAAACGCTACGCGGCGGTCGGTCGCGGCGAGTACGACTTGCTGTACGTCACTCCCGAGCGGTTCCGCAAGCCCGAGTTTATCGATGTGCTGCGCCGCCGCGAGGTCAAGCTACTGGCGGTCGACGAAGCGCATTGCATCAGCCAATGGGGCCACGACTTTCGTCCCGATTACACGCGGCTGCGCGAGTTCCGCGAACTGATGGGCGATCCGACAACGATCGCTTTAACGGCCACGGCGACGCCCGACGTCCAAAAAGACATCGTCAAACAACTGGGCCTCGCCGAAAGCGAAATGCGGCTTATTCACGAAGGCATCAATCGCCCCAATCTGCACTTGGACGTGGTCGAAGTTTGGGGCGATGATGACAAGCTAACGCGGATCGAGGACATTCGCCGATCGCAGCCCGGCAGCGCGATTGTCTATTTCACGTTGATCAAAACACTCATGCGGTTTGGCGATCGTTTGCGCGAGGACGGGTTGCGGCATCTCATGTACCATGGCGATCTCGACCGGGGTCAACGCAAGCGAGTGCAAGACCGATTCATGGGCGAGCCGGGCCATCTGGCCCTGGCGACCAATGCCTTCGGCATGGGAATCGACAAAGAAGACATCCGGTTCGTGATCCACGCCGACGTGCCAGGTTCGATGGAAGCGTACTATCAAGAGATCGGCCGAGCCGGTCGAGACGGACTGCCATCACAATGCACGCTGCTCTACGATCAGCGCGATCTCATGACGCAAATGCAATTCATGAAATGGAGCAATCCGGACGCTCTGTTCTACGAACGCGTCTACGATTTCCTGCAGCACGAGCTAGAGCAAATCCACGCCTTTGGCTGGGACTGGCTGCGGGAGCGACTGCACCACAAAGACAAATTCGATCACCGCCTGGAGACCGCGATCTCGATGCTGGAACGTTACGGCGTACTGGAAGACGCCATGTCAGCCGAGACCGTCCAGCTTGTCGGCGAGTTTCCCCAACAACTGCGCGACCAAGACCGGCTCGACGAAAAGCTAAAGCGCGACCAACAAAAGCTGTACACTCTGGTCGAATACGCCAACTGCAGCGGTGACCGCAAAGGCTTCATTCACGAGTACTTTGGTTTGCCTTATGAAACTGCTGATCCTCTGTAAACCAGCCAACATCGGCGGGCGATTGTACAAATTCTATGCTAATCGCTCTAACCCACCATGATTCACGGCAAGCGCATGAAATTCCTCGACTCCGTCTTGGATCCAGATATAGCCGATCAAAGGCCGATTCGTGCTGTCGATCGTTTCAACGGTCAGAATCGCTTGTTCAGCAACTAAGTGCTCGTACAGTTTTCTGGTGTCCTCGTGAAGAAAGTAGCCGGGGGACGAGAACTCCGATGGCATCTGGGTGATGCGGATGCGGTCACCAACTTGAAGATCACGCCATAGCTCCGGCATCCATAACTCTCATCAGTGGTTAAACAAGAATTCGCGGCTGTTACACAGCGCCCAAAGGACGTCTTCCAAACCTTCTTTTCGATTTGGGGCTCCACTGATAACCGTCTGGCAGCGAACTAGTTCATCACCGGTCGGCGGCCGGCTGACGGTGCACAGATAAAGCTTGCGAAGAATCGGTTCGTCGGTCGCCTCTTTCTTGATCAACTTGGCGATGCGGCCGTTCTTGTCGGCCACCTTCTTGCTGAGTACCTCGCCGTTGGCAATGTGCAGCACTTGAGCCAGATTGGGCTGTGTTGTCCGTTCGCATTCGCAGGTGACGACCCGCTTGGGACGGCCTAGCGTATCCAAGAAATACGACGCAAAATTGGGATCGGGCAGTTCGATCGCTCGCGTTCCGGCCGGGATGCCGCTGAATTTTTCCTGAGTGCCGGTGGCGAAGTTGATGCCGTCCAGCAACACCTCGGCGGGCAGCCGCTTGACGTTGTAGTGCGTGTAGAAGCGTGTGTCGTTGGCGTTTTGCGGCGATGGCCGGGAACTGAGTTGGTAAACGCGCGAGGTCAAGATGGCCCGCATCAATTGCCGCAGGTCGAATTTATTTTTCACAAAGTCGTCGGCCAGCGCGTCGAGCAACTCGGGATTCGTGGGCGGGTTGGTGGCCCGCATGTCGTCGATCGGTTCGACCAGGCCGCTGCCCATCAAATAGCCCCAAAAGCGGTTCACGATATTGCGAGCGAACAGGCGATTGTCCGCCGATGTCAGCCACTCGGCCAACGGTCGCCGCAAATCGCGATGCTGGCTGGCGTCGATGGGCTCGCCGCCCAGCACGGTGGGCTCAATATTCTTTCGCGTCCGCGGATGGCGAATGCTGCCAGTACGGCGAACGAGTACCACGGTGTCCTGGCCGAGTGCCCCGAAATCGCTGCTGCCCTTCGTGGCCACTCGCGTGAAGAAAGACGCCAAACCGTAGTAGTCCGCTTGGCTGTAAACTTCAAATGGATGGTGGTGACACTTAGCGCATTGCAGCCGGATGCCCAGAAAATTTTGGGCCGTCGCTTCCGCCAGTTCGTCGGGCTTGCTGGTGATCTTGTAATAGTTGGCTGGGCCGCTTTGAAAGACCGAACCTTGAGCGGTGATCAGTTCGCGAACAAATTGATCGACCGGTTTGTTTTCCCGCAACGACGATCGCGTCCAGTTGTACAGTGCCCACATGCCGCCGTCGCCCAGCTTGTTGCGGTTGTTGCGGATCAGGTCGCCCCACTTCAGCGCCCAATAGGCGCTCCATTCGTTCACGTATATGTCGCGGGCCGGATCGCCGGTCAAACCAAGCAGTTCGTCAACCAGTTCGACGCGTTTGTTCGGATTCTCGTCGGCCAAAAACGCTTCGACACGTTCGGCCGTTGGCAAGGTCCCAATCGCGTCGAGAAACGCTCGTCGCACAAAGGATTCGTCGGAGCACACTTTCGACGGCGTGAGTCCCAATTGCCGCCACCGCTGGACCACCAGTTCATCGACAAAGTTGCTTGGTTGAAAGCCTGACAGATCGATTTGTTTGGCGAACGGCACGATGACAATGCACGCTTTGGCTTGCCCCATGTAGCGAATCATGATCGGTGCCTGGCCGCTGCCGACCGCCGTAACGTAGCCCGTCGGACTGATCGTGGCGACCGCTTCGCTCATGCTCTCATACATCGCGCGAGCCGTCACATCGCGAGTCGATCCGTCGCTGTACGTAGCCACGAGGCGCAGTTGGCGCTGGTCGCCCGCCGCATAGACATGCGAAGCCGGAGTGACGTCTAGATCCACGACCGCCGGCTCGTCTTTGGTCGAATTCGGGGCGGCTGCCCGAAGCCACTTGAGCAGCACTTCGTAATCGTAGGAGCCCTCGCGAAATCGCCGGCCGCCTCCATGTGAAGTTTTCAGGGTCGCTTTCTTCAACAGCAAACTATCCTCGGGGCGAACCAGCGAAATCCGCCGTTGCATTTCGTTACGAACGAACGGGTTGTAATCTTGTTCGGGCGCGAAGCCTAGCAGCGATAGTTTCAAACCGCCCTGTCCAAACTGAGCGGCGTGGCAAGCTCCTGAAGTGCAGCCCGCCCGATTCATGATCGGAACTACATCGCCCACAAAGCTGGGCGGAGTTTGATTGCTTACGTTAGCAACCGCGATTTGAACTTCCGCGGCGCTGTCGCCTTTGACGACTCGAACGATGCCTTGGCCATCGGCGAGCGGTTTCACCAGCCCCGTTGCATCCACCGAAAGAATTTTCGGCGTGGCGGATTCATAGCGGACGCTTCGCGTCACGTCCGCGGATTTGGCGTCTGCTTGCTTCCACTCGACCTGGATCTGCACTCGCGCGACCGCGCCGTCAAGTTCGGCACTCGTTGGACGAACGACAAGCTCACCCTGATCGTTGCCAATTGCCACGCCCACGGACGTCCAACAAATAGCAAAACACGAAACGGAAAATGCCGGGCGAAGTGACTTCATGGGCTCTAGATCCGAGTTAGGTGGGAATCGACCGGGCTCGTTTTGGTCGCTGCGATCGCATATTCGCGTTGCCAAGGGCCAAATCAGCCGATTAATATGTACAAATTAATATATACCGATATGTTGAGATGTTCGACGCCAAAGGGCTAAAATAGACGTTATCAATTACCCGCCATCATTCGGCGGCCGATTTTCCCGCCCGGTCGCCGCCATGAATCCACCATTCATGATTAGACAGCATGGAGCTTTCGCATGTTGAAATTGCTACCCACACGATCCTCGGATTGTGAACGCCGCTCACGACGCCAGTTTTTGCTGCAAGTCGGCTCGATCGCGCCGCTCGGCCTGACGCTGCCGGCGCTCCTCCGTCATGAGGCGGCGGCTGCCGAAAGCGCTCGGGGCAATGTGAATTGCATTTTGGTGTGGACTCGCGGCGGCACCAGCCATCACGACACGTTCGATCCCAAGCCCAACGCCAGCGCGGAAGTGAAAGGCGAATTCGGCGTGATCGACACCGCGCTGCCCGGCGTGCAGTTCACCGATCAGATTCCGACGTTTGCCAAAGAGCTAAAACGATACAGCGTGCTGCGGAGCCTCAATCCGCGCAACGGCAGCCACGGCACGGCCGACGCGATCATGCT
>JAJDEH010000132.1 GCA_029259935.1 Planctomycetota bacterium
CCGTCACGCGCCGGGCCTCGTTCTTCAGCAGATCCGCAAAAAGCGGAACGACGACGTTACCGTCCGCGTGTGAATTGTCGAGCGCGGCAAGAACATAGTAGTGAAAGCCGCTGTTCTCGGGATCCTTCATGGCCGCCACAAGTTCCGTGACCGCGCCGGCCGCGTGCTTTCCAAACGCTCGCAATGACTCCGCCGCCTCTTCTCGCACGTCCATATCCTCGTCGCTGAGCAGCACGGCAAGACCCTTTACCACCTGCTCGGTAATCTCCGTGTGTTCTTCGCCCAGCCCGCTGAAGGCTTCGGCGGCGACGGCGCGCTTGAGATTGTTATCGCTCTTCAACAGCGGCAGCAGGGGCCGCGCGACGAGGTCCAGGTTATCCCTGGAATTCTCAATCATGGTTGCCAATGACATACCCAAGCCGTATTCCGATTTTTCCACGGAATTAGCGGCCTTCAACAGGATCGGCGCGACAACGTCCACGGGGCGGCCAATGTTCCCCAGCGCGATGATCGCCGTTGATCGAAACTCGGATTTTTCATCTTGTGCCACTTTGCTGAGAGCGGGAACGGCTTCTTCCGCCCCAATTTCGCCAAGGGCCCTGGCTGCACATTCGCCAACCTCGTGGTACTCGTCGTCGAGCGCTTTGATCAGCAGCTTCGTCGCATCCACCGCCTCAATGTTACCCAGCCGCGCGGCCGCGTCGCGACGGACAAACGCGTGCTTTGATTCACCAAGCCCCGCCTTCAATGCTTCGGCGAACCGAGGAAGCTGCCGGTGGCCCGAACCGAGCGACGAAGCGGCGAAGGAGGCCAATGAGATCGGCGAATCGCTGGAAGCGAGGATCTCGATCATGAGGGGATTGATTTGCTCTTGTTGCTCATCCTTGAATTCGTATCTGATTCCCTGCAGCACTTCCAGAGCCGCCAGGCGTTCCGACTCGTCGGCGCTGGCGTCGCGGCCAAGCTTCATCAAGATTGGATAGGCCTGATCCGCCGCCTCACCGATCGCGGATCTCGCCGAATAGGCAACTCGGCCGTCGCTTTCATTCTTAAGGCTCAGCAACGAGCGAATGCGGACGTCGGGGCTGGCCTCGAATTGCTCCAAGGCGCTGGCCGCCGAATCGCTAATGTCTTTGTCTTTGAGCGCGGCAAGCAAGTGAGGGACGGCGGAGTCTAGTTTGGGATCGATTTCGGAAAATGCCGCAACCGCCGCGCGGCGAGTAATGACGTCCGGAGATTTCAAAAGCTGACCCAACTTCGCGACGATTTTATCCGACGTAGGGTGGGCGTGACCCAAAGCTTTGATCGCATCTAGTTGCAATACTTTGTCGTCGGTGTACTGGAACAACACGTTGATGATCTTGTCGTTAGTGGGGCGGACGAATCCCAACCCCAACAGCCCGTCGTCGCGATCCCAAGAATACTTGGCCTTCAAACGGGCGAACAACGGATCCGTGACGCCCATCTTACCCAACGCCTTGGCCGCGTTTTCAGCATGATCGGAATCGCCGAGCAACGCTTGAACGGCGTTTGCGGCGGCGGGCCGTGCCTCGGGACCGAGCGTTCCCAAAAGGTCCAACGCCGTGCCAACTTCTCGTTCATTGCGTATCATGTCGACTAAAATGGGAATCGCGGGCGCGGCTTTCGCGCCCATGCCTTCCAGCGCCCACCCCGCCGAGTAAACGACTTCGCTCTCGGGGTCATACAGTGCGGCAATGATCTGCGGAATGAAAGTTTCGAGAAGTTTCGCATCTTCGAGATATTCGGACCGGTCTTGAATCGTATCCGCGGCCGCCTTGCGAACGTCCGGATTCGGGTCG
Organism: Planctomycetota bacterium; assembly: GCA_029259935.1. The sequence continues at coordinate 1,821 of JAJDEH010000132.1, forward strand.
ACCAGAAGCTTCACGATCGGCGCGAAATCTTCCGCTTCGAGTTCCGAAATGTAGCCAAACGCATCCGCCGTCGTCTGGCGTACTCGGGGATTGGGGTGTGCCAACAAGGCTCGCAACTTGACTCGATTTCCTTCTTGGCCGCGGTGATCAAGAATGTATTGACTATCGGGATCAATCGGGCCTTCAATGTCCGGCTCGCCGCTAGGAGTTCGAAATTCAATGGTAGGTCGCTTCAATTTCGTTCCCGCCAAGGAATCCTGTTGGGCCTTGGCGGAACGTCCCATGTCGCTGCCCGCCGACGGATCGTCAGCCACGGGCTCCGGCGCGCCAGACTGAGCGAAGTCGTTTTGCGCGACTTCTCCGCCGCATCCCGAGATGGCCAACAAAATGGCAACCAACGAACCGAACAACGTCAGCGTCTTACAAGAAGAGACCATGCTACAAGAAGAGATCATGGTGATGCTCCTGGCCGTGTCAGATGGGCGGTGATGAACTAAAGCCGGAAAGGCGACGATCCCGCCATGAGGAGGCTAAGCTTGAAAGGATGTCATCTCGATCCGGTCCCAACCCGAGCCATTCCGATCAAGCGAATCCGCACTCTGGGGGAGAATCACTATCCCCGTTGCTGTAACATAAGGAATGAGCAGTGGTCCGGCAATCAACTAGGTCAAAATTATCGGCGTGTGTTAAATGGGGCTGTTTCAACGGGCGGCCAACAGTCCGGATGACTCTATTTTTGGGGATAGAAAATGGACGTCTCGGTGCTTGTTAGTTGGAAGACCACCTACAGGCAAGTTGCCTGGAGTGTCGGCGATTGCCTGTTCTGCAAGCAACTCGAAGCTGTAAGAATCGAAGACGATATTCAGGTTGTATCGATATGGTTTATTCCGATCGTTCAGCAGGTGACTGGCCAGAGCCGACGATGCGACTTTTGCGAACGCCCAATCGATCACCATATCGGAGTAAAAGAACTTCCCCTGCCGGAATGGTCACCCGCGAAGGGATTGGATGCGCTTGTCGGAGAACTTATTCCGTCCGGTGAACTTCAATTGCCGGACAAAAACTCGGACAGAAGATTGCATTCCCTGCTTGGCGCGGCGGCGGACGCATCGTCGATTAACAATGTAGACATTACCTTCGGCATCACGACAGGGATTCTTCTGGGCATTGCGGTGTGTCTACCACTGGGGATCTACCTGTTCGACAGTGGCAGTGTGAAAACCCAGCTAGACAGGCTGGGATTTGCCTTCGCATCCATTCTAACCGGGATCGGCGGCGGTGCTGTCATCGGCGCGATTGTGCATGCGATTTTCAAGCGTGGCAAGGTAGCCTTCAGGAAGATCCATGCAGCCTGTGAGAATTACGCACTCGACATCGACAAACTGGAAGAACTATCACAAGGTTATGGCGGCAAGATTCGGCGAGCCGTGCGCGCGGTTCGGGAACACGAGCGCAAACGCTTCACCATTTAGGTCTCCGAGCCATCAGGGTTTGAAGCTGCGCGACCGTGAAAGGACCGAGACGCGAACACTTGCGCGCCTAAGAAGCCAAGCGACGTGCTGATTGCTGTGCGGCCGCGGTCGTGGCGAAGAATTCCGCCACGCGACTGACGACGGCCCGTTGTTCGTCGGCGGTCAGCTCGGGAAAGATAGGCAGACTGATGACTTCGCGGCTGGCGCGTTCGGTTTCGGCCAATTCGATGTCGGCACTAGGCAGCGAGGTGAAACACTCCTGTTGGTGCAGC
>JAJDEH010000133.1 GCA_029259935.1 Planctomycetota bacterium
GTTTACCTTTGTTTTCGTCGGCATTTTAGCTAGGTTTCCTATCGAATTCGGGAGGCTGGCAAACACCCCATGCTAATTGGGAGGTCAGCACTTCTCCAATGCGGACGCGAGAAACTGGGGCTGCCCTTGCCACAACCTCCCGATGGAACGCAAGCACCCATGCCGAGCGGGCTATTTGAAGCGAGGAACCGGATAAACGGGGGTTGTGGATGGTGGAGGAATCGACGGAGCGGGGGGCACCGAAGGAATTCCTCTTGTTGGGACAGAGGGAGGAGTTGGGTACGACGCTGCGGGCACCGCATAGGCTCCCGAGGGTATCGTGCAGTGCGAGTTGGCCAGACACTCGTTGCTGATCATCCATCGGATGTGCTTGAGGTCGAGGGAAAATTCCGACCACTTCGTTTCTACCTTGATTCGAGTTAGCGAGAGTTCTCCCGTAAGCCGGTCGCCATTTCTAAAGGCCACTGTGGCCGACTTGGAGTCTCCTTGAATTTGCAAAGACACGACGTTTTTGATCGGCACGGTGACTTCGCCTAATGCCGACTTCATCTTCCAACTCTCTTTCGCCAACAGCTTGCCGAATACCATTGATCCGTCGTCAAGCTGCAGACGAAAGCGCCCCTCAGGGCGTGGACGAGGTGTTGCCATGGGGCCTTCGGTTGTATCGTAGACAGGCTCCGGGGGCCGAAGCGTGGCACGTTGTGCGTGAACGTCGAGGCTAATTGCCCAAGTAAGCGCGCCCGCCAAGATGGCCACCCAGGTTGCAAGTCGCTCCATCGATGTCATGGCTGATTTCTCGCTTTCCTTAATTGAGAATTGAAGTAGCCGCTGCAGGTTAGCGGCACGATTAGAACAGCCCTGCCAAGAAACGACAACGGGATTTGTTCAAGTCAACGATATCGATTGCGATCGGGCTAGCTTTAATCTCACCCGCCGGCATTTGAGAGAGTCACAACGGGCAATGGCCGCGGCTGGGCGCGGGAATGGTACGAGGCTCGGGCCACAGAGCGGCAAGGGGCGAGGATGGACATTAACATTCCGGAAAATTCACCGGAAGGTGGTGATAGCCGCGACCAAGCCGGCCAAGACTTCCGTGTTAGCGGCAAGTCCGTCGACTTCGCTACCGAAGTCAGCGAAACCGGCGCGAACACGGATGAATCTTGACCCAGTGTGGCAGTACACTGACCTTGACGAGTACGCCGCACGGCGTCGTCTGTTGGGACAAGAATGGCAAGGTGCATCGGTACGACCATCGCAGCGGCGAGTGGATTAAACTGGAACTCACCGGTGACAAGTTGCCTGGCCTACGTTGATAACTCAACCATCGCCTACGATTCAAAGCGCGACCGTGTGCTGATCGTCAACACACTGGGCTATCGAAAACCTTTCGACGGACAGGGCTGGGAACTTGACCTGAAGACAGTCGCGGTAAAGGGTCTCTCGCCCAACGGACGAGAACACGCCAGCCGTTTCGCCAACGTGGACAAGTGCTGTTGCGACGCGGCCTCTGATTTGTTGCTGATGGGAACGTATCTAAGAGACGCCGGAGATCATACGCCAACGCCCGCCGACGACTGTCAGAACAACCGCTGGGTCACGCACGACATCAAATACTCAACGGGCAAGCGTTCTGGCAACACAACGCGCGCGTTTCCGCACCGCCGCTCGGACGGCCTCATGCTCGACGCCCGCCGAAAGTTGATCTGGGCCACCAACACCAACAGCCAGGTCTATGTGCTGCGATTGGACCCGAAACGTGCGGACATGAAAACGTTGGAGTGAGTTTCGACGTTGACCTGACCGCCTCGAACGAATAAACATACGCCGATCTCTATTTTCGTGAAGGATTGAATGGAATCGATCCATGCCCAAAAGGACCGGACATGACCACTTCGAGGATGCGGCAATGTGTAACGGGGTTTGTCATTTCATTCAGCTTTGTGCTTGCGGTGCAAGCAGCCGGCTGGCGAAATGACGGGACGGGTCGGTTTCCGAACGCGAACCCTTCGATCAATTGGTCGAAAGATGAGAACGTTGCCTGGAAGGTTGAACTGCCGGGTCGGAGCTTGACTAGTCCGGTGGTTGTTGGGCGGCACGTGTTCGTAACATCCGATCCAGCAGAATTGATCTGTTTGTCAATTGAAGATGGCCAGACAGTTTGGCAACGGTCGCACGAATACGCAGACGTATTTGGCGACGCAAAGGGTCCGGCGATTGAAGAAAATCTCAGGCTGGCCAATGACGTTCGGAAGCAAAGAGACGAACTCAACCGCGAGCGAGACGAGGCGAAAAAGGCGGGTGAGAACGAGAAACAAGACCAACTTCAACAGCAGATAGAGCTGCTCGAAAAACGCTACGACGAGCTGACCGTATATCCACCCAAACCGGGCGGCGACACGGGCAATTCGACAAGTACACCTGTCAGTGATGGCCAGGATATCTTTACCGTCTTCGCGACGGGGATCGTATCGTCGCATTCCCTCGACGGAACACGAAACTGGATGACATTCATCGACGGAGCCCGTGGCGATCATTCCGCTTCGCCGCTCCTAGTCGATGGCAAGTTGATCGTTCATTTACGAGACCTTGTCGCCCTGAATCCGGAAAACGGAAGTGTGGTGTGGCGTGTGCAATCGGACGAGCAGCACGGGAGCCCTGTGGCGACGCGCGTCGGCAACGATTTTGTGCTTGTGACGGCTGGTGGAGACGTGATTCGAACGAGCGATGGAGCGATCATCGCGAAGCGCCAGTTTCGGCTGGGACACAATTCGCCGATTGTTGAGGACGGAGTGGTCTACTCGCTGGAAGACGGCGCGATCAAAGCGTTTCAGTTGCCGAGCGTCATGGATAGCGAAGTCAAACTCGACTTGCAGTGGGAAACATCAAACACGCGCGCGAATCAATTAGCGTCGCCAATCTATCACAACGGATTGCTTTACGGCGTCGCGGAAAAAGGAATTCTTTCAGTCACCGACGCCAAAACTGGCGAGCGAGTCTATCGAAAACGGCTTGACTTCGACGGTGGACGTGTCGATGCGAGCCTCTGTCTCGCCGGTGAGTTCCTCTTTGTCAGTAACACGCGCGGCACAACGCTCGTACTCCGACCGGGTCGCGAGTTCGAGCAAGTCGCGCACAACGATTTCGAGGGATTCAGCAGCAGTCTCGCGTTTGCGGGAAATCGAATCTACATCCGCACTGCCCGATTTCTATTCTGTGTAGGAGAATGAAGGCAGGCATCGCTTCCTTCATGATTTTGCTTCATCCTCGGTAGCACCGGTTTAGCGTTTTTCATCATTGCGAGTTTCGTCGGCTGTGGCATGCTGGATCACGAAGTCGACAAGTCGCTGACACTCGAAAAATCCTTTCCACATGTTGCCCTGCTGCTGGGCAATTTCCAAAGTCATTTCGCCGCCAATGTTGTTGTAGCGTTTACCAACGAAAAGGGTGGTTTGTCGCTCGGCTTCAGAAACGTCTCGGGATTGGATGACCGGCGATTGGTATTACTTTTCTGGGTCGATCATCAGCTTGGCCAGCCGCTTCTTCAGAGTTACGGTCATTTTGTCGCGGACTTCAGTTACTGCCTTCACGCGGGCGGCCAAGTCGCCATTTGTAAATTCGTATCCCGCCCGCTTGTAGGCTGGCTCCGGGTTGCCGTCGAGGATCGTCAGAATCGTTTCCAGCGCGCTGTCACTGACGCGCAACGGCGGCAAGCGGCCCAATCGCAGCGCTGAGGAAAAACGCGGGTCGTGCGTTGGAGCCGCGTCGGCCAAGTACGGCATGAGCTTGGGAATGACTTTACGATCGTGTGTGTCGCCCATTAGCTTGAGGCTGCCCGCAACCGCCGATGGTTCACGCGTTTGACCGGGCTCTAACTCTTTCAGCCAACCGTGACTCAGCAGCGCGGTCGATAGTTGCTGCGCCAGTTTCGCGTCGAACTTCTGCGGCCTGCCGTGTTGGTTGAGAATCACAAAGATTTTCCACGGGCTACTAGAGTCTCTCTCGAACCGCTCGATCAGCGGCTGAAGAAATGTCATGTTCCAGATCTTGGAACCTCGAATCATGTCGTCCAAGATCAGCTTGTCGCCGGTGACAAGTCGACCCCGAAAATGTTCGGCGACCAGCGCGTCGTCCGCATAATTCTTGCTGAGATGTTCCACGATGTAATTGCGACCGGAGAACGCATGCGTCCGCCGGTCCATTGCGGCGAGTAACTCCTTGGCGGAAGTCGCACGAGCCACTTCCGGATTTTCGAGCAACGCATGCAAGATGTACGCGTGCTGGACGTAGTCACGCGGATTGGCCAACAGGTGCTTCAGCCGCGCTCGCATCTTGTCGAAGCCAGCTTCGTCGGGATACAGCCACCGAAACTCGAGCTTGTGCCCCTTCGCACTGTCGAACTGCAAGTCTTCATTCTTAACTTTCACACGCATGAACACTTCAGCTTTCACCAACCAGCCATCTCTGTTCGGCAAGCTCAAAATCGCCGATGAATACAAACTTGGATGGTCGAACATTCGATACACGCCCGGCTTCACGACCGTCGGCGACACGGGCGTGGTTTTCCATGCCTGAGGGAACAGATCGTACGGGTTGCCCGACGCCAAACCACCCGACGAGTACGCCTTGCCGGTTTTCAAATCGTGACGTACCGAATCGATTCGATAGTTGGGATTTTCCAGTTCGATCTGTTTGTCGCCACGATTCTCGAACTCGATCGCCATCCACTTTTCATCCGCCAGCGTCGCTTGCCGTTTGACTCGCAATCGCACGGTCAATTCTCCATGTCGACCGACTTCGATCGACTGCCAGTTTTGGAGTTCCTCCGCTGCGGCCACGGTGTTGAGTTGACCAACGGCCGCCACGACGACTAGCAGAGCAAATATGCCCGTGAATCTGTAGACCATTTTCTTCCCTGTTTTTGTTGCTATTCGTCGCTGCATGATTCAATCCATTCTAAGTCTCACCGTCGCTCGACTACAATTGATGACGGCTATTCGGCACGGCTTCGCCACCCATGTGGTGCAGAGTACCGAAATTCGGTCGTTATTTGGGACGAACCCAGACTGCATGTTAACCTGCCCAGGCGCGGCTGTCCTGAGTACGCGATTTCTGTGCAGAACCTGCGTCGGCGTTTCACTCTCGTGCAGATTGCGAAAAGCCGAAATGTGCGTCGGTCTTTTGGCCGAAGCACGTTTGGGAGCTTCCGCATTGAGCCAGGTTGATGAGACCGCCCACAGTTTACGCCGCCGTTCACCGGGCTGCGGCGAACGACGTTGATTTCAAAATCCGCCCGGCCCGCCACTCCGGTGCGTGTGCTCGGTGCTGTCGCTGCCTGTATCGTTGACAAGTTGCAGTTGGTGGAGTTCTGCCCAACAGTCGAGTCTTTGATTGTTCGCAACCAGGGACCTGGTTGCAAACCGATTTCACCGACGATGGCCATGTCGACATTCGTGCGGTCGTCTTCTCGAACAGTATGCCAGACTGGTTGTACTATGGCTCGCCTCTCCTTTACCGGCTGCTTGCAAATCCCTAAGTGCCGCTTGCCAGAATGCGACGCCCACACATCTCCGATGGGCTCCATGAGGATGCCTGATAGCTAAGCAAAACGCCCTGCGAAACGACCTCAGCAAGCCGTTTTCAAATGCGCCTCGTGACACTGCGCCAGGGCAGTGCCACGAGCTGACGATGGCATGGTGCGATAGTTCTTGTGCCACCGTAGCGCAACGAGATCAGCCAGGCGATTTCCTCTTCCGAATCTTCCACTTCGCGATAAACTCATCAAGGAACGACTGGATGTCTTCCCACGGCGGCGGCGTTCCTGACCAACCACTTTTGTGCTGTTCTCGCGACCAGAAGACCTTGGCCTCAACTTCAGCATCGGACGCTGTCATGTTCGCTTTCTCCAGGTGTATGGCGGCTCCGGCTAAGGTGATCATGGTCTCCTGAAGGGTCGTTTTTTCGTCATTTCCGTCCGCATCGATCGCCAAGACCAAAGAGACGCACTCTCCTTGGTAGTCCGGTTCAGCCATCACCACACCCGAATCGAGGAGGTACTGTTCTGCCTTGACCAACAGTACGTCTTGCTGGCTCTGCGACAGCCCTTTTATGTCCGCATGGACGAAGACAGGAAGATACTCCATCACCTCAGACGCTGGTTCCTTTTTGCCAAAAACTCGACGTTTCCAACCCCTATATTGGTCAACCATTCCAAAGGCCACACCCATGGCGAGGCCAACCAGTAGCATTTTCAAAGGATGCATCGCGCTCTTGGAATCGGAGTCGTTTGTACTCATGTCAGAACTCCTAAGAAATGTTGATAAGCCGGTCGACCCAGCCGGGGTTTGAGATTAATTGAGCCACAGCCGGTCCCATCAATTATATCCGATAATGGGATATCCTGCATTCGGTTTTAGTGTTGCTGCCAGAAAGTGGCGGCGACATGGACAAAAATCTCTACACCAAGAATCAACGAGAACTTCTGGCTCTGCTGCGCGAAGTGCGCCTGGAAGCCGAACTGCGACAGGAGGATGTGGCCGAAGAAATCGGGGAACCGCAATCGTTTGTCAGCAAGTACGAAATCGGTGAACGTCGCCTCGACATCCTCGAACTACGAGAAATCTGCGAAGCCTTGGGCATTTCGCTGGCAGAATTTGTGGAGCGGCTGGAAGAACGGCTGTAGTTACGCGGCCACTTGGGGGATTACCCCATCTCTAATAGCTAAGCGGGATGGAAAGGCTTAATCGCGGACTCGGTTCCTTCAGTCTGGCGGGGTGATCCGCGAGACCGAGCAGGCTGGGCCAGAAAAGCCCAGCCGACGGAAGTCTTTAACGTGTGGTTTGAACGGGGGAGCATTGGGTAATCCCAGCGAAGTGAACGGGTTGTTGACGGACAGGACAGGTGAGTGCCTCACGGGTACAGGAGTACAAACCAGACTTGAAACAAAACGATAAAACCGCAGCACCGATGCGGAGTATTGATGAAAGTAGCGACGGGCCGCGCGGACCCGTCGCTCGGAGGAGGTTCCCGCTTAGCGTGCCACGAAATCGGCGTCAATCACGTCATCCGGAGCCGCATCGGCATCCGCCGTTGCGGTCAGCGTCTCCACTTGCTGCGCAAGGAGTCGGTTAACGAATTCATCATCACCGACTTTGGAAGCCAAGAACGGCAGCCCACCACAAGTGTGGGACAACGCTTCGCGGGCAGCTTTGTTTTGCTCCGCGACCGCCAGATCGCGACGCTTGCGCGCCGCGGCGATGCGGTCGGCAGCCGCCGCGCGACGTTCCTCGGCTTCCGCCATACGCTCCATGTGATCCGCCTCCAACTCGGCCGTGGCAGCACCGGAAGCTTCCGTGGCGTCCGCCATAATCTTGTTCAAGGCGGCGTTGACGAGTTTGGCACCGATCGAAACACGTTTACGCGGGGTCGTACTCTCAGACATGAAAACCCTCCCGTGGCGACTAAGACTATCCACCAGGATGCGCATCGCCAGACGCATCCCGGCATCGAATGGCACGACGCCATCCAAGGAATCCGCCCACTGCTGGTCAAGGCAAATGGGCGGCACTCAGCAGTTGGACGGTGCTCCGGGGAGCGCCGAGGAATAGAGTGTTCGTTGGAAAGAAGCGGATTTGATTCCACAAGCGTGTTGAGCTAATTGCCTGGTGAACGGCGATCCCCGCGGTCACGTGAGCCGCGTTTTCCAGGATCACGGGAAGGGCGTTTGGGGGTATCGTGTGACACTCGCTTCTCGGGATCAAACGCATTCAGCGTGATCGGAAACACGACCAAGCCGACGACCATGACAATCAACGGAAACCAGCCGTAAAGGAAACTGGCTCCGAGGCAGCTGAGCACAAAAACACCGATCACAACGTGCGCACGTTCGCGCAGCTTGGAATGCATAAAGTTCCTCTCTGTTCGGTTAAGAAGCGTTGGTAGGAACAACGCAATTAATTGACGATCCACTCGCCAGCCAGCAAATTCAGCGACGTATCAAAGTCGACCGGAATGCCGCGTAGCCAACGCGTGAACTGGTGAACCATGATTCCGGCCGCGATGCTGGCCGCGTAAATCGTGCTCTGAGAAGTGCAGCGTCCCGTTTGGGCTTCCGCTTGTGGAAACAGTGTTGTGCGGTAGCATTCCGCCAGAAACTCACTGTCGACCGCCAGGACGCGTAGCACCTCTCCGAGCATTCTGCCGTCCACCCAAAACGCACAGCGACCGCCCACGGAGCGCCAGATGGTGGAGCGAGTCGAAATCGAGTCGACGCAGCAAAACACAGCCTCCGCTACCTGCAGTTGCGGTCGATACCGATCCCGGATCGTCTGGACGTTGATCGTCGAATCAAGGGATCGAATGGAGTCCCGCGTGGCTTCCACCTTACTGCGACGTAATTGCGCGTCTTGCCAGAGATGGCCTTGCGTCGTGACGTTGCTCGGTTCGACATGGTCAAAATCGATCAGCTGGATCTTGCTGGCACCGATCGCGGCCAACTGCAGGGCCACTTGCCGGCCAATCGCGCCCACGCCGATGACGGTCGTGGCGGTCGAGCGAAGCCGTTTCTGGGGAACAAGGTCTTGTTGGCGGCTGAATCGTGATTCTGCTTCATTCATACACACCTTCCTTTCGCAGCTCCAACAGTTCGTTCAAGTAGTCCTGGTCGGGGCGGAGCCAATCGTCCGCGAGGTGATCAGCTCCGGTGCCTGCCGCATCCAGAAAGGGGTCGTGGATCGGAAATTCGTCTTCCAGGTCCAGCAGGTTGCGCGCAACGTGCCCCGTCCCGTGATTCGTTACCAGCGGCTGCACGGACTCCCAATACTCTTGTTCCCAAGCAGGGTAGTCCGTGCCGCTGAACGGTTCGTCGTAGGCCACCTCCACCGGGATTTTCATTTCGCCGCCCGGTCCCAGGTTAAACCGCAGTCGCGCATAAGTCTGACCCTGGCACGCCACGATGAACATGCAGGCCCAATCGCAAATGCCGAACACTCGCTCAAACGTCTCTTCGTCCGTTCCACTAGGCCGTGCGCTATTGCCAGGATGGGTGTGGCACCAAACTCGCGCAAACTGCTCAGGCTGACAGCCCGCATCCACCTGCTCATCGAAAAAGTCCGCCACGGCTGCGTCGTCAAATTCGACATGCGACCAACTGCACTCCTGCCGGACCAACCGCACGTCCCGCACATACAGTAAGTCCTCGGGGGAGGTCACGCCGAACCCGCCGATTTCCGTCTCGCCGTAGTCACGCAGGAACAACAACTTGCTCCACGCCGTTGGGCTGAACCGCAGCGCAGGCAGTCGTTGCTTTTTCACCGGTGGAAAGAGACGTTGCGTCGCCTTCTTCTTCCGGCGGTTCTTCTTCTGTTTCTTCATGGCAGAGTTGGCACCTTTCTTGTTCGCGGCATACAGAGCAAATCTGCTTGCCGCAATGGTCACAATCTTTCAGGCAAAATGTGCAGCACTTCGCTTCACAACTAGCGCATTCGTGCAGACAGCCGAAACAGAATCCGCATTCGCAGTCGGCGCAGGTGCGCACGCATTCATCACAGACAATTTCGCCGCAACGATTGCAGCCCTGAAGAATGTCGGAACCCACGAATTGTTCGCAGTCGATGCACGGTCGGCCATTCCATTCGCTTAGTAGCACATACGCACTGGATGGGTTGTAGGTGGCGAGTGTTCGATGCACGATCTGAAAGAAATCCAGCAGACGGCCATCATGGAGCGCATTCTGGAGCGGCAACTTGGCGTCGCCTTCACATAACACGCCGCTTTGCACGTGCGGGTGCGTGACGGATTCACTTGAGGAGGCCGGATTGGGGTCCGCGGCGATCACTTCGTAGTCGAGGCTGGCAGGTAGGTTCTTCCAGTTCAGCCGAATCTCGAACGATCCCAGCGTAATGTCTTCGAGCGTGATGGAGTCCGTAACGGCGGATAACGTTCCACGGCGGAGATCCCAGGTAACTTCGTTGAACTCCTCGCAAAGTGCCAGCAGATCCTGATAGACTTCTCGCAGCGAGACAGGATGTGCGAGGCTGCTGGCGGCGACAGCTCGAATGGCGTGCGGCACGCTTTGTTGGTGATTTTCTAGGGCCGCCAGCAGGTCCACGCGAACGCGGGCCGCCGACCAATGCCAGCCACGTTGTCGGGCGAGTTCGAATTGCCGAAAAAGTACTTGGCATCGCGTCCACGTCTGCTGAGGAGGCGCGCTTAATTGCCAGCTAGTTTGATGTGTGCTGTAACGCTTATGAATCGCCACCGCCAAGCGCATCATCCGACGAGCTTCTTGAGACAATCTGGACATCGGAAATTCCTCAAGGAAATCAGAGAAACGCCGCGCGGATGTGCGCGACGTTTCCACTTGAGTGAACTGGCTAGGAAGCGGCACCTTGAATCTTGACCGGAGTGATGGAGAGGCGATCGCCTTCCTGCAGCACATAATCCGACGCCACGGGGAGTCGGTTGACGCGAATCAAATGGTCCGTTGGCTTGCCGCCGGAGATTTGCTGCTCGAAGAGTTGCGTGACGGTTGTGCCGCCTTCGATTTCGAGATAATCAGCGAATCCGGCTCCCGCGTTGTTGATGAAGAGAATTCTCAACTTCGTTTCTCCGTTTGGTTGTGTAGAAAGAATCTAGTAGTGTCGTAAACGGGCCGTCACGGTTCAGGTTCAGCGTTGTGGGATTGGATAAACGACGTCGCGTTCCGAGGCCAGTTCGTCCCAATCGACGACACTTGGCTCGTCGTGCTGTTCCTGCGTCGGCGTCAAGGACAGGGGCATAAATCCAAGCTTGGCGATCGTTCGCACGGATTCGCGTGTAACTTTGGCAACTTCGCGATTTAATTGCGATGGAGTCATAAAGTGAAACTTTCCTTGTGGAGGGATCAAGAAACGAAAGAAGCTTCCCGCGAGGAACGAGGAAGCCTAACGAGGGTGCGCCATGGCAATGTGCGACACAAAGATGCATCAACCGGGCAATAGAAGTTGCCGAGCGGCCTCAGACAGATTGCAAAATGATTGCAAGAAGGGCCGCGTAACCGTTACGCATCACACGCGGCGCTGGTGATTCTTTGCTGCGAGGATCTCTGGACGGCAGGGATGATGCTGGACGCATTGCGTCACGACGCCGCGTCAACTGCTGGTCTTGAAAACTTAGTTGTTCGCGGGTGCCGGCAGGCCGCGAATTTCGCAGGCAGCATCAAACAGACCGTGCAGCGCCTGCGTGCGACCAGGAAGAGCCGCCAGATTGCGCCCTTTCAGCACTTCGGTGAACGCATTAAAAGCACGCCAGGCGGTAGGGCCGGCCGCAGAAAACTCTTCGTGACGAGGCTCGCGCCACTCCGCCAGCACATGGGGCACCTGCGTGACAGGGACGACGCGCGCGTCAATCGAGCGAATGACCAGATCGTGGACGCTACGGTCGTCCAGTTCAGTTTCTTTGTAAGCGGCAATGCGCTGGTCCTGCGTGGCACGCATCTCGGAAAGTCGTCCGACGGCGTTGCTAACGACAGCCGGCAGGTCGCGCTCGATGAATTTGGTGTGCCGGCGGGCAATCTTCACTTCGGCGCAGAATGCCAGGTTGTCGCACACGAAGACGGCGTTCCCCAAGCCGATTGCAGCTGGGAATGACTTATCGTGCGAATTGCGCAGACCAATCACCAGACCGTAATCGTCGTGTTCCGAGCCGTTGGCGACTTCCATCAGTCCGAAGTAGCGCGCACCGTCATTCCACAGGGCATGCGCTTCGTTGACCACGCGCAGGCCATAACCCTCGAGCGATGTTTCGACTTGTCGTCGCAGGCGATGATGTGGCACGGGAACCCAACTGTCCGTCGGTTGAGGTGTTTCCACGTTTTCGATTTCGTCACGCGAAGCGTGCTTCCCGCCACAATGAATGCAAAGATCGAGCATAGGCAAAATCCCTCCTTCAATTTGAGTGAAAAAAACGACAGAAAATGGACGCCTGAGACACCTAACGTCCCTGCCAATGTGTTATGACGCGGAAGCAGGGCCAATTTAGATGCTATTAGCGCTAATAGAATTCGTAGGTCGTCGATTGTCTGGAAAAGACGTCGTCGATTCCCGAGCAACCACAACTTCCACTTCGCTTTTATGCGGTTGTTGGAACTGCTCCCACATGTCCTTTAATTCCTGACGTAGTTGAGCTTCCCCGCCCACGCCACTGGGTAACCGGAGTTCTTTGTTTCAGTAAACCCTTTAACTGGCAGTCGGTCCGGCATATAGTTTAATAGTTAACTATTAGCGCGGCATCGTTCGACATCGGGAGATCAGGTACATGAGACGTGTCAGCAACGGTTGTATGGTCGGGGCTCTTTGTTGGCTCCTTATCCCAGCGTGGGCTTGTGCGACCGAACCGATAAATGGTGGCGATCGACCGGAGTTGGAAATTCGTGTGCTGTTCGACAACACGTCCGCGCGG
>JAJDEH010000134.1 GCA_029259935.1 Planctomycetota bacterium
CGGTCGTGCAAATCACATCCAATCATGATAACCTTCGACATGGTTCGGCCCTCGTTGGGAAATTAAAAACAAAAAGCTACTCCCAACGAGTGTGCCGAATCTTTCTCCTCTCTCCAACCTCACATAGTTTCTCCGCGATCATAGCGTTTTCGTTTTGTTCGCGGAGCGAACAACGACTCTGACCCTAGCCGCTTTCGGTGGATCGGCGAATGACTCGCGTAATCAAGCCCCGCATGTCGTCCACCAGATTTTCAAGGTTCACGAATTTAAGAACGTCGCGCTGCCCAAAGATTTCTTCGCTTTTAAAATCTTCGATAGCCACGTTCACCACGTTGATCCGGCCGCGGCGAACGGTTTCAACCGCTTCGCGAGTCGCCTTGATGGCCGGTTGGCCCGCGTATCCGCGACCTTGCGGAAACCCATCACTGACGACGATCATCAAGCGATTTGCATTCTGCGTGTTATCGCGGAATAGGCGAGCGGCGGTCAGAATGGCTTGGTGATCGTAATTATTCTGCCCCATGCCATAACCGCCGATCGAGGCCACGTCGGTATTTCGCTTGCCATAAAGATAGCGAAGCAGGCAGTCCTGATCGGTGCCGCCGCAGGAAGTGTAGGAATAGACCTCCAGTTCGATTCCCGGCACGTTTCGTAACGATTCGGCAACCAGCACCGCCACTCGAAACGCGGCGGCGGCTTTGGTGCCCCGGTCGACTTCCCCCGCCGCCGAACAGCAGCCCATCGAACCCGATTCATCGACCAGCAGGCACATGGCAAGTCCCGGAACGGTCGTCTCGTGCGTGCGACGGAATACACGGTTGGTCAGCGGTGCGCGGCCCAGCATCCGCCGATGCAGCCGCCCGGATGACAATTGGCATTCGTGCCACCGCCGCGTTCCCAACCGCAGCCGAAACACCGATCGCATCGCAGCGATGTGGCCGCTTACCAGTTGCCGGGCGGCCGCATACTTCTCTTGCGACAACGGACTCGGCACGGGATGCGTAATCACCGTTTCCCGTTCCGCTCCCCATTCCCATTGATCGCCCTCGGTAATCCGTTCGTGCTCAAGCCGGGCTTTGATTTTCGCTTCCTTGTCGCTCAGCGGACGATGCACGGTCGTCGTCCGGCCCATCAAACGCTGCGCGTCGGGCAACGCGAAGCGGCGTCCGGCCCGCGAGGCAAACAGCTTATCCCAGCGGGAATCGGCCAGGTCCAACCCGTTTTCCAGCAGCCGCATCGCCTCCTCCGAATGGCCTTCTTCCTCCAGGCGAACGGCAATATCGAGAATCATCTCCTCCAGCGCCTGATCTTCTTCGTCTGCTTGCCGTTGGCGCTGCCACTGCTCCAAAGCGTCCGGATCGGCGTTGGGCGGCGGCTCGCTGCCGTACAGCCGGCGGATGCGGTCCCACAAATCCTGCAGCCGTTTGGCGAATCGTTCGACGTCGTTTTCGTCAGCGGGGGCATGGGGAAACAAGCTTCGCAGCTTGGCAAACATGTTCTCGCCGCTAACGACCGTCCACAATTTGTGCTGATCATGCAGGCGATGCGGGCAGCGGATAAAGGCGAAGATCAACGTCTGCAGCCGGTCCATGTCGGGCAATTCGCTCCAATTGTCCAGCGCCTCTCCAACCTCGCCCTTCTCAAGCAGCGATCGCTTGGCCGATTGCAAATAGGGCGCGAAACCGGGAGATTCCAGCCGCACCAATTCTTCGATGCGTTCGTCTTCCCACAAGTTCTCCCAGACTCGGCGAAGGCCCTTCGTCTTCTTGCCGCGCCGAAAAAAGTCCCGCGTATGCAACACGTGGCCCGCTTCATGCAGGCCGATGCCGCAATACACATCGCGAACCTCGCTAGGATCGCACGTTTCGTAAACCCGTTTGTCGAGCACGATAAAGGGCCGTTCGAAGGCGTGCGGCGCGTCTTCGAATCCGGAGAGCCCGGCGCCCGCATGCCCGATCTCGGCCAAGTCGATCTGACACTGTTTACCCACTCCGTGAACGCGGATCATGTTGCGGACGGCGTCTCGGATCCGCAACAGCTCGATAATGAAGCTGTCGTCGGACCGGCCTCCCCAACCGCGATCGCCCTCGCCCGAGGTGCGGCGATGGCCCCAGGCCGACGACAGAGGACTTTTGCGCCGCCGCAATTCCAACTCTTCATTCGATCGAACCGACTGACTGTACCAATCGTTCAAACAAAGCTCCTTTCCCATTCTTGGAGGAAGGACGTGGCGTTCGCCGCCGTCGTTCAACCCTTTTGATAAATCTGCGCTACCTTGGCCCGTTCGCTGGCGTCGCCACCTTCGTCCGAAAACTGATTCAAGACACAAAATCGCACGGCTCGATCAAACCCAACACCGGCCGCGACCTGGCGGCCGGCCTGTAATAGCGACCGAGTGGAAATAAGTTCGACAAACTCGCCGTCTCGGGCCATCTCGCGTTGACGGCGTGCCGGAACGATCAATCGTTTGGCATCGGCCGCGTTCAATCCCGGGCAATGATTCTTGACCAACACGATCTCCTGCTGCAGCGGCGGAAAATCGAGCGCGATCGTGACGTTGAAGCGGTCTTTCAGCGCTTTGTCCAACTGGTCCGTGCCGGTGTATTCCATGCCCAAATTGGCGGTCGCAAAAAACGTGACGTCCGAAGCGAGTTCGATCTTGGCCGCATCCTCTCGTTCGTCCAGCGCCAAGTAGCCTTGGTCGTCCAGTACGGTCATCAGAATGTTGAAGGCATCCCGATGAGCCCGGCTGATTTCGTCGAGCAACACGATCGAACCGGGCCGAGTTATCGTGCGGACAAATCGGCTGTCGGAAAACCAAGTCCCTTGCTGCTGATTAAAATGAACGTTTCCGATCAGCGAGGTTCGCGGTTCGCTCATCGCTCCAAAATTGAACGGCTCGAAATCAGCGACCGCCCCATCGACCTGGGTCGACTGCTGTTGCAACACTTTGGCCAAGCGGTAGCAGAGTTGAGTTTTTCCGCAACCGGCTGGTCCGACCAACAGCACATTCGCGCCGTAGCGGACGGCGTAGCAGAGCTGTTCCCAGACATCGTCGGCAACGTAAAAATCATGTTCCTGTGGCTTGGGCAAGTGCCACTGCTGGCCGGCGCTGGACTTGCTGCGATTGGCTGATTTTTCCTTGTGGGCGGCCTGTATTTGGTCATCGGCTGGCTCGACCGCCACTCCGCTGGCCGTCAAAAAGTGGGAAACCACGTCGTCCAAGCGGTCGGCCGGCTTGGAATTCCGAGTGGTATCCCCCGCTAGCGTGATCGCCGCTTCCAGATTCTTGTACTGATGATTCGATAGCCGCAACTGAACTTCAAACGATTCGTCGTCAATTCGGCGACAACGGAGCATAGGCCGTCACTCCCGGTGGCTAGAGAAACGAAACTCGGTTTTTGCGTAATTCCGCAACGTCCAAACCAGAACGCGTGGCATGCGATCGCCGCTTGCAAGAGCGGTTCGCACTGGATGAGAAGACTACAGATGAGAAGCTGGACTATTCTACGCATCTATCAAGACGCGGAGTAACGAACAATGTTCGCTTATCAGACAAGGCGAGGAAAACCACCCGTACGGCCCGAACAGTGATGCATGCATAGCTCTATACCGCGAAAAGACAAGTATTCCTCCTTCGCTATAGACATTCGGTATTATTGCCCGGTTCTTGCAAGCAGGTTCCGGGGCCGCGCTGATTGCTCGGTCTGGAACGAACTGCCCCGGAATTGCGTCCGTAGAAAACCACGGAACCTTGCCCCTCTTCTTGGTGCCGTGATCGCGGCTCGGTCGAGGTTTGCATTGACCCGAGTTTGGCAACGCCCTACCATGCCCGCTCGTTTAACGCCAATTCCAAGCCTTTTGTGAATGCGGTTCGTTGACGTGAAGAAGTTTCTGCGGATCGTCGGAGTTTCTTTCCTCGCCTTGCTGGCGATTGGCGCGGTAGTTCTCTTCTTCCTCTATCGGGCTTCTCAACGGGAACCCCAGTTCTATCAGGAAGCTCTCGCTCTTGAGCCGGAGGAGCAGGCTGAAGCGGGCGACGAGCTAGAAAAGAGCGTTCTGGATCTGCGGAACGAAGTTCGCGAGGAAGGCCGCTGGGAAGCTGTCTTCACGAACGAGCAAATCAATGGTTGGCTGGCGGCCGACTTGCCCACGAAGTTCCCCAACACGTTGCCCAAGGGCGTCTCCGATCCGCGGATCTCCATTTCCAAGGATCTGGCCCAAATCGCTTGCCGCTACCAAAGCCGCCGTTTTTCGTCCGTGGTTTCGATTGGGCTGACGGTCCAAATGGCGGAAGATCCCAACGTGGTCGCTCTGCGACTGCGCTACATTCGCGCCGGAGCCCTTCCCTTGCCAACCGTGGAAAAGTGGAAAGAGAAGTTCGAACAGGCGGCCACGGACGCCGGCGTTCCGCTTCGTTGGGAAACCATCGATGGCGACGACGTCGCGCTGGTCAAGCTCAACCCGCAACACAAGGACTTTGTCGGCAAGCGGCTGGTGCTGGAGACCATCGAACTTCGCGACGGCGAGATTTGGCTAGCCGGCAGAACGGAACCGGAAAGCTCGACCGCCACACCCGTCTTCAACACGGCGAATTCTCAATCGGCAATCAAGTTCAGCGTCCAGCGCTGATCTCCCGTTTCGGATTGAGTTAGTACAGCGCGCCCGTCCAACTGTTCACCTTGCAGTTCCAATTGTAACTGCCTCTCGCTTTCGTCGATTAGGCGATACTCGCCCTGATCCCATCGCGTCACCGTGCCTCGATCCCCCGATACGGGACCTTCGTAATCGAGATAGGCCAGCCGATGATCGGCAAGCTGCTCGGCCGCCACTTCTCGGCCCGCGCGCGGTTCTTCAGCCAACGCCCACGTCCGCAGCGCCTCGCCCTGCTGAAGCATGAAGTCCCAGTGCGATGGCCGATCCGAATCGGCGGGCATTTCATGGCGCAGCACTACGAATCGAGGCATGATTTCTCTTAGGGGGATCGGTCTCGCTTCATGGCGCGAACTACTGGCCAATGATCGTGGTCTTGGCCGGCACGGGACGTATCTCCAGCGCGGACTGGGTGCTGGTGACGCTGACTTCAAACACCGCCTCACCCAACGCGATTCCTCGAGTGAACACATGGAAGTCGATCCGTTCACCGGACCGCAGTTCTTCGATCCGCGCGATCTCGGCAGTGCGTGCATCGGGCGAAATGCTTCTGGCCGCCACAGGTGCTTTGCCTGGAATTCCGGCCACGCGAGTGATTTCCATTTGTTCACTGACCTTGATCGTAACATTGATCGCTTGATCGGAAATGTTGCGATCGTTGGTAATGGTGATCAAGTATTTCGACTCGCTCCCCAGCCGAATCGGGTCGCGCAGGTCCGAGACCGTCACCTTGAGTTCACCACTGGCCGGAAACGGTTGGCGTCCGGGCACGGGGTCACCTTCACCCCGGGGAATAGTGCGGGGAATATGGGGGGCCGCCTGGATCGAGGTCGTCGTGGTCGCCGTGTCGGTCACATTGGGTGTCGCCGAAACGCTCGAGTGCGCTTGAGCTGCCGGGTTGATCTGCAAACATTCACAAGTAACTTCAATTTGCTTCGTTTGCCCCACGGCCAGCGTGGAAATCACATCCCGCCACAGCAAGCCACCCTGATCCCAAACGTGCCTTTCCGCTGCCGTGCGAGGTGCCAGCGCGGGCGAAAAATCAAATCGAGCTTGAACGTTGGTCAAAGGCACATTGCCCGTATTCGTGACCGAGATAACGTACGGTGCCTGTTCCCCCACGTGACTTTGCGGCGGGCCGGTAATGGTTGTCTGTATGCCAGGTTGCGGAGCGGGCCGATTATCGGCCGCCGTCACGCAACTGCGTCCCTGCGCCGCATGGCCGCCATCGGCCGTCAGGTTCAACGTGTGGCACAGTTCGCCCCCCTCCAGCACCTCGAAGACGATTGAAATCCGGCTGATCTCACCCGGCGGCAATTCGTCGATCGATTTCTCAATCGGACTGACTAGGCCGTCAACTTGGCGAAGACCCTCGGAGAAAGTATCGGTAAAAACGAGATTCGTAAGCGGTTGGTCGCTTTGGTTGGTGATTTCGATGAAGAACGTCACTTCGTCGCCGACCTCGGCTTGCTGGGGGCCGCTCATCCGCAGCCGAATCGCTTCCTGGAATATCTGAGTTTGAGCGCAGCCATCGGCTTGTACTCCGCCTTCGGCTGTCGCTGTCGCGCAGAACTGCTGAACTCCGCGCATCGTGGCGCGGCAATTGACAAGAATGGACTGCGACGTTTGCGGAGCCAGTTCGGCGATGCGCCACTCGTGACGGCTGCCGAACGGCGTTCCCGCTGGCTGGCTGCTGACAACTTGCAGGCCGGTCGAAGGACGATCAGTGACCACGACATTGCGCAGAGACATGCTGCCCGGATTGGAAACATCGATGCGATACGTCAGATCGCTTTCCATGCCGCCTTCCGCCGGACCCGTGACGTTGACCGCCAGGCCGGGCGCCGACCAAGTGACGCTCGTCCAACCTTCGCCAACCGCGAAAGCCGGGTCGCCGCTGCCGCCCGCCGGGCGAATAATCTGCACGCGAACTTGCGTCGCGCCAAACTGATTGGTCTTGGGCATGATCGAGACGGCCGATCTTCCGGCGGCGTCGGTGATTTGTTCGACCACCGTGCCACCTGTAGGTTCGAAGCCGGCGGCGGCATCCGTACCCACAATCTCGTAGCGAACAATCCAGCCCGCCAGGGCGGAACTGTTGGAAGCACGAGTCACCACGGTCTCCAGCACATGCGACTGTCCCGCGCTGATCACGGCCGACGGTGGAAAGTTCCATTGCACGTCGACCCAGTGCACACGCGCGGTCTGTCGGCGACGGCCCCAGTCTTGCACCTCGGGCGCATGAACGTTGACGGTACTTGTACCTTCCGTCGCGGAGGTCAGGCTGAGCCATCCTTGTCCCGACAATACCCAAGCGTCGTCGTTGGGCGTCGGCGTTCCGCGAGTAATCAACTCGGCCCGCGGAAGCGTGCTGCCGATTGCGAAATTGTTCGATAGCTTCTCCGACCGCTGATGAAAGATGCGACGCAGCAAGCGGCGTTCGCCGTCGCTGACTTCCACGAAGTTCCCCACGCTTTCTTGCGACAGGCTCCATTCCAGCGATTGCCCGCGAATAAAATAGCCGTCGTCACCACAAACTCCCGCCGTCAGAACTACTTCACTGCCGACCGGAGCCACGATGCGTCCCGGCGTCAATTTCAAGGTGCCCGACGCTTGGTTTTGGAATAAAGTCCGCGGAGCCGGTTGTGGTGTCGCGACCGGCGCGGCTTGAACCGCCGGCGCGGGCTGGATCAAGGGCGCTGGTTGAATGAACGGCGCTGGCTGCAGTCCGGGAACCGCCACGGTCGCCGTGGGATCGAACGGAACAACGCACTCGGGCGGTGCGGGAGGGCTTCGAAAGGCCGGTTCCGGAAAGAAGCAGCCATTCGGCGGACCAACCGCCAAGCTGGTCGAATTCGGCGGCGGCAAAAAGATTCGCTGTCCCGACTGATCAATGGCCGGCAGCCGACATCCCGCCAGCAGCGGCGCGCAGAACACCAACGCGAACATCACGGTTCTTGCGTAAGCTTGGGCTCGATTCATGCCGGGCACGTCTGTTGAAAAGCCAATGGGGACGGAAGCGACGTACTTCGGTCGCACTAAACTGTAGCATGCGTTTTGGCAACATGTTGCTTTTTATCACCATGGATGGATCAGAAAAAACAACACGATGCGCGCGATCGCAACGGATCTAGTGGATGTACGGCCCGCTTGCCGCCCATCGTCCGCTTAGCCAAATACCTTGCCCAAGTCAGCCAAGACGGCGGCTTCGCTGCTGGAGACGTTGCCGCCCAGCCCCAAGATCCCCCCTGCCGCTTCGGCTACCCGCTGGGCTCGGCCCAACACTTCTTGTTGGATTACTTGCATGGCCTCGCCGCTCAGCGACTTTTTGAGTCCGCCCACGTAATCCTTCCAAACGGAATGCAATTCGTCGCCCGGTTGTTGGTCGAGCCAAGACTCTAACAGGCCGTAACTCGGATCGTCCGAGCTCAACCCGTGTTCGGTGGCCGCCGACAGAACCGCGTCCCGCTCCGCTGCTTGGATCGTGCCGTCCGCCCAGGCGACCACCACCAACGGAAAGAGCGAAAACGCCGTGATCGATTCGGAATCGATGTCGTGCTGGATCAGCTCGTCCAAAACGGAATCGTCTTTGACCCCGCAGCTTGCCGCCAGAGCGTCTTTTCGTTCTTGGGCAGCCAACCGCGCCCGCATGGAATCAAGAAGCTGTTTGTCGCGCTGATGAAAAAACGACTCCTCCAAAGCGCGGCCACGGTCTCTTATCGAATCAGAACTCATGTTGGACTACTCTTGAAGGCTGGAAGAATTATGGGCGGGCGGCGCGACCATATAGGCTGTGCCTCAAAAAATCAGTATACCGGTTGTTTCTAACTTGGCGACTGGGTGTGTGCCCGGCTTTCGTTCAAATCGTGGATGCCGGAACATCGTCGCTTCGCTCCTCGGTCCGGCCTACGCCTACGCCGAAAAGTCGACCCAGGCTCCGTTATTGCCACTGCTCTGAACGCAGCGTTCGATAAAGCGAACTCCTTCGACGCCGTCCAGGACATTGGGGTAAATCGTTTGCCTACCGTCAAAGCCCGCTCCCGTGGCGCGCTGAATCATATGATCGAACCCAGCTCGGTAGACATTGGCAAACGCTTCGTGGAATGCCTCGGGGTGTCCGCCCGGAAGTCGCGATGCATCGCGGCCCGACTCGTTAATGAACGGCGCGGCCGGATTGCGTTCGTAAACCTGAACGGGCTGGCCGAACCGCCTGACAACCAGTTGGTTGGGATCTTCTTGACGCCAAACCAATGAACCCCGAGAGCCGTCAATCTCAAGTGAAAAATCATTGAGCCGCCCGTGCGTGACTTGGCTGGCGGTGATCATTCCCAGGGCATTGTTCGCAAAGCGGATGACGGCATGGCCATAGTCGTCCAAGGTCCGGTCCGGCGCGAAAGTCTTCATATGACAAGAGATCTCGGTTGGCGCGAGACCCGTCACATAGCGAACAAGATTAAAAGCATGGCTACCGACGTCGCCCATGGTTCCCGATGGTCCCGCCTTCTTCGGATCGGCTTTCCAAGCGCCACGGGCCGGGGTTCTTCCCGGTTCCAATCCCCGCAGCCAGCCTTGGATATAGTTCGCACGCACCGCCTCGATCGTTCCCAATTCACCTTCGCGGATCATCTGCCGAGCTTGCCGCACCATCGGATATCCGGTGTAGTTATGCGAAACAACAAAGACCGCGCCGGATTGTTGCACCAAGTGCATCAATTCCTCAGCTTGCGACAACTCCGTGGTCAACGGCTTATCGCAAACCACGTTCAGTCCCGCCCGCAACGCGCACTGGGCGATCGCGAAGTGCGTATGGTTGGGCGTTGCAATACTGACAAAGTCAATGCGTTGTTCTTCCGGCAGGTTCGTTTCGGCCTCGACCAATTGCTCGTAAGAGTCGTAGGCCCGCTCGGGCGAAATTCCAAAATCAGGCGCGGCCTGCCGGGATTTCACCGGGTCCGAAGACAATGCTCCCGCCACCAGTTCGGCTCGCTGATCCAGAGTCGCGGCGATCGCATGCACGCGCCCTATGAACGCATTGCCTCCGCCACCCACCAGAGCCATCCGTAACTTACGATTCAACGGTGCATTCATCGGCCGCTAGCGCCATCCTCGAAATCTTGGGCACAAAGTCATCTCCTGATTTTACCCGCTCCCGCAGAGCAGTCCACCGTCAACGGGCCCCCATTGGCGCAAAACGAACCCGGCTGGGCGGCAGCCGGGTTGAAAGTTTTTCCTGCTTTGTTGGTGTCACACGGACACCGGGAGAGAGCTATCGTCACGTTGAGCAAAATGCGCGGGACGGGCGATATTGCTGAAAGTTCGACCGGGATCTGCTTGCACGACGGACAGTCCTGACGTTCTTGTACGACACCAACGTAGATTTCCACTCGCTGGCACTGAACGTTCCGGTTTTGCGATAGATCATTTTCGATGCCCCTTTGTTCGTGATCACCGTATGCGGAAATTCGGAGACTCGAAATGCTTCGGCGACTCGCGCGCCGTAGGGGGTCGTCACATCGATTCTGCAAAACACGTAAGGCTGCAAGAGGTCATTCTTGGCAACCGTCGACGCTTCGGCTCGAGGTTCTTCCTTGGAAAAGTGAACTTGATCAATCCGGGCCGCGGCTTCATTGGGTTTTTCGAGTACGACCAGCAGCGGCCGACCTGTTTTGCGGGCGGCGTTTAACGCGGCTCCGTAATCGTCGCCCCCTGGCGATTGCGCCGGAGCAGCACCCAACAGCGAGGAGACCATGAGCGTGACAAACAGCTCGTTCATCATAGATTCCTTTCGAGACTAGAAAGTGGGGTGAAAAAGTGGCGGGTTGGCGAATGTGAACTCCACACTCGCCGAGCGTAGCAGGAGTGGTGAAGGTGCCCCGAGGTGGGAAGATTGTCGCCTCCTATTGACGCCCTGTGTGGGCGGCAACTCCTAAATGTGAGTCCACGTAACCAGATCCTGATTCCTGCTTGGACTCCATTCCCCGAAGCTTAAATTTGGGTAAGCTTTGGCGACTATTTTCCTTCAGACGGCCAAAGTGTAAGAGGATGCAATAGCTGCGACAAGGGGGTATTTCAGAAAAATTTTAAGGATTATGGAAGCAGGGTATTTTTGTGTATCCGAGCGTACAATTCTGCCTCCTCATGGTTGCCTAATCCCCCAACTCCAGAGCGAGCGAAATAATTTTCCCTTTTGTGGCGCTTGGCGAACGATAGTCGCCCACCGCGCCTCCGTCGTCTCGACCGACCTGAAGTCCGTCGATCGGCATCCGTGGCAAGGCACCCGTTGATTCACCTTGGCCGATCTGTTGTCCGGCCGCCCACAGGGTAATGGCTCCTTGTTTGGCCAGCCGAGCGGATATTTCTTTCACGCTTGCCGGCAGCGCCTGCCGCGAGGTGACGACCGCCAACTTGCCAGCCCGACGCGTGGCAAAGACCAGCTTGCCGTCTTTGACATACAGCGCGAAACCGTCGGCCGTGCCGCCTTGGGCGACGATCACGCCGTCGGCCGCGCTGATCCCTTCCACTTTGGCCGTGATCGAAATCGCCCGGCCCTTGATAAAAGGAGCCTTCCCTTGGGCTAGACTGTCGCCTTGTTTTAGTTCAAACCGCTTTTGCTTTTTGTTAAACGTGCCGCGCTGACCACGCCAGGCTCCCAACGGCAACACGTCCGCCCGCGCGGCGTAGGCATCCCAAGCCGTGGCGAGCCGTTTGGCTATGTCGGGCTTCTCTCTCGCCAGATCCTTCGTTTCCGTGCGGTCCTGTCGCATGTCGTACAGTTCCCAAGGCTGATTCTCCTTGACCACCAGTTTCCACTGGCCGTCGCGGACGGCGCGATTACCCTCGTGCTCCCAAAAAATCGGCTGCCTGCGATTCAGCGACTCGCCCTTGAAAGCCGGCACCAAGCTGACGCCCTCCATCGGCTTGATCGCCTTTCCGCCGCGCGATTTGGGATAATCGGCTTCGGCCAGATCGACGCATGTCGCCATCAGATCGATGAGGTGACCCGGCTGATGTTGCAACCTGCCCCGTTTCGCGATGCCGGTGGGCCAATGCGCGATCAGGGGCGTGGCGATGCCGCCTTCATGGACGAAGTGTTTGTACTCGCGAAAGGGAGTGTTGCTGACGTTGGCCCAGTTGATTCCGTAGGCAATATACGTGTCGGCCGGTCCTGGCATGATGTGGGGTCCCTGCAACGTCGGAACTCCATCACGATCTTGTTTGGGAATCACGTCTAGACGAATCGCGTCGCGCGCGATCTTCGGCAAGCTGGGCTTCACCGGCCGGCGAAGATCGCCCGTGCGCCCGATGCCTTCCTGGCAACCGCCGTTGTCCTGCAGGTAGAGGATTAGCGTGTTATCCAGTTGGTTGTTCTTTTTCAAGGACTCCACGATGCGGCCAATGCCGCGATCCATGTTGTCGATCATGGCGGCATACACTTCCATGTTGCGAGCCTCCCACGCTTGGTGTTCGACTTGGTCCCATTTTCCGACTTGCGGCGTCAATTGCCACTGGGGATCGACGAGTCCCAGTTCTTTCACTCGATCATGCCTGGCGGCGCGAATCGGCGCGTAGCCTTGGTCATACTTCCCTCGGTACTTCTCGATGTCCTCTTCCAACGCATGCATCGGCCAATGGGCGCAAGTGTAGGCCACATACATAAAGAACGGTTTCACGGCCTCGGCGCGGGGATGGTTGTAGTGCTCATCCACGAACCGAACCGCATGATCACTAATCGCGTCGGTGTAGTAATACTGCTTGGGTTGGTATTCGGAATCGGCAAACGGCGAGACCATCGTGTTGTCGCGAGTCAGCGTCCCCGGATCGTAAAAGCTTCCGGCCCCGGTGATGGTGCCGTAAAAGCGGTCAAAGCCACGTTGCAAAGGCCAATTGTCTTTAGGGCCATCCGGCTGCACGTGCTTGGTGACGTGCCACTTTCCCGTCATGTAGGTCGCATAGCCCGCCGACTTGAGCACTTCGGCAATCGTCATCGACCGCCGGTTCAAGTCACCGCGATAACCGTCGTGGCCCCGGTCGGTCATCATCCAGCCGATGCCGGCTTGGTGCGGATAGAGTCCGGTCAGCAAACTGGCGCGCGTCGGACAGCAGCGTCCCGTGTTGTAAAACTGAGTGAACCGCACGCCGTTCCCCGCCAACCCATCCAGCGTCGGCGTTTCAATCTCACTCCCATAGCAACCCAAATCGGAATACCCCATGTCGTCCGCCATGATCAAAACGACGTTCGGACGGTCGTCGGCTCCCGCTGCGTGGCAGTAAGAGATCAACAGAGCGACGGTAAGTAAGCGGGTGGCGGCTTGAGCCATGCGTGATTCTCCTCGAGTGCCAGGGCAACGATACTTGCAAGATGGCCCTCCCAAGCGGACGCGACAGCACGGCTGCGGCTGGTTCGACGCTTTCGGAAGGTTGCTCTACTTCCATCAGGGCAGGGCCTAGAATAAGTGACCAGCAAGCCGCTGGCAAACTGGCGTCGGTCATGCACTTGGCGGGCGGTTAGGATCGTTCGGGCGATTAGTGTCCCATGAGCCGGAATGTGTCAGCGTCCGGTTCTGAAAAACCGTGGCTCACGCCCAACGGCTGATCGAAACGCGACGCTTGTTTCGCGAACGATCCTTAACGGGCCTTGACCGGCCAATTCACCGCAAAGATGATGGCTAGTGGAGCGGTTTGTTTTCGCATTCAACCGCATCGCCTAGACCACGGCTTTGCTAGACCACGACGGTTAGGATAACTTTGCGGGGCCGGCGAATTTGTGGGCAGTTTTTGGTTGAATTCGGCGGTCAGTTTCGTAAGCTGAAGGGTTCTAGCTGTAATTGATCTTAACCGTGGAGTCGATGCGAATGTTTGTGAAAGTTGAAAAAGACTACGAAGCAATGTCCCTGCGCGGTGCCCAGATCGTGGCGGAAGTCGTGCGGCAAAAGCCGAACGCCGTGCTCGGCTTGGCCACGGGTTCGACGCCCGAGGAACTCTATCGCTGTTTGATCCGCATTGCAAAAGAAGAAGATCTCGACTTTCGTCAAGTCACGACATTCAACCTCGATGAATACGAAGGCCTGCCCGCCGGCCACCCGCAGAGCTATCACCATTTCATGTGGAAGAATCTGTTCGAGGGACTGGGACTTCGCGAAGAGCAAACTAACTTGTTGAGCGGAATTGCCAGCGATGCCGCCGCCGAATGCGCCGCGTTCGAGGCCAAGATTCGCGAAGCGGGCGGAATTGACATCCAGGTTCTGGGAATCGGTGGCGACGGCCATATCGCATTTTGTGAACCGGGCTCTTCACTGGCCGGCCGCACCAGCCTTGTCTCGTTGCACCCGCAGACCATCGCCGACAACTCGCCGTACTTCGACAATGAGGAAGACATGCCGCGGCGCGCCTTGTCGATGGGAGTCGGCACGATACTGGAAGCGCGATCATGTTTGATTCTGGCCAAGGGCGAAGGCAAAGCGGAGCCTTGGGCAAAGATGATTGAAGGCCCCGTCTCGTCCCAGGTGCCGGCATCCGCGTTACAGCTCCATCCCTGGACGATCGCGATTTCAGATACGGCGGCCGCATCGAAGCTGAAAAACTTGGAATACTATCAGCACGTCGATCGCGAACGTGCCGATCAGCCCGTATTGCCGCCCTGGATCTTGCAGCCCGAGCTCGACCCGCGAAGATTGGCTGCCGGCTCGACCGCCGAGACAATCGCATAGCTCGCTACAACCGCGAACCATCGCGCCGAGATTCATCTAAGGAGCCAGCTTCATGCGGTTAGTCCTGTTCGACCGTTCGACCGAGTCGCGTCAGAATTTTTCACCACTTTCTCTGTGCCGCCCGATCTGGGAACTTCGTTGCGGAATGACTTCGCTGGGCGAGAAGCTGATCGCCAAGACCGGGGCCAGCGATGTCGCGGGGTTTGTCCCCGATTACATGGCCGATGTCTATCGTGAACAGACGGGCTCGACGGTCAACGACGCAGCCAGCCTTGCCGGCGAGGATTTGCTGCTGGTCAATGCTCGCGTCAAGGCGGAGAGTTTTGACGTTGAATCGGTCGGTCCTAGCCAAGTGGCGTTTGACGACGGCGGCGAGTGCTTGTTCGCGCGAATCGCCAAGGAAGACCTACCGCGGCTCAACTCGGATTCCATTGAGGCGCTGATCGATTCCGCGCGCGAGTCGTTTCCTCGCCACGAAGGCAAAATCGACACCTGGAATTACACGTGGGATCTAATCCTCGCTAACCCCGAGCAATTGACGAAGGACTTCGCCTCGGCCGGCCGCCATGGAAACGAAGGATCGGTGGAAGAGCCGTCGGCGATTCGCGGCAGTCGCGGCGACGTCTACATCGCCCCGGGCGTGAAGATTCACCCGATGGTCGTGTTGGACGCCGAGCACGGGCCGATCTACATCGATGAGGGGGCGGAAATCCATCCGTTCACGCGCATCGAAGGGCCTTGCTATGTCGGCAAGAAATCGATCTTGCTCGGTGCGAAGTGCCGCGAAGGAAACTCGATCGGTCCGGTCTGCCGCATTGGTGGCGAACTGGAGGAGTCGATCATTCAGGGGTACTCCAACAAATACCACGACGGGTTCCTCGGCCACGCCTACGTCGGCGAATGGGTCAACCTGGGCGCGTTGACGACCAACAGCGATCTCAAAAACGACTATTCGGACGTGTCGGTGATGCTGGACGGCAAGACCGCCATCGATACGGGCTCGCGTAAAGTGGGTTCACTGATCGGCGATCATACCAAGACGTCGATCGGGACGCTGTTCAACACCGGGTCTTATGTCGGAGCCATGACCCTGATCGCGGGCACGGGCAAGCCGTTGCCGAAATTCATCCCGTCCTTTGCCTGGTTCCTCGAGGGTGTCGTCACCAAAGGATTTGGAAAAGGCAAGCTCTTCGGAACGGCCAAGACCGCCATGGGACGACGCGATCTGGAATGGACACCCGATCTGGAAACCATGTGGAATGAAATTTTTAAGCTCACCGCCGAGCCGCGACTGGAGGCCGTCAAGAAAGGCCGCCGCGCGCTTCGTGCTCAACGAGGATAGGAGTTTGATAGAATGCCAAGTGTGCAAGATCGTGTTATCGAAGTGACCGCCCGTGTGTTGCAGTTGGATCCGGCGGACGTCAAGGCTGAACATAATTTCACCACCGATCTGGGAGCGGAGAGCGTCCAATCGATCGAGTTGGTCGCAATGTTCGAAGAGGAATTCGGCATCGAAATGGACGAAGACGCAGCGCTCTCCGTGGAATCCGTGGGGACCGCCGCGGACTTCATCGCAAACGTTTGCAAGGAACAAGGCGTCGAAGCCTGAATTTGAAAAGACAAACCAATCCCCGGAGGAGTTCATTCATGGCCACCGCCGAAACACGCAAAGACCACCCGCTAGTCAACACAACCGAACCGAATCTGTTGGAAGACGTTTTTGATTACAGCTTGCCGCCAAAAATTCGTTTCGACGGACCGCTGATCGAGCACATCGACGGCCAGCCCGTCGAGTTCGACCCGAATTCCGCCAAGAAACGAGACATCTTCATCACGGATACGACTTTCCGTGACGGCCAGCAGGCGCGTCCGCCCTACACCATCGACCAGATGGTTCATTTGTACGACTTGCTCGCCAAGCTGGGCGGTCCCCAGGGTGTCATTCGCCAGACGGAGTTCTTCCTGTATACGAAGAACGACCGCGAGACGCTCGACCGCTGTCGCGAATTGGGCCATGAATTTCCCGAGTGCACGGGTTGGATTCGCGCGGTCAAGGGCGACTTCCGGCTGGTTAAGGAAGCGGGCCTCAAAGAGACGGGAATGCTCACCAGTTCGTCCGACTACCACATCTTCAACAAGCTCAAGTTCAAGAGCCGTCAGGAGTGCATGGATTCGTACTGCGAGGTTGTCGACGCCGCTTTTGAAGCGGGCGTGCGGCCACGCTGCCACTTGGAAGATGTCACGCGCGCCGACTGGGACGGTTTCGTAATGCCGTTTGTCGACCGGTTGATGCGAATGAGCGAACAGGTCCCCGAGGATCAGTCCGTGAAAATTCGCATTTGCGACACGATGGGCTTCGGCGTCCATTATCCGGGCGTCGAGCTGCCACGCAGCGTTCCGAAGATGATCTACAAGCTGAATCAGGAATGCGGCGTGCCCAGCGACCGATTGGAATGGCACGGCCACAACGACTTCCATCGCACGCATGCCAACGGCGCGACCGCCTGGCTGTACGGCTGCGACGCCCTGAATGGCACGCTGTTCGGATTCGGCGAACGTTGCGGAAATCCGCCCGTGGAAGGCGCGATCATCGAGTACATTTCGCTCAAGGAAGATCTCTGCGGGATCCAAACCGAGGTCATCACCGAAATGGCGGACTACATGCGGTCGATCGACTTCCCGATTGCGGAGAACTATCCGCTGGTCGGCAAGCACTTCAATACGACGCGCGCCGGCATCCACGCGGGCGGGCTGCGCAGCGACGAGCGGATCTATAATATCTTCGATACGACGAGCCTCTTGAATCGGCCGCCGCGCGTGGCGTTAACCGACAAGAGCGGAACCGACGGCGTTGCCCACTGGGTCAACGAGTTCTTTGGCCTGAAGGACAAGGAACGCATCAGCAAGATCAAGGTCCACAAAGTCGCTCGCTGGGTGATGGACCAATACGAAGTCGAAGGCCGCATGACCGCGATCAGCGACGAAGAGCTGGAAGCCAAAGTCCAAGAGCTGATGCCCGAGTACTGGGAGAAGTACAAGGAAAGCCCGGTTCCGGCTTAAGACGCCGCCGGCCGATTTGGGCGGAGAAAGCAGCCGACCAATGCAGCCAGCCATTCTCAGCTCTAATGGATGAATGCGCTCTTGATGAGTTGCACGCGGTAATCCGTCGTGGGAGAATCGTTGCGATACGATTCCTTCCCGGCGGAGACTCGCATGCGTGTTTTATCTTGCGTTCTGCTCGTTGCTTGGCTGGCTGTCCCCGTGGAAGCCGCCGCGCCATACGATCTAGTGATTCGCAACGGCACGATTGTCGACGGTAC